>CAYVJT010000277.1:0-4634 GCA_964451855.1 uncultured Actinomycetota bacterium
CACCCGGCGGCAGCGAGCGCGCGTGACAGGTTCGCGGCTGCACACAGGTTCGTGTGGTACGACCGGCTCGGATGCGGATTGTCGGACCGCGACGGGTTCGAACTGTCACTGGACAACGATGTCGCGCAGCTTGTGGCGGTGCTCGACCACGCAGGCATCGATCGGACGCACCTGATCGGCTACTCCCGCGGTGCGCCGCCCGTCGCCCTGTTCGCTGCCCGATATCCCGAGCGTGTGGAGCGGCTGGTGTTCTACTCGGCGTTCGCCCGGGGGACGGCGATCAGCACCAAGGAAGCCCACGAGGCGCTCAAGCAGGTGATCCGCCTCGACTGGGGGGTGGGGTCACGGGCGCTGGCGAGCCGGCTGGTGCCCAACGCCAGCTCGCAGGATCTGGCGTGGTTCGACCGCTTCCAACGGAAGGCGACCTCAGCGGAGACCGCGATCCAGCTGCTGGACTACCGGTGGACGATGGACGTGCGTGAGGTCCTGCCCAGCATCCGTGCGCCGACCCTGGTGCTCCACGACGGTGGCGACCATGCCGTGCCACTGTCGGCCGGGGAGGAGATCGCGGCGCTGGTCCCCGGTGCACAGTTGCGGGTTCTCGACGGCAACGAACACGATCCGTTCATCCGTGACTCCGGCTCGGTGGTCGAGGAGATCCTCGCGTTCGTCGAGGGACGAGACCCGGTCACAGAACCCGCCAAGCAACCTCCGGCCGTCGCGCTGACCCCTCGTGAGCGGGAGGTGCTGCGCCTCATCGCCCAAGGGGAGGCGAACAAGCAGATCGCGACCTCGCTCGGCATCTCGGTCGCGACCGTGGAGCGTCACGTCACCAACCTGTACCGCAAGCTGGACGCCAACGGGCGGGCCGACGCAACCCGGGCCGCGGTGGCCATGGAACTGGTCTCACCTCGGGAGACCGGGTGATCTACGGGGTTCCCGTGATGCGATCCGCGGGCTTGCCGCGATGTGCGCAGGCGTAGGGGTGCGTAGCGTCGATCCCGACAACCGACGGAAGGTGACCACGATGCGGTCGAACGCGGCAGACCTGCCGATGCGCCTCGAGGCCAACGGCGTGCGGATCCTGGGACAGGACTGGGGCGGCATGGACGTCGGTCGGCTGCACGTTCCGCCGGGCGGCGACACCACACCGCTGCTGGAGGGGTTACCGGACGACCTGTGTCAGTGCCCGCACTGGGGACTGCTGCTCGACGGCACGGCGCACGTGCGCTACACCGACGGATCTCAGGAGACGGTCCAGGCGGGACAGGCGTTCCACTGGCCGGCAGGGCACACGGTGTGGACCGACGAGGGGTTCGAATCGCTCCAGATCAGCCCGCAGGCCGAGATGCATCACACCCTCGAGCACGTTCGCACGCAACTCGGGCTCGTCGCGACCGACCGAGACTGACCGCCACGCCAGCCGGCGACGCCGGGGAGAAGGTGAGGACGATGCAGGTCGACGTCGCGATCGTGGGGGGTGGGATCGCCGGGTCAGCACTGGCGGCGGTCCTCGCTCGCGAGGGCCTCGAGGTGCTCGTGCTCGAGCGGCAGCACCGCTACGCCGATCGGGTCCGCGGCGAGAACCTGCACCCCTGGGGGTGGCCGAAGCTCAACACCTCGGGTTCTACGACGTGCTGCGCCACGCCGGCGGCCACCTCGTCGAGGCGAGGGTCAACTACGGCGACGGCCCGCAGGGCGCCGAAGCGGAGCCGCTCCCATTCGACCACCTGCTCGACGGCGTGCCCGGCGAGATCAACCTCACCCACCCCGCCGCGTGCAACGCGTTGGCAGCGAAGGCCGCTGCCGAAGGCGCGAAGGTGCTGTACGGGATCAGCCACGTCGAGGTCACCCCCGGGACGCCGCCACACGTGTCCTTCCGGCGGGACGGTGCCGAGGACGAGGTGTCCTGTCGGTTGGTGGTGGGTGCCGACGGGCGCTCCTCCCGGGTCCGCCGCCAGGACGGGATCCCCCTGCAGCGAGCACCCGAGACGCACCTGATCGCCGGGCTGCTCGTCGACGACCTCGACATCGACCCCCGCCACAACGTCGTGAGCATCGGCGAGGACGTGTGGATGGTCACCTTCCCCCAGGGTGGCGGCCGCGCCCGCATCTACCTCTGTCCAGGGACCGAGGACCCACAGCGCTACAGCGGCCCGGCCGGGCCCGAGCGTTTCCTGACCGCATCATGCTTCGACGCGATCCCCCACGGCAAGTTGTGGGCCGAGGCCACCCCGTCGGGACCGTGCCGCACCTTCCCGGCCGACGACACCTGGACCGACCGGCCGTTCGCCGACGGGGTCGTGCTCATCGGTGACGCCGCCGGCTACAACAACCCCCTGATCGGTCAGGGGCTCGCACTGGCGCTGCGCGACGTGCGGCGTGTCAGCGAGCAGCTCCTCTCGAGCCCAACCTGGGAGGTTGACACCTTCCTCCCCTACGGCGCCGAGCGCGCCGAGCGGCTCCGGCGCATGCGGTTCGTCGCCCGGTTCTGGGCCACCGTCTGGACAACCTTCGGGCCCGAGGGCCGCACCCTGCGTCGTAAGCTGCGCAAGCGCCAACCCGACGACCCGAACCTGCGGGCCATCGCAACGGCGATCTTCACCGGCCCCGACCACCTCGACCCGCAGAACTGCACCGAGACGGTTCGCCGCCACTACCTCGGCCCCGACCGCTGACAGCGCGAGCCGCCATTCGATGCGGCAAACCTCCGATCCCAGGGTGTGTTCCGCCCGCCAGTCCAGAAGAGCGGTACCTGACGGCTGCTGCAGTACGCGAGGGCGCAGCGGGCACATGCGGTCCACCCTCCGCTCTCGGTAGTCCTCGGCACGATGGGCCGCCATGGGCGGCAAGCTCCGATCGGTTCAGCTCAAGACCGCGCAGGGACTCCGCGGGCGAATCGTCGGTGAGGATCGGCGCGTGGTGTCGACCGGATCTCTGTTGGGGGACAAGCGCTTCCGTGGAAGCGCCCGACGTGGGTCAGGGGCTTCGGAGTGGTCCGGATCACCGGGCAGCGGCTGCTCCGCGATGCGGACCTTGGGCGGACGACCAGACTCAACGATCTCAACCAACCAGTGGAACACGCCCGTGTTGCGCACCTGCTCGTGGGCGGCCATCTACACACTTGGGACGTTGAAGAACGGGCGCCATCGCAAGCCTGGTGACGTCATGGCTCCGGTCGACTGTAGGTCGTGAAGGTTCGCAGCGCCGGCGTCGATCACGACGTCACGAGTTCGGGCTTCCATGAGGCGTGAGGTTGAAGCGGTTGACCACGCCGTCCCACCAGTCGGCGTGCGCTTCGTGGCAGCCGTACCGATCATCGAGGTCCGCGAGCTGGGCTTCGTCGGCTCCAGCCGCGACGAGGTCGACGTACTCGGCCATGCTCTGTTCGAGCCCCGCAGGGGAGATCACCTCGATCATGCGCGCGGGTGTGCTGCCCGCGTTCCACATCGCGTGGACCTCGCCTCGTGGTTTGACGATGTAGCCGCCGGGTCCGAGCACGACTTCCTTGTCCTCGGAGCGGAAACCGATCTCGCCCTCGAGCACGATCGAGAACTCGTCCTCGTAGGTGTGGATGTGCGGCGGGACGGACGCGCCGACGTCGAAGGGGTGCTCGACGATCGACAGGGCGCCCCCGGTGTCTGCGCCCTCGAGCTTGAGTGCCACCCCGACACCGGGCAGGACCTCCCGCACGCGGCTGCTGTCGGGCTTGACGACCTTGACCCGGCTCGCTGCGGTCGCCTTCTTCGTAAGGCTCATGCTCCCTCCACCTGTTCGCGTGACATACCTGTACGCTAAATAGCAAGGCGCACGGTGTCAACAGCACGCGAGCAACCCAACGAGGAAGCGATGAGCCTGGAACGACCGACGCGGACCTACCGCATGCGCAAACGCGCCGAGCAGACACACGCGACCCGACAGCGCATCATCGAGGCTACGGTCCGCCTGCACACCACAGTGGGACCGGCCAACACCAGCATCAGCGCCATCGCCGAAGAGGCCGGCGTCAGCCGGATGACCGTCTACCGGCATTTCGGCAACGAGGAGGAGCTCTACGCGGCCTGCATGAGCCACGCAGACCCACAAGATCACCCACCGGACGCACGCAGGTGGCGCGAGATCCCCACACTCGAAGAACGGGCCCGCCACGCGTTGAACGAGCTCTACGCCTACTACGAACAGACCGCGCAGGAGACCTACCCGGTCTACCGGGACTTCGACGCGATGCCACCCGGCGCACAACAGACCATGCGCGAGTACGACGCAGCATTGGCCGACGCCCTGATCGCCGGGTGTGGACTACGTGGCAGACGACGCGAGCGACTCCGCGCCGTTGCAGGCCACCTCGTCGACTTCGGGGCCTGGTACTCGCTCGTCGTCGAACAGGGCCTCGCACACCACGAAGCCGTGGACCTCGCCACCCGCTTCCTCATGCTCACCGCCTGTGACAGCACCCGCCCCCCTTACCGCAAGTAGCCAACACAAGTGCCAGCCTCCTCGCCTCCCTGCCAGCCAGTGGTGACACCATCAGCGGAGGCAGCTCAGATCCGGCGTTCTCGTTCCCCGTTGGAACCAGGGAACAACGCCCGTGTGTTCCAGCCGGGTGCGGCGGTTGGACGCCTGTTGACCAGATG
>CAYVJT010000278.1:0-4616 GCA_964451855.1 uncultured Actinomycetota bacterium
GATCAGGTCGACACCGGCGCACCGACACGTCCGTAGATGGTGGTGCGCTCGCGGGCGGGCCGTCCGGCGGCCGCAGCGGTAGCGACCAGGTCCTCGGGACGCTGACGCACGCCGTGCTCGGAGCCCGCCATGCGGGAGATGGTCTCCTCCATCAGGGTCCCGCCGAGGTCGTCGCACCCGCCCTGCAGGAGGGTGACGGCCCGGTCGAGGCCGAGCTTGACCCAGGAGACCTGGACGTGGTCGATCGCGCCCTGGAGCAGGAGCCGTGCGGCGGCGTGGACGCGCCGGTCGTCCTCCCAGGACGATCCGGGACGGGCCACGCCGGCGAGGTAGATCGGCGCGAGCTGGTGCACGAACGGCAGGGGGACGAACTCGGTGAACCCGCCAGTGTCCTCCTGGATGCGCCGGAGCAGCTTGAGGTGGGCCACCCAGTGGTGGGGCTCGTCGACGTGGCCGTACATCATCGTCGAGGAGGAGGGCAGCCCGACCTCGTGGGCGGTGGTCACCACCTCGACCCACTGCGCCGCGGGCAGCTTGCCCTTGGTCAGCACCCAACGGACCTCGTCGTCCAGGATCTCCGCGGCGGTGCCCGGGATCGAGCCGAGGCCGCGCTGCTTGGCCTCCTGGAGCCACTCGCGGAGCGAGATGCCCAGACGTGCGGCGCCGTTGACGACCTCCATCGGGCTGAACGCGTGCACGTGCATCTCGGGGACCCGCTCCAACACCGCGTCGATGAGGTCGAAGTAGTAGTCGCCGGGCAGGTCGGGATGGATGCCACCCTGCATGCAGACCTCGGTGGCGCCCTCGTTCCAGGCGTCCTCGGCGCGGTCGGCGATCTGGGTCAACGACAGCGTGTAGGCGTCCGGGTCGTCGCGACGCTGCGCGAAGGCGCAGAACCGGCAGCCGGTGTAGCAGACGTTGGTGAAGTTGATGTTGCGGTTGACGACGTAGGTGACCTCGTCACCGACCCGGTCGGCGCGGACCTCGTCGGCAGCCTGCGCGAGCGCCTCCAGTTCGGCGCCGGTCGCTTCGAAGAGCAACTGCGCCTCGGGATCGTCGAGCACGGTGCCGGCCTGGGCGCGGGCCAGCGCGGCGGCGACGTCCCGGCGGACCGTCGTGCGAGGTGGCCCCTCGGTCCGGGGGGCGTTGCTCGCGAGCACCCCGTCGGCGATGACGTGCAGGTCGCCGTAGACCGCGTGGTGGACGGCGTCGTCGGCCTGCGCCGAGCGGGCGTTGCGCCCGTCGGCCGCGGACCCGCCGGCCTCGTCGCCATCGATCACCGCGGCCATCTCGTCGGTCAGGGCACCTGAGCGCACCTCGGGGTCCTGCCACGGCTGTCCCGTCGGTGCGGCCTCCCGCACCGCCAGGCCGTGCCGATCCGCCAGCGCCTGCACCGGACCTCGCATCCGTCCCGCCAGCCACGGGTCGGGGGTCGTGACGTACTCGGGGTAGACGCACAACCTCGGCGTCAGGGCGAAGCCGTGACCGGCCGACTCCTCGGCCAGCCGGTCCAGGTGAGGCCACGGCGCCTCGGGGTTGACGTGGTCGGGCGTGACCGGGGACACCCCGCCCCAGTCGTCGATCCCCGCGTCGAGGATGCGTCCGTACACCCCCGGCGAGAGGTTGGGTGGCGCCTGCAGGTGGACGGTGGGGCCGAGCAGGACCCGGGCGGTCGCGACCGTCGCCAGCAGGTCCTCGAGGGTCGGCTCGGGGTGGTCGCGCATCGCCGTGTCGGGTTTGGCCCGGAAGTTCTGCACGATCACCTCCTGCAGGTGGCCGTAGCGACGGTGCGTCTCGCGAAGCGCCAGCAGGGTGTCGGCACGTTCGGGCAGGGACTCGCCGATCCCGATCAGCAACCCCGAGGTGAAGGGCACCGACAAGCGGCCCGCGTCCTCCAGGACCTGCAGGCGGACCTCGGGGTCCTTGTCGGGGGCGTTGTGGTGTGCCCCACCCTTGTCCAGTAACCGCCGCGAGGTGGTCTCGAGCATCATCCCCATCGACGCCGAGACCTGCTTGAGCGTGGACATCTCCGCCCAGCTCATCACCCCCGGGTTGAGGTGGGGGAGCAGCCCGGTCTCCTCGATCACCAGGATCGACACGGCGCGCAGGTACTCGAGGGTGGAGTCGTAGCCACGCGCATCGAGCCACCTTCGTGCCGCCGGGTAGCGCAGCTCAGGCTTGTCGCCGAGGGTGAACAGCAGCTCGCTGCACCCGGCCTGCTGGCCCTCGCGGGCGATACGCAGCACCTCGTCGGGTGGCAGGTAGGCCGGGATCTCCTCCTTGGGCGGCCACGCGAAGGTGCAGTAGCCGCAGCTGTCGCGGCACAGGTGGGTGAGTGGCACGAACACCTTGCGCGAGTAGGTGACCCGACGCCGGCCGTCGGTGTCGCGCCCCCAGGCGCCCTCGGCGTACCAGGGCGCAGCGTCACGGACCCGTGACGCGATCGCCAGCAGCCGCTGCAGGTCCTCGTCCCGGCACGTCATGAGCGCCGCGGCCTCGTCACGCTTGAGCGCACGCCCCTCCTCGGCCCGGTGCAGCGCCCGTGGACGCAACCGAGCGAGCACCTCGGAACCCGGCTCGTCCTCCGCGGCGACGTAGCCGGTCCGCTGCGACATCATGCGCGACTCCCGATCGGGGATCGCCACCGTAGTCCCAGCTACCGACCGGAGACGCACCGACAGGACGCGCACCGCAAGCACCGCCGGCGAGGTGGCAGCAACGTCCGATCGTCATCGGGCGCCGGCATCTTGCGGGTCAGGGACGGTCGGCGAGGTCGTCGACGAACCGCTCGAGCCTGGCCAGTCGGTCGACGTCGAGATCCGGGCGCTGGCGGCGGATCGCATCGCGGACGGCGAGCACGGTGCGCGACTCGATGTCGCACCGATCGCAGACGGCGAGGTGCGCGGTGACCAGCTCCCCGTCCTCCGGACCGAGCTCCCCGTCGAGGAAGGCCTGGAGCACCCGACCGACCTCGTGGCAGTCGGGATCCTGAGGCAGCTGCGGCTGCCCGGGATCGTGGGACGCGGACCTGCTGAAGCGGCTCATCGGAACTCCTCCTCGAACCCGTTCTCCTCGAGGTGTGCGCGGACCTTCGCCCTGGCGCGGTGCAGACGGCTCATGACCGTCCCCGGAGGGACGCCGAGCAGCTCCGCGGCCTCACGGTAGGTGAGCTGATCGAGGTCGACCAGCGCGATGACCTGCCGGTGGCGGAGCGAGAGCTTGCCGAGCGCCTCCTTCACGAGGGGTTGGAACCCGCTGGCCAGCGCCTTGTCCGCGGTCCCGTCGGCGGCATCGTCGGGGTCAGGGAGACGCTGGGCGACCTCGTCCTCCAGCAGGTCCGGGGTGCGTTTGCGGCGGCGGTTGTAGTGCGTGTTCCGCAGGATCGTGAGCAGCCACGCTCGGGGGTGGCGCCCGTCGAAGCGGTCCAACGCACGGAAGGCCCGGACGAGGGCGTCCTGGACGAGGTCCTCGGCCTCGGTCGCATCGCCGGTGAGCCGGCGCGCGACCCGGAACAGCACCTCGAGTTCCGGGAGGACGTACTCCCGGAACGCAGCGTGACGCGGGTCGGTGGACACCCGGTTCAGGGTAGGGGACAGGGCGAGACTCCCGGCCGTCGGGTCATGGGTCCGCTGGAGGGAACCCGCGAGGAGCCCGGTAGCTTCCACGCTTGGGCGGTCGGTGAACCCGATCCGGTCACCTCGGCGTTCGCGTCGTCCGACGCGGGCATCGACCGGTGGGACCGCGAGGTGGAGGGCCGCTGCGGGGTGTCCGCTTCGGTGCGATCGTCCCCAGCGAGTAGCGTGACCCGCCCCGACCGCGTCCTCAGGAGTCGTCGATGAGTTCCTCCTCCGCTGCCGCTCGTGCGGGCACCCCGGTGCTCGCGGACCTCGTCCCGTGGACGTGGGTCCGCGACGTCGTGCTCGTGGGCCTGTTCACCGTCGCCCTCGCCGTGAGCGCACAGGTCGCGTTCCCGCTGCCGGGAACCCCGGTGCCGGTGACCGCACAGACCTTCGTCGTGCTGCTCGGTGCGGCCGCGTTGGGGCCGGTCCGAGCCGGAGCGGGTGCGTCGGCCTTCTTCGTCGTTGGGGCCTTGGGGGTCCCGTGGTTCGCGGTGTCTGGGGGGACGACCCTCGGCTACATCGCGGGCTTCGTCCTCGCGACCTTGATCGTCGGTCGGCTCGCCCGCGGCGGTTGGACGGCGAGCGTCCGCGGCGCCGCCCTGGCCATGGTGCTCGGCAACCTCGTGATCTACGCCGTCGGCGCGACGGTGCTTGGCGTGCTGCTGGGTGTCGGGCCGATCGAGGCGGTCACCCTCGGCGTCGTGCCCTTCCTGCTCGGTGACGCGGTCAAGGTCGCGGTCGCCACCGCGGTGCTGCCACCCCTGCAACGAGCCGTGGAGCGTGCTGGCGTGTAGGAGCTCTCCGGTCGGGTCACCTCGGTGATCGGCCGGTAGGAGAACGGTGAGGGCCCCGGCGCGATCGCGCCGGGGCCCTCACCGTCTACTCAGCAGGGTGCCGTGATCAGTTGCCCGGCCCTGGGTCCTCAGGAGGGCCTGGCGCGTGCTCCGGCGGCGCCTCGGGAGCCTCGTCGGGCAGCTCACTCGTCGCATCGGAAGC
>CAYVJT010000279.1:0-1366 GCA_964451855.1 uncultured Actinomycetota bacterium
GGGTCAGCGGGGCCAGGCATCCTCGAACCAGGGCAGCTCGTCCGGGACGGGACCCGGGGGCGGGAACAGCTCCGCGGCCTCGTCGGTGAGGTCGAGCTGGAACATCGCGCCGTCCCCGCTGGGGAAGCGCAGGTCCAGGTCGGGGCGTCGCACGAACCCCAGGCGGTGGTAGAGCGCGTGCGCACGGGTCATCCAGGCCATGGAGACGATCACGATCCGATGGCAGCCCAGCTCACGGGCCAGCTCGATGCAGCGGCACACCAGCGCACGTCCGACCCCGTAGCCCTCGGCCTCGGGTGCGACGGCCAGCACGCGGAAGCTGGCATCGCCGGGCGCGGGATCGGGACCCTCCCAGGCGTCGTCGCCAGGGACGACGAAGGTGACGGTGCCCACCACCTCGCCGTCCAGCTCGGCGACCAGCAGCGCCGTGCACCCGTCGGCCCGCCGTGTCGGGTCGCCGAGGTAGTCGCGGTACTCGCCACCGATCGTGCCGTAGGCGTCGTAGGCGGACAGGGTGATGCGCCCGACCGCCTCGGCGTCCTCGGGGCGGAAGCGGCGGATCGTCAGCGTCGTCGTGCTGCGGGGCGAGGTGGCCAAGGGTGACTCGCGGTGGTGGGTCGGTCGGTCCCTGCGGGCGGTCAGTCGCCGAGCCGGAACGCGAGGACCTCCTCGAGGTCGGCCACCAGAGAGGTGGTCAGCAGGAGGCGTTCGCGGCAGCTGTCGGTCTCCAGGATCCGCTGGGTGTCGTACGGGGTGAAGGGCATGACGATGGCGGCCTGCCAGGAGGCCCGCCGCACGTCGTCGGAGAGCTCGAAGGTATCGGGCACGCCCTCCTCACCGAGCTCGGTCAGCATCGCGAGGCTGCGGCGCAGCTGTGGCTCCAGGTCGGCGGTCAGCTCCGCCGTGCCGGGCTCGGCTGGTGGTTCGGGCAGCTCGACCACCTCGGCGCGGGGGTAGGGTTCCTCGGGCAACCAGCGCTCCACGCGGATGCGACGGGTCCCGGCGGCGAGCACGACCCAGCGGCCGTCGTCGAGCTCCTCGGCCTCCTCGACCCGGGCCACCGTGCCGACGTCGGCACGCTGGTCGCCGCCGCCGACCTCGTGCCCGCGTTCGATGAGCGTGACGCCGAACTCGCGGTCACCGTCGAGCACGTCGTGGATCAGGGCCCGGTAGCGGGGCTCGAAGATGTGCAGCGGCAGGAGCATGTGGGGCAGGAGCACCGTCCCGAGGGGGAACATCGGCAGTTCCGGCATCGACGGCTCCTGGCGATCTGGTGACGGGCTCGCCGTCCACGGGTCGCGGACGTCCGCTGGTCGGTGACCCGGATGGTTCGTGGCCGGTAGCGGGAGGTTCGTGGCCGGTGGCG
>CAYVJT010000279.1:1466-4612 GCA_964451855.1 uncultured Actinomycetota bacterium
TGGTTCGTGGCCGGTAGCGGGAGGTTCGTGGCCGGTGGCGAGACGGCTCGGTCCCTGGTACCCAGCGGGTATGGACACTCTAGATAGCCCAACGATCGACGCAGCCCTCACCGAGCTCCAAGGGTGGGAGCGCGACGGTGACACGATCCGTCGTGACTACAAGCTCGACGGCTTCCGCGACGCGATCGACCTGATCGTGCGGATCGCGGACCTCGCCGACGACGCCAACCACCACCCGGAGCTGACCAACGTCTACAACAACCTGACGGTGGTGCTCACCACCCACGACGCGGGCGGGATCACCCAGAAGGACCTCGATCTGGCCGCCGCGATCGAGGCGACCGCGACCACCGGGACGTGACGGGCCGCTGCTAGCGTCCGCCTCCGCGAAGGGAGGCAGACGCATGGAGATCCGTCTCGACGGCAAGGTGGCGCTGGTCACCGGTGCCAGCCGCGGCATCGGCGAGGCGATCGTCCGCGAACTGCTCGCGAGCGACGTCTCCGGTGTGGTCATCACCGGACGCAAGCCGGAGAGCCTCGAGCCGCTCGCCGAGGAGCTCGGTGACCGGGTGGTCCCGGTGATCGGCAACGCCGCGGACGAGACGCACGCCTACGAGGCGGTGCGCACGGCCGTCGACACCTTCGGCTCCTGCGACCTGTTGGTCAACAACGCGGGGACCAACCCCGCCGCCGGCTCGTTGATGGACGTCGACATGGGGGCCGTCGACAAGACGTGGGAGGTCAACCTCCGCGCGCCGTTGCTGTGGGCCCGGGCGGCGTGGCACAGCTCGATGGCCACGCGCGGTGGCGCGATCGTGTCGATCGGCTCCGCAGGTGGACGCCGGCCGAGCCCCCTGATCGGGGCCTACAACGTCTCCAAGGCCGCTCTGCACTACCTCACGCGGCAGCTCGCGCACGAGCTGGCGCCCGGTGTCCGGGTCAACGCCGTGGCGGCGGCCATCGTCAAGACGCGGCTCTCCGAGGCGCTCTGGAGCTACGACGAGGAAGCGGTCGCGAAGACGCATCCGCTCGAGCGGCTGGGGACCCCGGAGGACGTCGCGCGTTCCGTGGTCTTCCTGCTGTCGGATGCCGCGGGGTGGATCACCGGGGTGACGTTGCCGGTCGACGGTGGGGTCAGCGAGGCGACCGGCGGGGTCAGGACACCCGAGGGCTGACCGCGACCGCGCTCACCGGGCGAGCGACCTCGCCGCGCGACCGCCCTCACCGCATGACCGCCATCACCCCGCGACGCCGGCACGCGACGCCGGCTCACGAGCCGTGGCGGCGCTGCTCGCGCAGCAGGTCGAGCTCGCTGCGCGGTTCGGGCACCGAGATGGGTTGCGGGGCCGTCGCGTCACGGCAGCCGGCGTCACGTCCGACCGCTCGCAGCCCGGCGCGGTCACCGGGCCCGAGCTCGACCGGGCCATCGCCAGGGTGGTGCGCCATGAGCTCGTCGGGGTCGTCGGCATGGGCGAGCCCGAGGAGGTGGCCGAGCTCGTGGAGCAGGGTCGCGCCCCACGAGGTGTCGCGATCGTCGAACCCGACCTGCAGGTCGTCGCGCTCGCGGTTGAGCACCACCTGCCCGGTGACGTAGGTGCGATCGCCGTCGACACCGACCGCGACGGGGATCGCCAGCCCCCGATCCGTGGCGCGCAGCGGCAGCCCGCCCTCGCCCGGTGCCGCCCAGGCCACGAGCACGGGCGCCCACCGGTCGCCGTAGCGGTCCGGCTGGTACGCGGGGCGGCGCACGTCAGGGCGTTCGTCCGCGGCGCCGACCACCTCGAGGTCGATGCCGCTGGCGTCAGCCACCTCGTCGAGTGCGCGGTCGAGGTCGCTGCGCCAACCGTCGGGCGCCCCTGCGCCGTTGACGACCACCTCGACCGGGCTGCAGGGATCCCAGCGCACGGGCGTGCCGTCGTCGTTGCGCGACCAGACGTCGTAGCCGTCGCTGGACGTGCCGACGGTCGCGGAGGCCACTGCCTCGTCGTCCTCGGGGACGTTCGGGGGACCGGCGAGCAGGTTCGCCCCGACCATGACGAGCCCCACGACGGCGATCGCGACCAGGCCGAGCAGCGCGGCGCCGACGACCCCGGCGCCGCTCCCGCGGGTGGACGGTGGGTGCGACGACGACGCACCTCCCGCGGCACGCTCGCGGGGATGTGACATCGGACGGGCTCCAGGGCGCTCGAGCCACGACCCTACCTGGCGCTAGCGTGCGCTTCCGGTGACGTACGGGAGGGCAGCGACGTCGAGGTGGTCTGGCATCCGCTCGGTGATGGGCGCGACGTGTCCGGTGACGACCGGGACGGGTCAGGCGAGGGGCGTGGAGCGGCCCCTGACGGGGGCGAGGGGTCAGCCGACGGGCCGAAGGTGCCGATCCTGCCGCTCGGCGATCCGACGGGACCTCCGGTGGTGGTCGTCCCGGGGCTGACCGACGGGCTCCATCCCGTGTCGCAGCCCGCCGGTCGCCGGCTGTTCGACGAGCTGCCGGTCCCGATGGACCGGTGCCGGGGGCTGGTCGTCTCCTACCGTCACCCGCTCACCGGAGCGGTGACCACCGCGGGGCTGGCCGCCGACCTCGCCGAGGTGATCGATGCCCGGGTCGGCGCACCCGTCGTCCTGATCGCCCACTCGATGGGCACGATGGTCGCCCAGCACCTGGCCGCGCGACGTCCGGACCTCGTCGCCGGGATGGTGCTGTCGGCACCGTTGGTCGACGTGGACGACGAGGTCCGGACCGTGATCGAGCGGTGGGCCGCACTGGTGCGCGACGGTCGTTGGGCGGAGTTCACCGACGATGCGCTGGCCTGCTCGTACACGGGCGCGGAGCTCGCGCGGCGACGGGAGCGCAGCGAGGCGCTGCCCCCGGACGTTCCCGGCGAGGCGTTGCGGCGACGCTACCTGCGGCTGTCGGAGGCGTGCCTGGGCCACGACGCCAGCGAGGTGCTCGCCGAGATACGCGCTCCCGCGCTCGTGCTCGCGGGGGAGGAGGATCCGATCGCGCCGCCGCACCACGCGCGACGGTTGGCGGCGGCCCTGCACGATGCCGAGCTGCACGTCCTGCCCGGCCTCGCCCACGGCTTCCCGGAGGAGGCCGCCAGCCACTTCACCGCGTTCGTCACCGCCTTCCTCGGCGAGGTGGCCGG
>CAYVJT010000280.1:0-4585 GCA_964451855.1 uncultured Actinomycetota bacterium
TGTGGGGTGCAGGGGTGTGCGGTGTGGGGTGCAGGGCTGCACCGGAGGTTTCACGCCTCGCCCCGGGTCGCGTGGGACGGGTCGCGTGGGACGGGTCGCGTGGGACGGGTCGCGTGGGCGCCGCGCCGGGAGGCGTGGGCCGCGGAGCCCGCATGCGTCGTCAGGCCTGGCAGAGCGCGGTGAGGTGGGCGAGGGCGTCGTCGACCGCGACCTCGCTGCGCTCGTCGCTCGCGCGGTCGCGCACCTCGATCACCCCGTCGGCCAGCCGCTTGCCGACCACGACGATCGTGGGGATCCCGATCAGCTCGGCATCCTTGAACTTGACCCCCGGACTGGCCTTGCGGTCATCGAGGAGCACCTCCACCCCGGCGGCGTCGAGGTCCGCAGCGAGCCGCTCCGCCGCGGCCACCACCTCGTCGTCCTTGCCGGCGATGACGAGGTGGACGTCGGCGGGCGCGACCTGGCGTGGCCAGCACAGGCCCAGGTCGTCGACGGTGGTCTCGGCGATCGCGGCGACCGCGCGGGACACACCGATGCCGTAGGAGCCCATCGTGACGGTGACGAGCTTGCCGTTCTCGTCGAGCACCTGCAGGCCGAGGGCTTCGGCGTACTTGCGGCCGAGCTGGAAGATGTGGCCGATCTCGATGCCGCGGGCGAGCTCCAGGGGACCGGAGCCGTCGGGAGCGGGATCGCCGTCGCGTACGTCGGCAGCCTCGATCGTCCCGTCCGGGGTGAAGTCGCGCCCGCACACGAGGTCGAACACGTGCCGCCCGGGCTCGTTCGCGCCGGTGATCCACCGGGTGCCGTCGACGATCCGGGGGTCGACGAGGTAGCGCACGCCTGAGGGTGAGTCCGCGCCCAACGCCTGCGGCCCGAGGTAGCCCATGACGAGCCCCGGGTGGGCGTCGAAGTCGTCCTCGGTGAAGGGCTCGACCGAAGCGGGCTCGACCTGAGCCGCCAGGCGGGTGTCGTCGACGTCACGGTCGCCGGGCACGCCGACGACGAGCGGCTCCCGCGTGCCGTCGGGGTGCACGAGCGTCACCACCACGTTCTTGAGGGTGTCGGCCGCCGTCCACGGCCGCCCGTCCTCCCTCGGGTAGCGCTCGTTGGCGTGGGCGACCAGCGTCTCGATCGTGGGGGTGTCGGGGGTGTCCTCGACGTGTGCAGGTGGGGCGTCGTCGAGGGGGATCGGATCCGGGCGGGGCGTGGTGACCGCCTCGACGTTGGCGGCGTACCCGCCGGGACTGCGCACGAAGGAGTCCTCGCCGACCGGCGTCGGGCACAGGAACTCCTCGCTGCCTGAGCCACCCATCGCTCCCGACATGGCGGAGACGATCACGTAGTCCAGCCCCAGACGGTCGAAGGTCGCGATGTAGGCCTCGCGGTGACGCTCGTAGGACGCCTCCAGCCCGTCGTCGTCGACGTCGAACGAGTACGAGTCCTTCATCACGAACTCGCGGGCCCGCAGCAGGCCGGCGCGGGGCCGGGCCTCGTCCCGGTACTTGTGCTGGATCTGGTAGATCGACAGCGGCAGGTCCTTGTACGAGGAGTACTGGTCCTTGACCAGCAGCGTGAACATCTCCTCGTGGGTGGGTGCGAGCAGGTGGTCGTTCCCGCGGCGGTCCTTCAGACGGAACAGCGTGTCCGCGAACTCGGTCCACCGGCCGGTCGCCTCGTAGGGCTCGCGGGGCAGCAGCGCGGGGAAGTGCACCTGCTGCGCGCCCATGCGGTCCATCTCCTCCTGGATGATCCGCTCGACCTTGCGGTAGACGAGGTGGCCCAGCGGCAGCCAGGAGTGCAGGCCCGACCCGGCGCGGCGGATGTAGCCGGCCCGGATCAGGGCGGTGTGCCCCGGGAGCTCGGCGTCCGCAGGGTCGTCGCGCAACGTCCGTAGGAACAGGCTCGACATGCGACGTAGCACGGTGCGCCTCCAGGTCTCCGGCTCGACTGCTCGACTGCTCGACCGCTCGACGGCTCGACCGCTCGACGGCTCGACCCGAGCAGCGAGACCCTACAGAGCTTGGGAGGGTGCGGCGAACGAGCCTGCGCGTCCCCGGAGCGGAGGTACGCAGCCGTGGTGTAGGTCACGCACGGCCCTGGCCCGTACCCTACGTGGCGTCACCGGCTCGTCGAGCCCGGTACCGCAGCTTCCGTGCTCGTCTGAGCTGACTCGGGGGTACCTGTGCGCACACTGGTCCGTCTGTTGGCTGCCCTCGTGCGTCGCGTGCCGGTCGTCGTGCTCGTCGTGACCCTGCTGCTCACGGTCCTGTTCGGGTGGCTCGGCACGACGCTGGATCAGGCGACCGGTCAGGAGGGCTTCTCCCCGGAGTCCGAGGAGATCGACGCCTCCGGACGGATCAGTGACCACTTCGGCGACGCGGCGAGCCAGACGGTGATGCAGGTCGTGATCCGTGCGGGGGACGGGGACGTCGTGACGGTCGACGCGTTGGCCACCGTGGACCGGGTCACGACGGCGATCGCGGAGAGCGACGCCGCCGACCTCGTCTCGCAGGATCCGACGGACCCCGGTGTGATCAGCTTCCTCACGCCGGTCCAGCAGGCCATCGCGCAGCAGGGCATCGATGCGTCCGTCCTCGACGACGATGCGGTCAAGGCACTGCGCGAGCGGGCGCTCGCCGAGGGTGGCGAGGAGCTGGGCTTCGCGGCGCAGCTCGTCCCGGAGGGCGACGACACCCCCGAGCTCGGGCTGCTGCTCGTCTTCATCGACGCCAGCGCGGAGATGGACGCGCAGATCGACCGCGAGTCGACGATCGCCCGGGCGGTCCGCGATGTCGAGGTGCAGGGCGACATCGAGGTGCGCCCGTTCAGCTTCGCCTTGCTGTTCGAGGACGACGACTGGTTCCTCGACGAGCTCGTCCAGCTGTTCCTGACGGCGTTCGCGATCATCGTCGGCGTGCTGCTGTTCGTCTACTGGCTCAAGCCCTTCGGCGGGCGTTGGACCGCGTCGATCCGTCGCACGATCGCCGACACCAGCGTGACGATGCTCACGATCGTGCTGGTCGTGCTGTGGATGAACGGGCTCGGCGCGCTCCTGCAGATGGTCGGTGTCCTGGGGCCCCTGACCGAGGTCGGCCAGATCGTCCCGATCCTGTTGATCGGGCTGGGGGTCGACTACGGCATCCACCTGACGTCGAGGTACCGCGACGAGGTCGGCCTGGGACGCGGGGTCGATGCGGCGATGGGTCGCGCGATCGGCACCGTTGGCATCGCGCTCGCCCTCGCGACGGTCACGACCGCGATCGGTTTCCTCACCAACATCATCAACCCGATCCCGGCGCTGCGGGACTTCGGGATCCTGGCCGCGGTCGGCATCGCGGTCGCGTTCCTGCTGATGCTCACCTTCGTGCCCGCACTGCGGGTGGTCCTCGACCGCCGCGCCGAGGCGGGTGACCGCCTCCCCACCGAGGGCATGGGTGCGACCAGGGAGCGCCTGCTGCCGAAGGTCGTGGCCCGCACGTCGGTGCTCGCGGAGAAGCTGCCGATACCGACCCTGCTGGTCTTCGGGCTGCTCGGCGGCTTGGGCTACGTCGGCATGACCAACCTGTCCACGGAGTTCTCCTTCACCGACTTCCTCCCCGAGGACGCACCGGTGGTCGAGACGCTCGAGATGATCGAGGACGGGTTCGGTGGTGGCTTCGGCGAGACGACGCAGGTCCTGATCGAGGGCGACGAGCTGGCCACCCCTGAGGTCTTCAACGCGATGGCGTCGGCGGTGGAGGAGCTCGGGGGCACGCCGGACGTGCTGACGCTGCCTGGCCCCGACGGCGAGGTGGCGTCGGCGACCTCTCCGGTGTCGGTGGTCCAGCAGCCGGTCGCGCCGGGTCCGGACGGCACCCCCGCCGATCCCGGCTTCGCGCAGCTCGCGGTGGAGCACGGCTTCGATCCGGTGACCTCACGGATGGCGGACGACGCGGACGTCGCTGCGATCTACGCAGCGGCGAGGGAGCGCGACCCGGACGCCTTCGATGGCGTCGTGGCGATGGAGGACGGCAGCGCAACCGCCTCGCTGATCGACATCAGCACCCGAGCGGGTGAGCAGCGAGCGTTGCAGCTGCGTGACGCCATCGTGGCCGAGCTCGCCCCCGTGCGCGACGCCGGTGCCGAGGTGGTCGTCACCTCCCAGGACATCATCACCGTCGGCATCGTCGACTCCCTGTCCGACTCGCAGATCGCCTCGCTGTTCGTCACCCTGCTCGCCGCGACGCTCGTCCTGATGGTGACCTTCTGGATCGAGAACCGCCGCCCCCTGTTGGGGGTGCTCACGATGGTGCCGGTCGCGCTCGTCGTGCTGTGGACCTTCGGGCTGATGTACGTCAGCGGGATCCCGTTCGGTCCGGTCACGGCGACGTTGACCGGGCTGGCGGTGGGCATCGGGGTGCCGTACACGATCCACATGGCCCGGCGCTTCGACGAGGATCGCCGCATCCACGACGACCTGAACGTCGCGATCCGCGAGACCACCCGCAACACCGGCGGTGCCCTGGCCGGTTCGGCCTTCACCACCGCAGCCGGGTTCGGGATCCTGATCACCTCGACGTTGGTGCCCTTCCAGCAGATGGGGCAG
>CAYVJT010000281.1:0-4565 GCA_964451855.1 uncultured Actinomycetota bacterium
CGCTACCGCGACGTCACTGCGCGCCACCGGCGACCGCCGGCACGATCGAGACGACGTCGTCCTCGCCGAGCTTGGTGTCGAGTCCCTCCTGGAAGCGGACGTCCTCGTCCCGGACGAACACGTTGACGAAGCGGCGCAGCTCGCCCGAACCGTCGAGCACACGCTCGCCGAACCCGGGATGGGCCGCATCGAGGTTGGTGATGACGGTGCGCAGATCGGCGCCTTCGACCGTCACCTCCGAGGCGCCATCGGTCAACTTGCGGAGGGGGGTCGGGATCCGGACGGTCGGCATGTGCGGCCTCCTGGGGTCGGGTCGGGGTAGCTGGTTCGGCACTCAGTCGGAGCGGGCGGCGAGCTGGGACTGGAAGTCCTCGAGCGAGGCGTCGACGTGGAAGCTCGGGCCGACATGTGGTTCGACCGCGTCCAACGTCTTGTAGCCGTTGCCCGAGATGACCGCGACGACCCGCTGGCCCGGCGCGAACCGACCCTGTTCCGCGAACCGGGCGAGGTTCGCGACCGTCACGCCGCCGGCCGTCTCGGCGAAGATGCCCTCGGTCTCCGCCAGCAGCCGGATGCCACGGACCACCTCGTCGTCGCTGACGTGGCCGATCGCGCCCTCGGTCTCGGCGGCGACCTTCAGGGCGTAGTAGCCGTCGGCCGGGTTCCCGATCGCCAGGGAGCGAGCGATCGTGTCGGGGATCTGGGGGTGGACGTCGAGGGTGTCGGCCTCGAAGGCGGTCGCGACCGGCGAGCAGCCGGTGGCCTGCGCCCCGTACATCGCGGGGAGGTCGCCGTCGACGAGGCCGTACCGGAGCAGCTCGCCGAAGGCCTTGCGGATCTTGACGAACATCGCCCCCGACGCGATCGGCGCGACGAGGTGATCGGGGAGCTCCCAGCCGAGCTGCTCGGCGATCTCGAACCCGATCGTCTTCGAGCCCTCGGCGTAGAAGGCTCGCAGGTTGACGTTGACGAACCCCCAGCCCTCGCGGTCGGCGAGCTCGGCACACAGGCGGTTGACGTCGTCGTAGGTGCCGTCCACCGCGACGACGTTGGCCCCGTAGATCGCGGCCCCCAGGATCTTGGCCTGCTCCAGGCTCGCCGGGACGAAGACGTACGCCGGCATGCCGACCGCGGCGGCGTGGGCCGAGACCGCACCCGCGAGGTTTCCCGTCGACGCGCAGGCCACCGTGTCGATGCCGAGCGCCCGGGCGGCGGAGACCGCCACGCTCACGACCCGGTCCTTGAACGACCCGGACGGGTTGCGCGTGTCGTCCTTGAGCCAGAGCTCATCGATGCCGAGCCGTTCGGCGAGCCGCGGCGCGGGCCGCAGCGGTGTCCACCCCGTGCCCAGGTCGACGCGCAGGGCCGGGTCGTCGGAGAGCACCGGCAGCAGGTCGGCGTACCGCCACAGCGACGACGGCCCGGCCGCGATGCCCTCTCGGGACACGCGCCGTCCCACCTCGTCCTCGTCGTAGGCCACCTCGAGGGGCCCGAAGCAGAACCCGCAGACGTGTGCGGCCGCCAGCGGCTCGGTCTCGCCGCACTCCCGGCAACGAAGGCCGGTGACGTTGACCCCGCCCTGGGCCGGCGTGCGAGGTGGTGTGCTGGGTCGTGCGATCGTCGACGAACTCACGTGGGCTCCTGTCCTCATCGTCCCCGTCAGCCAGCGGGCGGCCGAACGGTTCGCGGAAGGCCGCCACGGTGGTGGGGCCTCCCCATCGACGGGGTGTGCGACGATGGGTGGACACGCGGAGCGCCACGCTCATCGACCACGCCGTCGCCGACGGGTCCGGGTTTGGCACCTTCCCGGCCGAACGTTCCCCTCCACGGGTTCGCGGGGTTCGCAGCAGCGCGAGGGTTGCCGAGGCTTCGACGGGCCCGAGCCCTCCACCTCTCTGGATGAGCAACCAGTCCCACGAGCATGCCAGCACGTGCGCGTCCGCGCAAAGTTCCGGACGGGGTCGTCGGTCCACGCCACGGTCCCATCCGAACCCCGTGCGAGCCCCCTCCGATCGCCGACCCACCGCTGCGGCACCACCACACCACCCTCCACACCAGCCTCGCCTCGGCACCGACGGACCCGTTGCGTAGGCCCGGGGTGGGCGCGTGTCACCGGGCGCGGGCTCGCACCGCGACGCGAGACCCGGCAGGATGCGACGCACCCGACCCAGCAGACACACCCAGCCGCGAAGGCGGCGACCCAGCCACGGCCCGAACCCGCCCGAACCCGCCGCACGCACACCACAAGGACCCCAGGTGACCCTCGACGGCACGACGGGGCGCTTCGCCACCCGGACCTGCCACCACGGCGAGTTCTCCGCCCAGGGACTCGCCGCCGAGAAGCGTGCTCGGGGGTTGACCGCCTCGGTGGTGATCCCCGCCCGCAACGAGGTGGCGACCGTCGGTGAGGTGGCGGGCACCCTGCGGCGACGGCTGCTCGACGAGACGGGCCTGCTCGACGAGGTGCTCGTCGTCGACGCGGACTCCGAGGACGGCACCGCCGCGGCAGCCCGGGCGGCTGGCGCTCGTGTCGTGCGCCAATCGGACGTCCTGCCGGGCGCGGGAACCGCCCTGGGCAAGGGCGAGGCGCTGTGGAAGGGCCTCGCGGCCTGCGACGGCGACCTGGTCGTGTTCGTCGACGCCGACATCGTCGACATCGGGCCCCGGTTCGTCGTCGGCCTGCTCGGGCCGCTGCTGCTCGACCGCTCGACCCGCTTCACCAAGGCCACCTACGACCGCCCCCTGCAGGTCGGCGAGGAGCTCCACACCTCCGGTGGCGGACGGGTCACCGAGATCCTCGCCCGGCCCGTGATCAGCGCCTTCTGGCCTGAGCTCGCCTGGCTCGCCCAGCCGCTCTCCGGCGAGTACGCGGGCGATCGCGCCCTCCTGGAGTCCCTGCCCTTCGTCCAGGGCTACGGCGTGGAGCTCGCCCTGCTCGTGGACATCCTCGAGCTCCACGGTCCGGATGTGATCACCCAGGTCGACCTCGGGCGACGGGTGCACGACCACCAGCCCATCGACGCGCTGGGCCGCATGGCCTCCGAGATCCTGCACGTCGCGATCGACCGACTCAGCCGGCAGGGACGCCTGGTGCTGACCGACCCCCTCGCGACCGAGCTGCTCCAACCGTCCCGGGACACCGACGGCCAACTGGCGATGTCCGCGACCGAGACCCGCCCGCAGGAGCGTCCACCCCTGCGCAGCTGGCGCGCCACCGGTTGAACCGGAGCGCTTGGTGTCGGGCCGACCGTGCCGACAGACCAGGTGACACCGAGGTAGCCCACGGCAAGGTGGCCCGTCAGCGGACACCACCACGACGCGACCCGGTCGCGGCCGCCAGGGTGGACGACTGCGGGAACACCCGACACAGCTCCACCCATCGGACCCACCTCGCGAGGTACGGTGTCACGGACGGTGGCGAGTTCCACCGGAAGGGAGGCAGCGGGCATGAGTGATGGACGCAAGGTGCTCGTGGTCGACGACGAGCCGGACGTGCTCTTGCTCTGCCGCGTCAACCTCGAGTTCGAGGGCTACGAGGTGATCGAGGCCGCCGACGGTGAGGCCGCCATGGACAAGCTCCGAGATGAGCAGCCCGACGTGGTGTTGCTGGACGTCATGATGCCCAAGATGGACGGCTGGCAGGTCCTCCAGGCGATCAAGAACGACGACGAGCTCAGCTCCATCCCGGTGGTGATGCTGACCGCCAAGGTCCAGGACCAGGACCAGATCCGCGGCTGGTCCGAAGGGGCGGCCGACTACATCACCAAACCCTTCTCACCGCTCGCCCTCTCGCAGGTGCTCCAGGACGTGCTGGCCACGGACAGTGAGGACGAGGAGCGTCGTCGCCAGATGATCCTCGAGAAGCTGCAGTTGCTGCAGAACCCCTGACCGTCCCCGGACACCTCCCCGGTCCCGAGGTCGTCTCGCGCCGTCCGACCCGCTCGAGCGAACCGCTCAACCGGAGGCCGTGCCCGGCCGATGGTAGGGAGGGACGTTCTCTCCACCCGCGTTCTCTCCCACGCGGGGCTCCCCAGCGCCCACACCCCACGGCGGTGTGGGCGCTGTCATGTGCGGCGGCGAGCCCCGACCATCAGGAGCGGTCGACCGAGGTCCGGTCACGGAGCAACCCGAGCCCCGCGAGCACACGGGACCCGCGAGGAAACGGGGTCGGCAACCACACGAGGGCCCGCGACCACACAGGGCCCGCCACGCCGGCGACCTACCCCCGATCGGCGCCGACCACGACGTGGACGTTGACCGACGTCGACAGGTTGCCCGGCTGTTCCCGCGCCTCCGGCGCACCGATCTCCTCCGCGACCTGGCGACCCTCCGCCTCGTAGCCGGCGGTCCACAGGACCGTCGTGACCTCGTAGGCGATGGCCGGGTTGCGGGCGATGATGCGGTAGCCGGCGGCCTCGAGCTGCTCGAAGACGGCATCCGCCGCCGCGCCGCCATCCTCGCGGTAGCCGTCAAGCACCTGGACCGAGATCTCGGCGGGGTCGATCGCCGGGGGGCTGGGCTCCTCCTCCGGCTCCTCGGCGGGCTCCTCCTCGGCGGGCTCCTCC
>CAYVJT010000282.1:0-4543 GCA_964451855.1 uncultured Actinomycetota bacterium
GGTCCGTGCTGGGCCGACCATCGGTGGATGTTCGGGGTCGATGATGCTCAGCGGTGTTGTCGGCCACGCTGGTTGACGTTGGCGGCGTCGCGGTTGGTGTCGCTGGTTGGGCGTGAGGGGGTCACGTTGAGTGGCCGGGTGTTCGGGGGGTTCGGTCGAGGTAGGCGTTGAGGTCTTGTTCGGTGTAGGGGCAGTCGTCGTCGGTGACGAGTTGTTGGGCGGTGGCCATCAGGTCGGCGGTGAGCTGCTGGTGGAGGCTTTCGAACAGGTGCAGGCGCATGGCGGGGTCGTGGATGAACGGTCCGCGGCAGCCGCGGAGGAAGCCGAGGACCTCGGCGGCTTGGTCGATGACCAGGCGGGTGTGCTCGTCGGTGCAGGGGTGGAGTCGTCGCAGGTTGGCGGCCATGGTCAGTCTGCAGTCGCGTCGGCGATCGCGGCGGTGGCGCAGTCGTGGTCGACGATGCGGTTGCCTCTGGTGTAGCCGGCGATGAGCGCGGCGGTGGCGAGGTTGCCGATCTGGCGGGGTAGGCCGCGGGCGGCATGGGCGATCGCGGCGACGGCGTCGTCGGCGAAGAGCGCATCGGAGCGTCCGCAGAGTTTGAGGTGGTGGGTGAGGTAGCCGGCGACCTGGTCGGCTTCGAGGGGGTCGAGCTGGTAGCGCACCGCGATGCGCTGGTCGAGGGCGGCGAACGACCCGCGCCGCAGGGTGCGGCGCAGGGTGGGCTGACCGATGAGGATCAGCACGGCGGGCGAGTCGGCGTCGAGGTCGAGGTTGGTGAGCATGCGCAGCTGTTCGAGCTGGTCGGGATCGCACAGGTGGGCCTCGTCGACGGCCAATACGGGCTGTTTGTGACGTTCGTCGCGTTCGCGGGCGAGCAGCTCTTGGGTTTGGGCGATGAGCGCGCCACGGTGGAAGCGGGGCGCGACACCGAGCTGGTAGGCGATGTGCTGGTGGATGCCGCGTGCACCGATGCCGGCGTTGCCGACGTAGATGATGGTGTGTGCGGCTGTATCGAGGCGGTCGACGGCGGCACGCACGGCGACGGTCTTGCCGGCGCCGACCTCGCCGGTGACCAGCGCGATCGCGGTCTCGTCGATCGCGAAGCGGATGCGGGCCACGGCTTCGCGGTGGCCGGGATGGTCGAACAGCTCGCTAGGGGCGAGCTTCTTGGAGAACGGGGTGCGCGAGAGGCCCCAGTAGCGTTTCCAGCTGCCGGCAGTCTCGGTGGTCATCGTGGTCATCGTGGTTGCTCCTCATCGGTTGGGGGCAGATACGACAGCTGGCCGCGCAGCGTCTGGGCGTGGTCGGCTCTGAGCGCATCCAGGTAGCGGATGCCGGTGGCCGGGCCTGGCTCGACCGGGACCTGGTTGCGCAGCTTGGGATCGACATGAGCGCGAAGCTCGGCCGGGGTGGCCTGCCCGGCAGGCTCATCGGCGACCCAGACGGTGACCTGGGTCAGGTCGGTGGGGTCGTAGCGCAGCTCGACACGGCGGCCGACCAGGTCCGGGTCGACCTCGTAGAGGTTGCCGTGCAGCGAGATGGTGCGGGTGGCGGCCACCGTGCGCTGCACGGCCCACAGAAACGCCGCAGAGAGCGTCTCGGGGTCGGGGGCATCGCGCAGCGACGAGGGCCCTGCCATCCACCGCTCCAGCGGGGTCTGCCCCGTGGTCCGGATGATCCGCCGGTGGTAGACCTGCTCGACCCAGGCGGTGAAGTAGTGGTTGAGCTCGGCCAGGGTGTCGATGCCGGCCACAGCGACCTCGATGGCGAACTGCTCAGCGACGGTGCGGTAGTGGCGCTCCTTCTTGCCGCGTCCCTGGGGTCGGCCCGGTTTGGAGTGGGTGATGCGGATCCCGAGCCGGGCGCAGATCAGCTTGAGCTGGGTTGAGATGAACGCGGCACCGTTGTCGATGTAGAGGGTGCGCGGGATCCCGCGACGGCCGATGGCGGCCTTCAGGCAGCGTTGGAACGACCATTCGCCCACATCCGCAGAGAACGCCCCGTGGGCGATCAGCCGCGAGTGGTCGTCCAGGATCGAGAACAGCTGGGCGTGGCTGCCGCCCAGTTCGGCCACCGCGGGTCCGTCCCAGCCGTCGGCGGTCCACAGATCCCCGCACGCGGCCGCCTCGAACCGGCCGTAGGCGCGATGGCGGCCCTCCAGGCGGGCCCGATCCAGCCCGGCCTCGGCGAAGAAGCGTTGCAGGGTGCGGGCCGACACCTCGACGCCGCGGGTGGCCGCGAGGATCTCGGCGATCTGGGGGGCCGAACGGGCCGGGGCCTCCCGCCGTAGCGCCGCCGCGAGCTCCAAGATGCGCGCGTCGGTGCGCGGGACGCCGGCGTCACGGCGGCGGGCGGGCTTCAAGCCCTCGAACCCGCCGGTGCGCCAGGCCGCCAACCACCGGTAGATCGTGCGCGAGGTGATGCGCACCTGCCGTCCGTCGGCGTCGCGGTGCACCCGGCGGGCAGCCTCGGACACCACCCGGCCCCGTTCGGCCGGTGCCAGCCGCTCATCGGCAGCCTCACTGATGACCGCCCAGCGTGCCAACGCGACCCTGGTGGCCCGATCCGGCCCCATCGACCCCTCCCATCCTGTCCGACAACAACCGGATCGGGATGAAAGCCGGCCCCGACCACCTCCGGCAGGGGCGGATCGTGTCGGTCGGCTACAGCAGCCGCCCGCCGGTGTGCGCGACCGCGAACCGCCACCGCTCCACCGGCTCGTCCGACAGTGACGACCACGCCCCCGCCGCCATCGTCACCGCGCCCACCAGCGTCGCGACCCCACCGCCACCCGGCGGGTCACGACCCGCCGGATCTGCCGCCCGAGCCACCTTCATCAACCGGCCGGCGACCTGACCGCCTGTCACCGCGGCACGACGCAGCCAGCCGCGCACCGTGGCCGCCGGCACCTGTAGCTGCTGCGCGATCGACCGGTGTCCCACCCCGGACGCCTTGGCCTCCAACGCCCAACCGATCGCGCTGACCAGATCCACCCGGCCCGACACCAACACGTCCGGAAGCAGCGAATGCGACCGCTGGACGCAGCCCTCGTTGGTGCACCACACCCGCTGGATGGACACCCGGCCCCGCCGGGTGTGACGCGGATAGAAGCCGTCGAAGGTCACCCGATCGTGGCTGCACACCGGGCACGACGCCGGCCGCGACACCTCGATACGGCCGCCCGCCTCCAACCAGGCGTCGACCCGCACCTCGAGCACGAATACCATCTGCATCGGCTGCCGCGTTCAGCCCACGACCCCCGGGTGCTGCCCGCACCGCGGGGGTCAACCTCTCTTCCCGGACTGCGACAGCCTTACCGACCCGGCCCCGTCTGGCAACGCTGCGTAGTGACGCTCAGCCTGGCGGAATCACCCCCGCCCAGCGTCACAGAACGAGGCGCTCAACAGGGGGCCCATGGCTGGCACGGACGACTTCGGCCATGAGGTGACTCCCGGGATCGACTTCGAGTTCATGCCCAACTACGACGAGCCCTACGAGGGCGAGCCACACCACTGACCTGAACGTGAGCACGGCGCTGTGTCCGGTGGCCGAAGGGTGCCGGGCACAGCGGCGTGACGGGCAAGGCTTCGCTCGCTCCGGCGGGCTCTGATGTCGAGCGGACAGAGCCCCGGCGCGGCCCGTGCGACGTCGGACGGATGCGCCCCTGGATGCGCGTAGCGCCGACGTCGCCCTCCCGGGATTCCCACTGCCGCGAATCCAGCACGTAACGAAGCCCGTTGTGGCGACATCACCGCCCGTGCTCAGGTGGCCAGACGCGCCTAACCGATGGGCCGGGGCTCCCTGATCGGGGAGGACTGCTGTCCGAGGTCCGCGCTGCGACAGCGGCCCTTCGGGTGCCGAGGACCGCAGTGTGGGCGGCACGCTGACGCAACACGTGAGTAGCTACAACGGGTGCGTTAGCGCGGGCAGGTTGCTGTCGTTCTCCCGCTGCCCTCAAAGGTCGAGGCACATAATCTCCTGAGTCACGCAGGCCGTGGGGAGCGGGCGTGCCGAACGCAGTGGCGCATGCAGCTCCCTGGGCGCCGACGAGCGGCCGTGTGCATAGCCAACGTCGACTCGAGCGCGGCAAGGCTTCGATGACACCTCCAACGCCGACTTCGCGGGTCACCAGATGAGGCTCGCGGTAGCGAATCCGGCCAGCCCTGCAGCCAGGGTGATCGGTAGCGAGGACCACCGGCTGGCCACCAGCGCACAACCCACCGCGGCGAGCATCGCCGGATCGGTCGGCCCACCCTCGGCGCCGGTCAGGCTCAACGCGGCCAGAGCAGCGAACAGCGGTGCAGGAAGCCGACGGACCAGGCGGGCAACCCCACCCTGGGGTTCGGGCAGCACGGCCAGGGCTGCGACACGGCTGCCCACGGTGACCGCAGCGACGGCGAGCAACGTCAACGGGTTCATGGCTGCGGCACCGCCACCGCGACCGCCACGGCCACCACGATCGCTCCCAGCGCCCCCGCAGCCGGCCAGATCAGAGCAGCAGCCCCAGCGCTGCGCAGCCGGCCACCACGGCACGCACGACGT
>CAYVJT010000283.1:0-4512 GCA_964451855.1 uncultured Actinomycetota bacterium
GCGCCGTCTGAACGGTACGCAGGCGTTGTGGCCGGCACAAGGCTCCGCAGGCCGCACGCAGCAGTGCCGTTGGCCGGGCGCAGCCCCGAACCACGAACCCTCGGTCCAAGCACAGGTCCGCAGGTGGCCCGCCCATGGGCGAAGAGGTGCTGCCCCAGGGTCGTTGCCGGCCGCTGACCGGTTCGGCGGTGTCCGAGCACCTGGCGGTGCTCCGCAGGGCCGCGCTCGTGCGGGAGGAGCCGGTGGGCCGGGAACGCCACTACCACCTCGTGGCCGGACCCCTCGCCGAGGTGGACGAGTGGCTCCATCCCTTCGAGCGGTACTGGCAGGACCGTCTCCACTCACTGAACGACGTGCTTGACGACCTGGAGGACGATGGATGAACCGTCGCAACGACACCGCCGCCGCCATCCACGTCGACCGGTTCCTCGCCCACCCACCCGAGGAGGTGTGGCGGGTCCTGACCACCCCGGAGCTGCTCGAGCGGTGGTGGGCCAGCGGGGACATCAGCCCGGTCGTCGGCCACCGGTTCCACCTCGACATGGAGGCGTGGGGCCAGGTGCCCTGCACCGTGCTCGCCCGGGTGCTCGACGACCAAGCCTGAGGGGCGGGTCGACCCGCCGAGGAGGGCTACCATCGGCGCCCACGAGGGATGGTCGGGGTCCGTCGGGAGGTGGTGTGGAAGGCTCGGGTGGGCTGCCGCAGACCCGCTTCGCCCCTGCGCGCGGGGGTCGGTTGGCCTACCAGCTGTTCGGCTCGGGCGAGCACACCGTGGTGGCCATCCCCCCGACGGCACAGAACATCGAGATGTCCTGGGAGCAGCCGGCGATCCGGGCGATGCTGGAGCGCTTCGGGTCCTTCTGCCGGTACCTGCACTTCGACAAGCGCGGTACCGGTTGTTCGGATCGGCGTAGCGAGGTCAACGACATCGACGAACGGGTCGACGACCTGCGTGCCGTGATGGACCACGCCGGCATCGAGCACGCCTCCTTCTTCGGCAACAGCGAGGGCGGGCCCATGACGCTGTTGTTCGCGGCCACCTACCCGGAACGGGTCGACAGCCTGATCCTGTTCGGGACGGGCGGCGGCCTGCTGCCGCCAGGCCTCACCGAGGAGGACTTCGCCGCCCGACGCGAACCGAACCGCCAGTACGCGGCCCGGTGGGGCACCGACGCCTCGCAGGTCGCGGCCAGTATGGCCCCGACGCTCGCCGCAGCCGACCCGTCCTTCGTCGCGTGGCACCAACGGTACGAACGTTTCGCGGCCAGCCAGGACTCGCTGCTGGAGCTGCTCGAGCTGGGCCAGCGCATGGACGTCCGCGAGCTCGTCCCGACCATCGACGTCCCCGCCCTGGTCATCCACCGCACCGACGACCGCGTCATCCCGGTCGAGCGGGCCCGCGAGTTGGCGGATCTCCTGCCCGACGCCCGGCTGCTCGAGCTGCCGGGGGAGGACCACTTCTCCTACTCGGGCGACGTCGACGCTTGGATGGACGAGTTCGAACGTTTCGTCACCGGGACCGTCCGCACACGCCCGGTGCGCCACCACCGCCCGACGGTGCGGGTCGTGACCCTCGGACGCTTCGCGGTCGAGGTGGACGGCGAGGAGGTGCCGGTCTCCGCGTGGGGGTCGCGTCGCGCCCGCCAGCTGTGCAAGCGCCTGGTCGCCGCCCGCGGCTGGCCGGTCACCCGTGACGAGCTGTTCGACCTGCTGTGGCCCGACGAGACCGCCAGGGACCGGCTGGGCCCGCGGCTGTCGGTCCAGCTGTCGACGGTGCGCCGGATCCTGGCGGGCGGGGTGATCGCTGATCGCGAGACCGTCCGGCTCGATCTTGACGAGGTGACGACCGACCTCGAGGAGCTGTACCGGGCTCGGGACGACGCCGACATCGTGGCGGCCTACCCCGGCGAGTTCCTGCCCGAGGACGTCTACGAGGACTGGACCGTGGGGACCCGGGCCGAGGCGCGCGGGCGGTTCGTGCTCGCCACACGTCGTGAGGCACGCCGAGCTCTCGATGCCGGCCACCTCGACGCTGCCGTTGACCTCGCGCACCGGCTGCTCGCTGCTGACGGCTACGACGAGGCAGCCCACCACCTGCGCATCGGCGCCCTCCGACGTGCCGGGGCCGAGCGCGAGGCCGAACGGGCGCACGCCGAGTACGTCACCGCGATGGAGGAGCTGGGGCTGCCCGCGTCCGACCCCGAGGGCGTCGCCTAGGACACGTCGGAAGGTTGTCCGAAGGGTGGCCGGGCAGGGTCCGCCCATGGCTACCGACACCCAGCAGGCCAGGATCCCCGAGGTCGTCGCACCCGGATCCGGGCACCACCTCCACTTCCTCAACCACCTCGCGACCGTCAAGGTCCGCCCGGGTGACATGGGGACGCTGACCGCGATCGAGTTCACCGCGGAGCGAGGCTTCGGCCCGCCCCTACACCGCCACGATGACGAGGACGAGCTGTTCGTCGTGCTCGACGGTGAGCTGGCGTTCCACGCTGGTGACGATCGGATCGTGGCCGACGCCGGCGCGGTCGCGCACCTGCCGTACGGGATCGCGCACACCTTCCAGGTCCTGTCCGACACGGCGCGCTTCACGTGCGTGACCGCGTCGCGCAGCGGAGCGCCCCGCTTCGACCAGATGGTGGTCGAGCTCGGCGTGCCGACCGACGAACCGGTGCTGCCCGAACCCAGCTACATCGACGCGACGCACGTCGCGGATGTCTGCCGCCGGCACGGCATCGAGATCCTCGGCCCCCCGCCCGCACCGCTGCCCTGACCCCAGCTCCCGCTCGTACCCCTCGCGCTCGAACACCACCAAGGAGACACGCGATGCACCGCACGATCCACCGCTCCCTCCCACTGCTCGCCGTCGGTCTCGTGGCGGCCCTGCTCGGTGGCTGCGCCGACGGAGGAGCGGCTGACGCTGCCGACACGGCCGCCGACGGGGCTCCCGAGACCGTTGCGGCAGAGGCCGACGACGTCGTCGAGGTCCGCATGGTCGACTTCGGTTACGACGGCCTGCCCGACTCGGTGGCTGCGGGCACCCGGCTGACCGTCGTCAACGACGCCGAGTCCGAGCTGCATGAGGTGGTCGCCTTCGCCCTCCCCGACGACGAGCAACGGCCCGTCTCCGAACTCGCCGGTCTCGCCCCCGGTGAGCTGATCCAGGCCCTCGGCGAGCCGGTCACCGTGCTCCTCGCCGCGCCGGGTGGGGACCAGATCCCCGCCGTCGGCGACGGCACCCTCGACGAGCCCGGCCGCTACGCGATCATGTGCTTCATCCCGACCGGCGCCGATGTGCAGGAGTACCTCGAAGCCGCTGCCGACCCCGAGCACGAGGGGCCGCCGCAGGTCGAGGGTGGGCCGCCGCACTTCGTGCACGGCATGTTCGCCGAGCTGCTCGTCGAGTGAGCGGCACGGCGTCGCCTCGGATCACGTCCCCCTCCGTCCGAGTCTCGTCCCCCTCGGTAACGTCGGCGACCTGGGCGAGGAGGTCGTGTGGTCGACGAGGTGGTGCTGGCGGTGCACGGCGGAGCGGGTGGGCGCGCCCGGCTCGACCCTGAGCTCGATCGGGCCTGCCGACGGGGCATCCGCGACGCGCTCGACGCCGGCGCTGGCGCGCTGCGGGGCGGCTCTGCTGTTGCGTCACATCCGCAACCCGGTCCGGCTCGCCCGATCGGTGCTGAGCGGCTCACCCCACGTGGCTCTGGCGGGCGAGGCGGCCGAGCGCTTCGCCGCCGTCAGGGGGGTCGAGGTGGTGGACAGCACCTACTTCCACAGCGAGCGGCGCCTGCAGGGACTGCTGGACGCACGAGCCGATCCCGCTGCCGGGCACGGCACCGTCGGGGCGGTCGCGCGCGATGGTCGCCATCACCTCGCGGCGGCGACCTCGACCGGCGGGATGACCGGCAAGGCCGCGGGCCGCATCGGCGACACCCCGTTGGTGGGTGCTGGCACCTACGCCGACGAGCGCGTGGCCGTGTCCACGACGGGACACGGCGAGTACTTCGTCCGTACCGTCGCGGCGCACCGGGTCGCCGACCTGGTCGAGCTGGCCGGGCTCGGGACCTCGGAGGCCGCGGCACGGGTCGTCGGGGAGGTCGGCGAACTGGGCGGCAGTGGTGGGTTGTTGGCCCTCGATGCGTCCGGCCGTCTGGCGATGCCCTTCGACACGGTCATGATGCCGCGCGGGTACGTCACCTCCGACGGGCAGGTGCACGTCGCCCTGTACGCCGACGAGGAGCCGCTGGCCGTGGCTCCCTCCAGGTAGCTCACCGGGCAGGTAGCTCACCGGGCACGGTGCAGCCTCGGATGCCGGTCGTCCGTGGACCTCGATCCAGGTACAACGGCCGTTCTCCGGACGGTCCCACGCCGCGCCGTGCTGGGCCTGCGGGCTGCCATCGTCCGGGACGTTCACGTCTCTGCGCGCCTGGTGTCAGCGCTTCGCAGTTGGCGCAGGCTGTCGAGGCCGAGCTCGACCGCAGCGTCGAGGTCGGCCTGCTGGCCCGCCGAGAT
>CAYVJT010000284.1:0-4511 GCA_964451855.1 uncultured Actinomycetota bacterium
CCGCGGCGAGGTGGAAGGCGCGGTAGCGGAACAGGGGGCGGAAGCCATGTGCCTCGTACATGGGCTGCGCTATGGCCGATGACTGCAGTGTGGCCATGGTGCATCCAGCGTCGGCGCCCGCGACGAGGGCCGCCGCGGTGAGCGCCCATCCGTACCCTCGGCGACGCGCCGACTCCCGTGTGCCGACGTTGTAGACGCCGACCGTGTCGTCATGGCAGAACCCCATGGACCGTGCCACGGGCTGACCATCGACGTAGCCGACGAACAGGCTCCAGGCGGGATCGTCCAGGATGCCGGGACCGAGCCAGGTCGCTGTCCGCTCCGGGTCTCCTCCGGTGGCGCGCAGATGGTCAGCCTGGGTGTCCGGGTCGGCGACGCGGCGGACCTCCAGCCCGCCAGGGGCCTCGAAGGTGCTCGGCAGGTCGGTCAGCACCATGGCGGGCCAGGAGGCGGCGGGCACCTCCTCTAGGCCCAGCTGTCCGAGGACCGGCACGAGCCCGTCGTCCAGACCGTCCCGCACCTGGACGAACGCCGCCAAACCCGCATCGCGGAGCACCTGCACCGCGTCCGCGAGTGCGTCCGGAGACACCTGGTCACCGACGGGCAGGATCTCGTTGAAGAGCGCGATCGGGCTCCCCGTCGCGGCGATCAGGACCCCGTCGCGACGCCGAACGAACCCCCCGTCCTGGTGTGCCGGCAGCGAGGCGAACGCCTCGACCATGTTCGTGTGCACACGATCTGCGAGGGTCACGCTCATCGCCATCGTTGACGGCTCGGTCCTGGCCAGCTTGGTCACGGTTGGCCTCTACGCAGGCAGGTGCCGATGTAGGCGAAGGTGGCGTCCCCGTCTGCGGTCTGTCCCGTCCCTGTGACCTCCAGGTCGCAGTCGTACCAGCTCCCCGGATGGGGCGCGTCGTTGGACCGGCTGAGGTGTACCTGCCCGGTGGTGGCTCCGGTGGCCAGGTCGACCTCGAAGCGGAACCGATCGTCGTGCAGGATCACGGGATCCGACCCCAGGACCGTGCCCGAGAACACCTGGCTCCCGGTGTTGACCAGTGTGTTGTTGGCGAAGTCGAACACCGAGATCGGGTGGTACAGGATGCGTCCGCTCAGATCGCCGTCGAGCGACACGATGTCGGTGCTGCGCTGGATCATCCCCGTTGGCGTCTCCTCCTGCGAGTGCACGACCGCTGACGTGAAGTGGTGGATGCCGGTGCCCTCGACCGGGACCGGCTGTCGCGGGTCGGCCGCTGCGTCGCTCGTCCCCATGAGCAACCTCGTGGTGATGGCCCCGACGACCAGGAGCCCGGCCAGTGTCGGCGCTCGGAAACGCCAGACAGGACGGTGAGGGTCACGGTGCATCTTGTGGTTCACGATCTACCTCCTCGTCGCCACGACGCTACGCAGCACCCGGTTGGGATACATCAGCCACGTGGCTGAGGTCGGGACGATCCGCGGTGCGTTGCAGGCCTGGGGGGCGAGGTCTACGGTTCCGTCGGTGGGACGACGAGTTGGGAGACCGGCGCTCTGCGGGCGCCTCGCCGAGTTCGAGTTGCTCGAAGGGTGGCTCGGGCGTGCGAGGGCCGGCGGCTTGCGAGTGCTGTTGCTCGAAGGTGCGGCCGGCGTCGGCAAGACTCACCTGGTCGAGGCCGCGCTCCAGGCTGCCGCCGACGACCTCACCATCCTCGTTGGCCGCGGCGACGACCTGGAACAGGCTCGACCGTTCGGACCGCTGATCGGGGCGCTGCTGGCCACCGACGCCGACGGAGTGATGCGTGACGAGCTGGTCCGCCTGCTCCGCGACGACGTCACCATGCGCAGCGGCCGAGCTGGATCCCCCGAGGACCCGGGTCTGCCGTACCGGCTGGTCGATGGGTTCGTCGAACTCGTGGAAGCGATCGCGCTCGATGGCCCACTGGTGCTCTTCCTCGACGACCTGCAGTGGGCAGATGCATCGACCCTGGTCACGGTCAACTCGCTCGCGCGACGACTCGGCTACCTCGACATATCGATACTTGCGACGTTCCGGCCGCTACCACGGGGCGTCGACCTCTCGCGTCTGTTGGACGCGCTCCTGCGCAGGGGCGCCGACGACCTCATCCTGGAGCCACTCGACGATCGTGCGGCACTCGACCTGGCCGAGCAGTTGGCCGGTGCTCCACCAGGCCCAGCGCTGTCCTCGGCGGCGGCGCAGGCCGGCGGCAACCCCCTGTACATCACCGAGCTCTTGGCGAGCCTCCAGGCGGAAGGCCTGATCGAGGTGCTCGACGGCGGCAGGGCCGAGGTAGCTCAGGTGTCCATCCCTCCGTCGTTGCGCCTCACGATCCGGCGGCGCCTGGCGTTCCTCGGGCCCGACGCCTTCGACGTGCTGCAGCAGGCGTCCGTGCTCGGGGCGACGTTCTCCGTCCGCGACGTGGCCACGCTGCTGCAACGGCCTATCACCGAGCTGGTGCGGATCCTGCAGGCACCGATCCGGGCTGGCCTCCTGCGCGAGGCAAACGACCGTCTCCGGTTCCGGCACGACCTCATCCGAGAGGCGATCTACGCCGACCTCCCCGAGGACGTCCGTCGCGCGTTGCACCGTGAGGCCGGCCGCCGTCTCGCCGCGGCCGGAGCACCAGCTCTGCAGTGCGCCGAACACCTGGTGCTCGGCGCGCAACACGGGGACACCGAGGCGATCGGCTGGCTGCACACTGCGGCACGAACGTCCGGACAGCAGGCACCGTCGACCGCGGTCCGCCTGCTGGAACGGGCGCTCGAACTCGGCCCACCCGACGACCTACGGGCACCCATCATCGCCGATCTGGTCCCGACGCTGCTGTCGTCCGGTCGTCCGAAGGATGCCGAGGCGCAGGCGCAGGAGGCACTCGCCCAGAAGCCACCCCGCACCCTCGAAGGGGGACTCCGCCTTGGCCTCGTCCGCGCACTGTCGGCCCAGGGGCGGCACACCGACCTCATCGACGAGGTCGACGGCACGCTCGCAGATGACGCCGACGTGGAGCCGGAGGTCCGGTCCCAACTGCTCGCGGAGGCAGGCAACGCCCACCTCCTCCTGGGAGCGTTCGACGACGCCGAGGCCGCGGCCAGGGACGCCGTGACCGTCGGCTCGCCGATGCACGGCGATGGTGCCGAGGCCGGCCTGCTCGTACTCGCGGAGGTCGCACGTGGCCGTGGCGACCTGCAGGTGTCGCTGGCGCATGCCGAGGATGCCCTGCGGCGCGCCGAGCAGCGGAAGGGCACGAGGCTCGGGTGGCGGCCCGAGATCTTCGTGGCCATGGCCCTGCGCAGCCTGGACCGGTTCGAAGAAGCCGACGAGGCCATCCAGCAGGGCCGGGACCGCGACGAACGCCTCGGCAACGTCTCCTACCTGCCGGTGTACGACTACGAGGAGGCGACCGGTCGCTTCCTCGCCGGCCATTGGGACGAGGCAACGCAGCGGGCCCAGACCGGACTCGCCTTGGCCGAGGAGGTCGGGCTGTCGACCATGCGGACCTGGCCGACGGGCCTGCTCGCGCTCATCGCGGTGCACCGCGGCGACCTCGACGCCGCGGACGACTGGCTGGCGACCGCCGTCGAGCGGGCGGGCGCCTCCCGCGAGCTGACCGGACGCTGCCTGCTGGCATGGGCACTGCGGCAGGAGGCCGCAGGCGACCCCGCCGCTGCGCTGGCAACCCTGCGCGCATACTGGGATCGCAGCCATCGACAAGGCCTGGTCGCTGCCGCAGCGGCAATCGGACCCGAGCTCGTCCGCCTGGCACTCGCTATGGACGACCGCACGGGGCTGGCCAGGATCGTGTCCGCCCTCGAGGTGGCGGCAACTCGCGCAACCGTCCCCAGCCTCAAGGGAGCGGCGTTGCGCTGCCGCGGACTCGTCGACAGCGACCCGGACCTCCTGCTCCGATCCGTCGAGGCCTACCGCGCGGGCCCGCGCCACTTTGAACGCGCACAGGCATGCGGGGATGCCGGCGTGGCGCTGATGCGGTCCGGTCGGGAGAAGGCGGCAGCCGGGCTCTTCGACGAAGCACTCGACACGCTGGAAGAGATCGGGGCAGCGCGTGCCGAGGCGAGAGTGCTGGCGACGATGCGCGCGCTCGGGATCCGCAGCAGACAGCGACGGGGAGCCCGCGCCCGACCCGCCCACGGATGGGACGCGCTGACGCCCTCCGAACTCGAGGTCGTCCGACTGGCAGCCGACGGGCTCACCAACCCGGAGATCGGCCAGCGACTGTTCGTCTCCCGCCGCACCGTCCAGACCCACCTGTACCACGCATTCCAGAAGCTCGACGTGAGGTCCCGAGTGGAACTCGCCGCTGCGGTCGCTCGTCGCGGCGGCATCCCAGACACTCCCACCGCAACCCACTGAACCCGACGTCGGAACCGAGCGCCTCGCCGTCCGCCCCTCGAGGAACGGACGTCGTCCGCGGACGGTGCGACGTGGAGCGGCCCCCGCGCGAAGGTCTCACTCGGCAACCGGCCTACAACCGCGGCAGCTCGGTGCAAGACACGGGCGT
>CAYVJT010000285.1:0-1254 GCA_964451855.1 uncultured Actinomycetota bacterium
CCTGCGACGGGTGGGCGGCGCCGAAGCCCTCTACGCTTCGCAGGAGCGGAGCGAGGGCTCCCGATGGATCGTCTGCCGGAACGGCGACGGATCGGCCAGGAGGGAGGAGCGCGCGTGCGTACCGCTGCAGCCCTGTCCCACGCCCTCGAGGGTGGCATCGCGGCCGCCGAAGCCGCCGACGCCGTGGGGCAGCGGTTGCCCGTCGGGTGCGACCTCGTCGTCGTGTTCGTCTCCCCCGACCACCTCGACGAGGTGCCGTCGGTGGTCGCAGCCGTCGAGACGAGGCTGGAGCCGGAGGTGCTCCTCGGTGCCGTGGCGCAGGGGGTCATCGGGCCGGGCGAGGAGGTGGAGTCGGGCCCCGCGGTGAGCCTGTGGGCCGCGGACCTGGACGGTCAACGACCCGAACCCTTCCGAGCGTGGTCGATGCCCACCCCCGAGGGCGGCATCGCCGTCGCCGGTTGGCCGGACCCCGATCCCGATCACGTGACGTTGGTGCTGGCCGATCCGTTCACGTTCCCGGCCTCGGAGGTCGTGGCCCGGATCGGGCAGCAGCGACCGGGGCACGCGATCATCGGGGGGCTGGTGACGGGAGGGCAGGAACGCTCCCGCTTGCTGCTCGACGATCGCGTCCACGAGGACGGTGCGGTGGGTGTCGTGCTGCCCGCGGACGCGCTGTCGACGGTCGTCTCGCACGGCTGCCGTCCGGTCGGCCACCCCTTCACGGTCACGGCTGCGGAACGCAACCGGATCCTCGAGCTGGGCGGCGAACCGGCGACCGAACGGCTCCAGCAGTTGATCGACGAGGTGGAGGAGACCGATCGTGCCCTGCTGCGCTCCGGGGGGTTGCACATCGGTCTGGTGATGGACCACCAGCAGGACCACTACGACACCGGCGACTTCCGCATCCGCGGTGTGATCGGCGTGGATCCGGACTCGGGCGTGATCACGGTGGGTGATCTGATCGACGTCGGCCAGGTCGTGCAGTTCCAGGTGCGCGACGGCTCGAGCGCGACGGAGGACCTGCAGCGTCGCATCGCCGGTGTCGGGCCGGCAGCGGGCGGGCTGCTGTTCACCTGCAACGGTCGTGGCCAGCGGCTGTTCGGGGTACCGGACCATGACGTCAAGCTGATCCAGGAGGAGCTGGGCATCGGCGTCGCCGGCGCCTTCTGTGCCGGCGAGATCGGTCCCGTCGGCGACCACAGCGAGCTCCACGGCTTCACCGCCTCACTGCTCGTGTTCGAGGGAGCGCAGCGC
>CAYVJT010000285.1:1354-4506 GCA_964451855.1 uncultured Actinomycetota bacterium
TGCCACCATGGGGCCCTCAGGGCGTGGGCGAACGCCCCTGGTGGTGGCGTAACCGGGTCGAAACGATCAGGACACGAGCAGGTGACACCGGCCGGGGAGGATCGTGCTCGCCGCAGGCGGTCCGCCGCCCCGCTCGCCTACGCCAACGGCTCGGCCACCAACGGCCGGGGACAAGGAGGACGACGTGAAGCTCATCACGGCCATCGTGAAGCCACACAAGCTCGATGAGGTCAAGGAGGCCCTGCAGGAGTTGGGCATCAAGGGTCTCACCGTCTCCGAGGTCCGCGGGTACGGCCGCCAGCGTGGCCACACCGAGGTCTACCGCGGCGCCGAGTACGCGGTGGAGTTCGTCCCCAAGGTCAAGCTCGAGATCCTCACCGGAGCCGATGAGGTCGACGACGTGATCGGCACCATCGTCGAGCACGCACAGACCGGTCAGGTCGGTGACGGCAAGGTGTGGGTGACCACGGTGGACAGGAGCGTGCGGATCCGTACCGCGGAGGAGGGTGCGGAGGCGCTGTGACCTCGCCGTCGGCCGGGATCGCCGCAGCTCTCAAGGCGGCGTTGGTCCGGCTCACCCACCACGGACCGTCGCCGGGTCGCGCGTGGTGCGAAGCGTGGACCGCCACGGTCGACGATGCGGTGACGAGGTTGGCGGCACCGGTGCTCGAGGAGCATCGGCTCGCGATCGCTGCGGTCGGCGGGTACGGACGCCGCGAGCTGTGCCCCGCGTCCGATGTCGACCTGCTGCTCCTCCACGATCGGCTCCCCGAACCGGTCCTGGAGGAGGCGGTCCGTGCGATCGTCTACCCCCTGTGGGACGCGGGGCTGACCGTCGGCTACGCGGTGCGGCACCGGCGAGAGGCGCTGGGTTCGGTCGACGACCTGGACGCCGCGACGGCGGTGCTCGACCTGCGGACCGTGACCGGCGACGCCGGCTTCGCGCAGCTGATCCGGGCGGAGTCGATCCGCCGCCTGCGCCGTCGTCCCGACCGCTTCCTCGCGGCGTTGCGGCGGGCCGACGGGGTCCGACGTGCCAAGGCGGGGGATGGCGCCGAGGTGCTCGAGCCCGACCTCAAGAACGGCGCCGGTGGGCTGCGCGACGTGCAGTCCCTGCGCTGGGCCGCCTCGGCGCTGGTCGGTACCGGCGGGCTGGACCCGCTGGTCCCCGCGGGCTACCTCGGCGCCCCTGACCTGCCCCGGCTGGTCCGCGCCGAGGACCGGCTCCTCGCGACGCGGGTCGCCCTGCACCTCGTCGCGGGCAGGACCGACGTGCTGCGCCTCGACCTCCACGACGAGGTGGCCCGCTGCCTCGGCTTCGCGGACGCCGACGAGCACGACCTGGCAGCCCACCAGCTGCTGAACGAGCTGTTCCTCGCGGCGCGGACGGTCGATCACGTGCACCGGCGCGCCTGGACGCTGATCGACGCCGACGTGGCGCGGGGCGCACGCCGGCGGGGGCGCCCGACCGAGGCCGAGGTCGACGGCTTCGAGCTGGTCGACGGGGTGCTGCGGCTGCCGCCGACCACGGAGCTGTCGACGGCGGGCCTGCCCGTCCGGCTGCTCCGGGCCCTGGCGGACACCGGGGCCGTGCTCGACCGTGGGAGCGCCGCCCGCCTGCGCGGCTCCGTCGCCGAGGCGGGGTCGCCGTGGGACTGGACCGACCGCGATCGTGAGCGGTTCGTGTCGGTGCTGTGGCGGGGCTCGGTCGCCCTGCCCGCGCTGGCCGAGCTCGACGACGTCGGGTTGCTGACGGCGCTGCTGCCCGAGTGGGCGGCGTTGCGCGGACGGGCGCAGCGCAACCCCTACCACCGTTTCGCGCTGGATCGGCACGCGTGGCACGCCGCGGCCGAGCTCGGCGACCTCGTCCGTCGGGAGGCGTGGGCTGCCGAGGCGCTGGAGGAGGTCGATGACCGGGAGGCGCTGCTGCTCGGGACCCTGTTCCACGACGTCGGCAAGGCCTTCGGTGAGCCGCACAGCCGGACGGGCGTGCCGGTCGCCCAGGCGATGGCACGCCGGATGGGGGCCGCTGAGCCGACGATCGAGCTGATCGGCCGACTGGTCGAGCTCCACCTCGTCCTGCCCGACGCCGCCCGCAAGCGCGACGTCAACGACCCCGCGCTGGCGGCGCAGGTCGCGGCGCAGGTCGGCGACCGCTCGACCCTGGCGTGCCTCGAGCTGCTGGCGACGGCCGACGGCCGCGCGACCGGACCGACCGCGTGGAGCGGGTGGACGGCAGCGCTCGTCCGGACGCTCGTGACGAAGGTGGGCGCCGTGCTCGATCGACGACCGACGGACGAGGTCGCCGAAGGTGCGGTCCTGACCGCCCGCGGTGCCCAGGAGCTCGCGACCGAGCTCGGCGCTACCCCCGAGGCGGTCCGTGACCACCTCGCGATGATGTCGTCACGCTACGCCGCCGCGGTGGCGCCGCGAGCCGTGGTGCGCCACACCCTGATGGCGGCGACGCGCCCCGGGCCAGCCGAGGTCCGCACGCGCGTCACCCCGGGTGAGGGCGACCCGGACGGCCTCGAGGCGATCGACGAGCTGGACGTGGTCGCGTTGGACGATCATGGCTGGTTCGCGAAGGTGGCGGGGGTGCTGGCGTTGCACGGTGGATCGATCGTCGCGGCGGATGCGTTCGCGCGGGCCGACGGGCTGGCGGTGGACACCTTCAAGGTGCGTCCGCCGGAGCGTGCCGCCGGGTCGTGGTGGGTGCGGGTCGAGGGCGACCTCGCCGACGCCGCGGCGGGGCGACTTGCCGTGCGGGCACGCGTCACGCGCAAGGCCAGGACCGACGATCACCGCGTGTCCCGGTTGCCCGAGGTCGCCACCGAGGTGACCGTGCAGGAGGACCCCTCGGGGCGGTCGACGGTGATCGAGGTGCGGGCGCTGGACCGGGTCGGCGTGCTGTACGCGATCGCGACCGCGCTGTCCGAGCTCGAGCTCGACATCGTCGTCGCCAGGATCCAGACGATCGGGCACGAGGTGCTCGATGCCTTCTACGTCCGTGATCGCGACGGTGATCGGCTCGACGACGACCACCTCGGTGAGCTGGAGCTCGCCATCAGCGCGGCGGTCGACGCCCTGTGAGCGGCCGTGCCGCCTCGCCGCGTCCAGGGCGTCATCGCGACCGGTTCGCCCAGGGCGTCATC
>CAYVJT010000286.1:0-4466 GCA_964451855.1 uncultured Actinomycetota bacterium
TTGGCGGTCGGCGCCGGGGGCAGTGGCCGGACCTGCGTCCCGGCGATGGACCGGTGGGCGATCGCGACACCGAGCAGGACGACCGCCGCGCCGCCGACCTGCGGGAAGCCGAGCGGTTCGCCCAGCAGCACCCGGCCCCACACGAGCGCGAGCACGGGTTGGAGCAACAGCGCCACCGAGGTCGCGGCCGCAGGCAAGAGGTGGATCGACGAGGTCAGCAGCAACCAGCCCACGACCTGCGAGCCGAGCGCGAGCAGCAGCAGCCAGCCGTCCGCGGGCCAGCCGGCGGGTGCGGCCACGCCCTGGCTGGCCGCAGCGGCCCCCATGGCCACCGTCGCGCCGACCGTCAGCGAGAACAGGAACGCCACGCTCGGCGCCCGCGGCTGCCGGCCGCGTGACACGCGCAGGAGCACCAGCGCGCCGGCGTAGGTGATGGCCGCGACCACCCCGTAGAGCACCCCCAAGGGGACGGAGCCGTCGGTCAGCACCGGCCTGCCGACCACCGACAGGATCCAGATCCCGCTCAGCACGATCGGCAGCGCGATCCAGAAGCCCACCGGCGGCCGTTCGCGGAAGAACAGCACGCCGGCCAGCCCGACGAAGACCACCTGCATGTTGGGCAACACCGTCCCGAGCCCGGCGCCGACGATCTCGATGGCGGCGTGCCACGCCACCAGGTCGATCCCCAGCAGCACGCCGCCGGCCAGCGCCCAGGGCAGTACCCATGGCACCAGGCGCGCGTCCACGGACCGGCGCCGAGCGACGGCGACCAGCACCGCGATCACCGGCAGCGCGTAGGCCCCACGCAGGAACGCCGACCGTGCCACCTCGACGTCGGCGAGGCGGACCCAGACGCCAGAGAACGAGATCAGCACCGCGCCCAGCCAGGGCCGCACCTTCGCCGGGAACAGCCGCCGCGCGGTATCGGACATCGTCGAGGTCAAGGGCGCATCCGGGGACGGCGAGGCAGCGGGCACGGTGAGCGCTCGCAGGTCCGGCGGCCATCGGCTGCCGGCCGCGAACCGCGAACGGTAGCTCGACCGGGAACCATCCCCGACCGCTCGGTCCGAGCGGCGCTCGGTGACGCGGAGGGAGGGCGCAGCCCGCCGGCACGCCGACCAGGCTCGGTGCCATACTGACCCCGCACGCGAGAGGAGCGGTCAACGTTCGACCGCGGTGGAGCCCCTCGTGACCACACTCGGGAAGGAGCGTGATGGGGATGGCCGAGCTCACCACCTCCTGGGAGCCGCTGACACCGCTGTCGCTGCTCGAGCGCAGCGGTGCCGTGTTCGCCGATCGGACGGCGTTCGTCGACGGTGCGGCACACGTGACCTACCGCGAGCTGTTCGAGCGTGTCCGCCACCTCGCCGGTGCCCTCCGCGAACGTGACATCGGTGCGGGCGACTTCGTGGCGGTGCTCGCCCCGAACCGTCAGCACCTGCTCGAAGCACACTTCGGCGTGCCCGCCAGCGGCGCGACCGTCGTCCCGCTCAACACCCGTCTGGCCACCCCCGAGCTGACCTACATCCTCGAGCACTGCGGCGCCCGTGCGCTGCTGGTCGCCGATGGGCTCGCCGACCGAGGGCTGGCCGCCGCGGATGGCGCTGGACAGGACATCACGACGATCCGCCTCGGCGGGCCCAGCGACACCTACGAGGGCCTGCTCGCCGACGCCGAGCCGTGGTGGAGCCTCCCCGACGACGAACTGTCGCTCCTGGCCGTCAACTACACCAGCGGCACGACCGGTCGGCCGAAGGGCGTGATGTACCACCACCGCGGTGCGTACCTGCAGGGTCTGGCCATGGCGCTGCACAGCCAGCTGTCCAGCGACAGCACCTTCCTGTGGACCTTGCCGATGTTCCACTGCAACGGGTGGTGCTTCCCGTACGCGGTCACCGCCGTCGGGGCGACCCACATCGGGCTGGGGAAGGTCGATCCGGCCGAGATCTGGCGGCTCATCGACGAGCACGACGTCTCGCACCTCAACGCCGCACCCACGGTGCTGCAGGACCTGGTGCGCCACCCGGAGGCGCGGCCCCGGCCCGCGGACCGTCCGATCCAGGTCGCGACCGGTGGTGCGCCACCGTCACCGACCCTGCTGGAGCAGCTCGCGGAGCTGCGGATCCACGTGACCCACCTCTACGGGCTCACCGAGACCTTCGGTCCGAGCGTGATCTGCGAGGAACCCCCTGAGTGGCGCGACCTCCCGTCCGATGTCCAGGCACGCCGCAAGGCGCGGCAGGGTGTCGCCAACGTCGCCGCGGGTCACGTCCGCGTCGTCGCTCCGGACGGCACCGACGTCCCCGCCGACGGGGAGACGATGGGCGAGGTCTCGCTCCGCGGCAACACCATCATGGCCGGGTACCTGCACGACCCGGAGGCGACCGCAGCCGCGATGCCGGACGGATGGTTGCGGACCGGCGACCTCGGTGTCATGCACCCCGACACCTACATCGAGCTCCGCGACCGGTCGAAGGACATCATCGTCTCCGGCGGGGAGAACATCGCCTCGATCGAGGTGGAGCAGGCCCTCGCCAGCCATCCGGCCGTGGCGGAGGCCGCGGTCGTCGCCGGGCCGCACGAGCGGTGGGGCGAGACCCCCGTCGCGTTCGTCACGCTCCAGGCCGACGCCGAGGTGACCGCGGAGGAGCTCATCCACCACACCAAGGAACGCATCGCCTCGTACAAGGCGCCGACCCGCGTGGAGTTCCGCGACCTCCCGCGCACGAGCACCGGCAAGATCCAGAAGTACCGCCTGCGGGAGCTGGCCAACGAGGACGCCGGCTGACGGGCCGCGTGCCGCGACGACCGCAGCGCGGACGGGTGGGGCCGGGCCGGCAGACACCGGTCCGGCCCCACCCGTCGTGGCTACCCCTCGACGCTCTCGGGCTCGAGTTGCGCAGCTTCGGTGACGATCCGTTCGCGGAGCGAGCGGGCGTCCTCGGCGTCGAGCCAGCTGCCCTCGACCCCGTCGAGCGCGATGGCGACCATGTCGTCCCACGAGTAGCCGAACGCGTCCATGACGGAGCGGTACTCGTAGGTCAGATCCAGGTCGGTCATGGCCGGATCGTCGGTGTTGAGCGTCGCCAGCAGGCCGGCTTCCCGCATCTGACGGTACGGGTGCTCCTCCAGACGGGGGAAGGCGTTGGCGATGCGGATGTTGGAGTTGGGGCACACGGTCAACGGGATCCGCTCGTCGACGAACCGCTTGGTCAGCTCCGGGTCGTCGAGCAGCGACAGGCCATGGTCGATGCGCTCGCACCCCAGCACGTCGATCCCGGCCTGGATCGTCGTCGGGGGCGTGACCTCCCCCTGATGCGAGGTGCGTCGCAACCCGGACCGTCCTGCGAGGTCGAACGCCGACGCGAAGTCGGTCGGGTCGACCCCCAGCTCGGTCGAGTCCATGCCGATCCCGAGCACCCGTTCGGTTCCGGGAGCGTTGGCGCGGCGCAGCTCGACGAGCTGCTCGACCATCTCCCGGCCAGGTCCCGGCCCGTAGGCCCGGTCGATATCGGCGATCAACATCGCCCGGACCCCGGTCGCCGCCTCGGCCGCGGCCAGACCCTCCGAGAGTCCCGCGATGATGTCGCCGAGGTCCTGCCCGGCATCCAGGTGGCGTGCGGGGGTGAAGAAGGTCTCGCGGTAGGCGAGACCGTGCTCGGCACCGTCGACGACGCTCTCGTAGGCGAGCCGCGCCCAGTCGTCGCCGTCACCGAGCACCGACTGCACGAGCCAGAAGACCTCCAGGAACGTGTCCAGGCTCGTGTACTCGTAGAGCTGGGTCGGATCGTTGGTTGGCAGCGCGATGCCGTTCTTGGTGGCGAGCTCCACCACCGTCGAGGGGCGCATCGTCCCCTCGACGTGGCAGTGGAGCTCGACCTTCGGCAAGCGCCGCAGTGCGTCGGTGACCGAGGTCATTCGGCGAACCAGATGAAGTAGGCCAGGAAGACCACCGCCAAGCCGTACATGATCGGGTGGATCTCACGGTAGCGGCCCTTGACGGCCATCAACAGGGTGTGCATGAACAGACCGAGCGCGATGCCGTTGGCGATCGAGTAGGTCAGCGGCATCGCCACGACCGTCACGAACGCCGGGATCGCGTACTCCATCTTGGTCCACTCGATCTGGCCGAGTCCCTTGGCCATCATCACGCCGACGATGATCAAGGCCGCGGCGGTGACCTCCTGCGTCACCACCGCCAGCAACGGCGAGAACGGCAGGGCGAGCAGGAACAACCCCGAGGTGACCACCGAGGTCAACCCCGTTCGACCTCCGGCTCCAACACCGGCTGCTGACTCGATGTAGGAGGTCGTGGTCGAGGTCCCCATCACGGCGCCACCCATCGTGGCGATCGAGTCGGAGATCAGGGCCCGGTTGGCGCGGGGCAGCCTGCCCTCCGAGTCCAGGAACCCGGCCTGGTTGGCCACGGCGATCAGGGTGCCGGTCGTGTCGAACAGGTCGACGAA
>CAYVJT010000287.1:0-4422 GCA_964451855.1 uncultured Actinomycetota bacterium
ACGCCCGTTGGTGCTACCCACACGAGACTCTCACTACGGGTCGGACGGACGTCGAGGTGCTGAACTCCCCTCACAGCACGCGATAGCTTCATCAAGACGACACTGGCGATCGGCGACTCGGGGGCGTCGCGCTGCCCGTGCGCGATCGAGCGCTCTGGCTCGACCTGCGAGCCTGCCAGGCCGGACTCGTCGAGGAGGTCGGCCGATGGATCGGCAAGGTGCGGAGATGCCGGGCTGGAACCTCGTGTTGCGGTTCGTCCTCGAGGTGGCGTGCCTGGTCGGGATCGGCGTAGCTGGCTGGCAGGTCACTCCCGCCCTCGGGATCGCTGGCAGCGTGATGGCGGCTGCTGCCTGGGGGGTGTTCGCCGTCCCCGACGATCCGGGTCGGCACGGCGAGGCACTGGTACCGGTCCACGGCTGGCTTCGACTGCTGATGGAGCTCGCCGTGTTCATCGGGGGAGCTGCTGCGTGGCTGGTAGCGGGGCGGTTGGCCGTGTCGGTGTCCCTCGCGGCGCTTGTCGTGCTGCATCACGTCGTCGCGCTGCCCCGCCTGCGTTGGCTCCTGATGCAGCGTGCGAGCTGATCGCACGCGCCTGCCGCGCGTGGCACCAGCACGTCCCTGTCTGGCGACGAACGGTCTCGCGGGCGCGCTTCGATCTCGCGCCACACGCCCACGCGATGCACTAGCCCGCCCGCGGCCGTCAGTGGCCGGCCACCCAGCGTCATCACCACCGATCGTGAAGACATCTCCTCCAGCGAACCCGTGCCGCTCTTGTCGACCCGACGGCACACCGGGACACCATGACCGCGTCTCCTGGCGCAGATCCTGCACCGGTGGGCCCAGATCGCTACGCAGCGACACCTCGGCGTCGGTGACAGACGCCGAGGCGCCTGCGTGGCCGGGGCGTGACCCCGGCGAGCCGGTCCGTAGGGTCAGCCGCTTCACCTCCTGCCCGCCCTGGGCGACCTGCCGCTCAGATCGTTGCGGGTCGAGCAGATCGAGTCCCTCTACGAGCAGCTGCTGACCTGCGGACGACTCGACGGGCAGGGTGGGCTGTCCACCCAGTCCGTCCTCGAGGTCCACGTGCTGCTACGCCAGATCCTCGACGACGCCGTCGGTCGTGGCCTGCTCACCCCCAACGCCGCCCGCCAAGCCGTCCCGCCACGACACCGGCGCGAGCAGCACCGACGCCGCAGGACCTGGGTCTGCCCGCGAGCTGGCCGGCTTCCTCACCGCCACCGCCAGGCATCTTGCCGACGACGACGCGCACACAGCAGCCCCGCCGCCGCTGGCCACCGAGCGTGCAAAAGCCCGGAACATATGGCACACTTGGGACAGATGGCGCAGATAGGAGGCCCGATGAGCGAGGCCACAGGAACACCTCCGCTCGAAGCACTCCGTGACCTGGACCACCTCCTCGAGGAGCTCGAGGCGTCCGACGGGCTCGACCGTGGCGACCTTGCCCGGCTCCGCGACGATATGGCCAGGGTGCTCGAGCACGGCGCGACTCGGTCGGCGATCCATGCGGTGCTGCATGCTCTCGCGCGCGGCCACCAGGTACATGTCACCGTAACGGACGAGGATCTCACGCCGGCGCAGGCGGCGGAGCGGCTCGGCATCTCCCGCAAGCTGGTGAACAAGATGCTCGACGCCGGCCAGATGGACTTCTACCGGCTGCCGCAGAGCAGCCACAAGCGCATCCCCGCCAGCGAGGTGATCCGCGTCCTGCATGAACGCGAGCGAACGCGGGCCGGCGTCGACGCGATCATGGACGCCGTGGCAGAGGCCGACTACTGAGCCGCGCCGAGCGTCGCGTGTTCCCGGACACCTCGGTGCTGTTCCCGATGTCCGTGTTCGACCTGCTCATGCGTATGACCGAGATCGGGGTGCACGAGATCCTGTGGTCCGAGGACCTGTTGGCCGAGCTTGAACGGGTCTGGGAGCGTGAACGCGCGGCCGGACGTCGGGTGCCAAGCGCCGGTGCCGCGCAGGCGGCCTTTGCTGGTGTGCGCGCCACCTTCCCCGACGGCGAGGTGCTACCGGCCGACTACCGCCACATGGCCGAACAGATGCCTGGCGACGACCCGGACGATCGGCTGCATACCGCGGCGGCGGTCGCTGGCGGCGCGACGCACCTGTTGACCAACGACGACGCCGGCTTTCCTGCAGACCGGATCGCCGAGCTCGGCCCGATCGTCCTGCCACCCGACGCGTACCTGGCGGCCGCGGTCGATCAGTTCCCTGACGACATGACCGACATCGTCCGGGCCATGGTCGAGCACAGGAGAAGGCACGAACCCGACCTCGATGTCGACATCCTGCTCCGCCGCTGGTACCGGCATGGGCTCACCGCGCTGGCCCGTGCCCTGCGACACACGCCGCCAGCGCGATGACTGAGGAAGCCCTGCCGTGGAAGACGACGCCATGCTCACGGCGGAGCGTGATCGCACGCTCCACGAACTCACCCGGCTGGCCACGGCCGAGAAGCGGCTGGGCGTGCGATGAGCCGCTCGACGGCTGCGAGAGCGGCCCACCATCCCGCTGGCGCGACGTGGTCGACGCTTCGTGATGCCAGCTGCGGCTGTGGCATCGGCGAGCTGTCGTGGGTGATGTGCACCAAGTGCGGCCCGAGCCAACGCGATCCCCTCGCCGGTGACCTGCCCTCGCCGATCAGACGGTCGGGCAGCGCCGAGCGCACCGCCACGGCGCAGCAGGTAGGCGTCGTCGGCCAGCAGGTCGACAACAGCGCGACGATCGATCGGCCATCCCCCTCGAGCGCCATCCCATCCCGATGAGTAGACGCGCGACCGCCACCTCCGCGCCGCTCGGTATCCGACTCGCGGGCACGCAGCATGAGCTCAGTCAGCTTCTCGCCGACATGGCGCGGCACCGCTGGTCGACTCGCCAGGTCGGAGGCCTGCAGCTCGATGCCCACCGTGGCGGGGTCGAAGGGCGCGGGAACACCTCCTCACAGTGAACCGATACCGCCCTCTCGACCCGACAGCACTCCTCCGCAGCACCACGTCCGCGTCCTCTGAAAGCGTCGGCGCGCATCGGCGAGTCCAGGCCGTCGCCCGTAGCCGAGGGGACACCCCGGCGAGCCCCTGCCTACGGTCGGCCGGTTCACCCAACCAAGGAGACCGACGGTGAAGGGCTACATCACCCGCAAGAACAACCACTGGTACGTCGTCATCTACGAAGGCCTCGACCCCGCCACCGGCAAGGAACGCCGCAGGTGGCATCCGGCCGGCACCGACCGAACCGAAGCCGAGGCGCTGGCACGTCGGCTCGCCGATCAAGAACTCGAGCGTCGCGGCACCGGCCGCAGCCGCCTGACCCTGGCGGCCCACATCGAACGCACCTGGCTACCACGCAAGACCCGCCAACTCCGCGCGGTCACCCTCGACGGCTACCGCCGGCAGCTCCGCCTCTACATCCTCCCCCACCTCGGTCACATGCCGCTGCGGTCGCTACGGGTAGAGCAGATCGAGGACCTGTACGAGCATCTGCTCACGGCCGGCCGTGCCGAGGGCATCGGCGGGCTGTCCACCAAGACCGTGCTGGAGGTCCACGCGCTGCTCCGCCAGATCCTCGACGACGCCGTGACGCGGGGGCTGCTGGCCACCAACCCGGCCCGACAAGCCGTCCCACCCCGGCACCGTCGCGACCAGCACCGGCGCCGCATGGCCTGGACCGCACGCGAGCTGTCCACGTTCCTCGCCAGGATGGCCGGACACCGCCACCACCCAACCTGGTGGCTCGCCGCCCACACCGGCATACGACGATCCGAACTGATCGGCCTGCAGTGGCGTGACATCGACCTCGAACACCGGCGCCTGTCGATCACCCGCACGATCGTGGCCGTCAACGGCCGCATGCAGCCCTCCAACGGCAAGACCACCAACGCCGCCCGCACTATCGACCTGGACGAACGCACCATCGCTGTCCTCGGCCGCTGGCGACAGGATCACACCGACCGGTTCGGCGGCCTCAACCCCGAGCGGGGCCTGGTCGTCCGCGACGACGGTGAGCTGATCAACCCGCAAACCATCTCGCAGGCGTTCGGCCGGGCCGTCGCCAAGACCGAACTGCCCAGGCTGAGCCTGCACGGTCTTCGGCACACCCACGCCTCGCTGCTGTTGAAGGCTGGCGTGCCGCTGAAGGTCGTCTCCGAGCGGTTGGGCTACTCCACGCCCGCATTCACGATGGCGACCTACCAGCACGTCCTTCCCGGCATGCAGGCCGAAGCCGCGGCGACGTTCGCCACCCTCATGAACGACGCCGAAGAGTGAGCGTTCTACCGACAACCCGCCGGTAGAACAGCCGGTAGAAGTAATCGGGCCGCCCCGAAAGGCGGCCCGATTCCGTAGCGGGGGCAGGATTTGAACCTGCGACCTCCGGGTTATGAGCCCGGCGAGCTG
>CAYVJT010000288.1:0-4354 GCA_964451855.1 uncultured Actinomycetota bacterium
TCGAGGCCGTCCAGGTCCACACCCTGCTCCTCGGCGACGCGGACCACCTCGCCGACGATCTCGTGCGCCTCACGGAAGGCCACACCGCGGGTCACGAGCTCCTCCGCCAGGTCCGTGGCCAGCGCGAACCCGCCGACGCTCGCCTCGGCGAGGCGCTCCCGGTCGAAGGTCAGCGAGGCCACCGTGCCGGTGATGGCTGGGAGCACCAGCCGCAGGGTCCCGACCGCATCGAAGACGGGCTCCTTGTCCTCCTGGAGGTCGCGGTCGTAGGTCAGGGGCAGCGCCTTGACGGTGGTCAGCAGCCCGACGAGGTCGCCGATGACCCGGCCGGCCTTGCCGCGCACCAGCTCGGCGACGTCGGGGTTGCGCTTCTGGGGCATGATCGACGAACCGGTGGAGAAGGCGTCACCGACCCGGGCGAAGCCGAACTCGCTGGTCGCCCACAGCACGATCTCCTCCCCCAGCCGCGACAGCGTCACGGCCAGGATCGCGCAGGCGGAGAGCACCTCCAGGGCGAAGTCGCGCGATGCCACCGCGTCCATCGAGTTGGCCGCGACACCGGCGAAGCCGAGGTGGTCGGCGTAGGCCTGAGGGTCGAGGCCCAGGGTCTGGCCCGCCAAGGCGCCGGAGCCCAGCACCGACTCGTCGAGACGGGCACGGGCGTCGCGGAGTCGGCCAGCATCGCGATCGAGCATCCAGACGTAGGCGAGCAGGTGGTGGCTGAGCAGCACCGGCTGGCCGCGCTGCAGGTGGGTGTAGCCGGGCGCATGCCAGCCCAGGTGCGCCTCGGCCTGCTCGACGAAGGCGGCCTGCAGCGCGCCGATCAGCGGGATCAGCTCGTCGCACGCGTCGCGGCACCACAGACGCAGGTCGCTGGCGATCTGATCGTTGCGCGACCGGCCGGCCCGCAGCTTGCCTCCGACCGCCCCGAGCTCCCCGACGAGCCAGCGTTCGATCGCGCCGTGCACGTCCTCGTCGGTGGGAAGGAAGGGGAAGGCGTCGTCGGCGAAGAGCTCCCCACACCGGTCGAGCGCGTCAAGGATCGCGTCGCGCTCATCGTCGGTGAGCACCCCGATGCGGTGCAGCTCGAGGGCGTGGGCACGCGAGCCCGCGAGATCCTGCCGCCACAGGTGGCGGTCGAAGGCGGTGGAGACACCCAGTGCCCAGGCTGCCGCGTCGGGCCCCGCCGTGAAGCGCCCGCCCCACAACCGACCCGGGTCCGTCGCGTCACCCTCTTGGTTCATCTGCGCACCTCCGCGGTCGCCGGACCGTAGCGGCGCCACGGTCCGAACCCACGTCGTCGGAGCCGACGATGGCTCATCGCGACAGCACCAGCAACCCGAGCACGATCGCCTGTACCCACGACGCCAGGGAACCGACGATCACGTAGTCGACGAGGCCGGCACGGCTGACGGTCTGGTCCCCGTCGCCGTCGGGACGGGTGAGCCGAGGTCGCTCGGAGCGGGCGTCGGCGACCACCTCGGCGTAGCGGAACAGCGCCTTGCCGCCGACGGGGATCACCGCCAACGCAGGTTGGGCCGCCGCGACGCAGGCGACCAGCAGCCACCGTTCGAGCCGGCCGATCCAGCGGCCCGCTCGGAGCCCGGCCTCGGCCGCCGTCTCGGGTGCCGGCAGCCCCGTCGCCGCGAGGATGCGCCGCACGACCTGATCTGCGGCGGGGCCACACCACACGAGCGCCGCCACCAGCAGCAGGAACCGGACCCCGTCCCCGTCGGCGACGCCGAGCACGTCCAGCCGCTGGATCCCGTCCGCGAGATCGGCCAGGTCGACGACGGGCGCGACGTCGTGCACCAGACCCGCGCCGAGCAGCACGGCAGCAGCCGGCAACACCCACCGTCGGGCCGTCACGGCCAGCACGGGTGCGACCAGGCCGGCGAGCAGGAGCGCGAACGCGAAGGTCACGTCACGGCCTCCGTGAGGGTCTCGAGGGCGCGGACCCAGCCGTACACGCCGTGGTCGTGGAGGCGCTCCGCGATGGACTGACGCGTGAGCCCTCGGTCACGGGCGAGGTCGCTGGCCGTCCTGCCCTCCAGCAGACCACGGGCCAGCGACACGTCCTGCTCGTCGAACCTGCCGGCGAGCGCATCGAGCGCGACCAGGGTGGAACGGAACGACGGGAGCTCGGGAGCCTCGCCGGGATCCCCGCCGACCCACCACCGCAGCTCGGGCCAGGCGCGGCGTGGGGTCCGGACGTGGTCCAGCGCCGCGCGGGCGTGCCACCAGCCCGGGCCCGACTGCCCCGGTGCGCCGGCGTCGTGCGGTTCCGGGCCGATCACCTCCCCGATCCCGAAACCGACGCGCAGCTCGACGGGCTCCTCGGCGGGCGGCTCGTCCAGCAGCCGCAGCCGCAGTCCGGCCACCGAGCGGATCGCCGTGGGCAGGTCCTCGAACATCGCCTGGAACTCGTCCCCCGTGGTGGCGGCGGCGGACCGGGCACCGTCGAGGTCGGCCACGGCCTCGGCCAGCCCCACCAGCAGCCGCCGCTGCTGCGGAACCCGGCGGCTGTCGACGACGTCGCCGACGACCAGCACGACCATGCGACCCTCCTCGTGACGTGCCCTGGCGGACACAGCACCTGACAGCAGGATATGTCAGGTTATACTCCTGTCAACTGTGGTTGTCAGGTTGCCTCCGAGAGGGGCGCGGGGCAGGCGGGTCGCTCGGGACGCCCGTCCCGGCGGACGGTCCCTCACCCCTCCGCCGGCACGACGCACAGGCGGTTGCCCACCGGGTCGGCGAGCACGATCCAGCTCTCGATCGCGCTCACCCGCGTGGCACCGAGCGACTCGAGACGTGCTGCCTCCGCCGCGACGTCGGAGGCCTCCAGGTCCACGTGATGCCGTGGCACCGTGGTGTCGCCGACCTGCTGGATCTCGAACAGCACCGCTCCCCCCGGCCCGTGCACCCCCGACAGGGCCGTGTAGGTCTCCGGGCGCGAGGTCGGGACCACCTCGGCGTGGAGGGCGTGGGACCAGAACGCCAGCTCAGCCTCGACCTGGCGCTCGGGGACGTCGACGAAGATGCCGGTCAGGTGGGCCCGGTCGGTGCGTCGCGGCGTCACCGGTGTGGGCTCCGCCGCGTCCCGATCGATCACGCACAGCGGCAGCCCGGCCGGATCCGCCAGCACCGTGTACCCGTCCGCGTCGAACCGGTCGAGCTCGTAGGCGCCGGCCCCGACGAGTCGGGCCACCTCGGCGTCCCGGTCGTCGGCCTCGAGGTCGAGGTGGTAGCGGGATCGACCTCCGTGCAGCGCCTGGACGTGCACCTCGACGACGGAGTGCGCACCCGCGAGGTGGACGAAGGCACCGGGTGCGTCGACCGGGGTCGCCGACAGCGCGGCGGACCAGAACGCGACGACCCGATCGAGGTCCCCCTCGGGCACGTCGATCTGCAGGATCCGCAGGCTCAGGCTCATGATGCTCTCGCGGTGGCGGTGGACGGTCTCGGAACGTGGCACCGACGTGGATGCCGAGGTGGTCCCCCCAGGACGCCTCGAGGGTGCTGGTCAGAGCTGGTCGCCGTGGGCCTTGGTCCGTGCCGCCCAGGTCTTGAGGGGCAGGCCCCACAGCTTCACGAACCCCTCAGCGAGGGTCTGGTCGAACTGGTCACCCTCGTCGTAGGTGGCCATCTCGTAGCTGTAGAGGGCCGAGTCCTCGCTGCGGCGGCCGACCACGGTCGCGTGGCCCTTGAACAGCTGCACCCGGACCTCGCCGTTGACGTACCGGTTGGCTTCCTCCATGAAAGCGTCGAGCGCCTGCTTCAGCGGCCCCCACCACAGGCCGTTGTAGATCAGCTGGGCGTAGCGGCCCTCCTCGGCGCGCTTGTGCTCGGCGAGCTCCTGCTCGAGGCAGAGGTCCTCGAGGTCGCGGTGCGCTTCGATCAGCGTGATCGCGCCGGGGCACTCGTACAGCTCGCGGCTCTTGATGCCGACCAGCCGGTCCTCGATCATGTCGATCCGACCGACGCCGTGACGGCCCGCGCGCGCGTCGATGTCCGGGACCAACTCGGCCAACGGCAGCTCCACGCCGTCGAGCGAGACGGGCAGGCCCTGCCGGAAGGCGATGATGACCTCCTCGGGCTCGTCGGGCGCGTCGGCGATGCTCACGGTCCGCTCGAAGACGTCCTCGGGCGGCTGTGCCCACGGGTCCTCGAGGATGCCGCACTCCGCGGTCCGTCCCCAGGCGTTCTCGTCGATCGAGTAGGGGCTCTCCTTGGACGTCACCGGGATCGGGATGCCGCGTTCGTTGGCGTAGTCGATCGCCGCGTCGCGGGTCAGGCCCCACTCGCGGATCGGGGCCATCGTGTCCAGGTCCGGGGCGAGGCACATCGTGCC
>CAYVJT010000289.1:0-4349 GCA_964451855.1 uncultured Actinomycetota bacterium
CGGCGAAGTCGGTGAGGTTGCTTCCCGAGGCTTCCACGGCACGCTCGACCAAGCGTCGCGTCTCGGACGTGGTGCGGAACTCGATCCGTTCGTCGCGAGCGCGCGAGGTGGCCATCTCGTCCCTCCCTCGTGTCCGGCAACCGTGCGGCCACCACCCCAGGATGTCAACGTCGCGACCCCATGAAGGTGGCCGGTCGCGCGCGGCGCCGTGCAGGAGCGGGCGTTCCATGACGTCCGTAGCCATCCTCATGTCGACCATCGACCCGCATCAGGCTGGCGCGACGATTACGATCGGGAGAGCGAACGGCGGGAGGGACGCGCGGCCGTGAGGGGCGGGTCCGGAGGGCTTGGACTCACCACCCGGGGTGAGGGCCTGTGGGAGCGCGGGCTGGCGGGGCTACCGGTGGCCGCGTCAACCTTGGTCGGACGCGAGCAGGAGCGCCTCGACGTTGCCGAGTTGCTGACTCGGGGGCGGCTGGTGACGCTCACAGGCGCGGGCGGCTGTGGGAAGACGCGGTTGGCGCTCGAGGTGGCCGGTGATGTGGCTGCGGAGTTCGCGGACGGGGCCTGCTGGGTAGATCTGGCGGGGGTGAGGGATCCGGGGATGATGGCCACGTCGCTAGCCGACGCGGTGGGTGTGCGCGAGGAGCCCCATCAGGCGCTTCTCGACACCCTCGTCGAGCAGTTGCGCGGCTGGGATGTGCTGGTGGTGCTCGACAACTGCGAGCACCTCGTGGAGTCGTGTGCCGCGGCCGTTGCCGCGCTGATGCGGTCGTGTCCCCGCGTGCGCGTGTTGGCGACGAGCCGCGCTCCGCTGGTGGTGGAGGGGGAGACGGCGTGGGAGGTGCCACCGCTATCGGTGCCCGATCCCGATGCGCGGTCAGCGCAGGAGGTCGTGCTGGCAGATTCGGCTCGGCTGTTCGAGCTACGGGCGCGGCAGGTGCGGGCGGGCTTCGCGCTGAGGGATGACAACGCCGCTGTGGTGGGAGAGATCTGTCGACGGCTGGATGGGATGCCGCTCGCGGTGGAGTTGGCGGCGACGCGGGTGCGGGTGCTCTCACCGTCGCAGATCGCAGAAGGGTTGGCGGACCGATTCCGGCTGCTGACAGGTGGTGTGCGTGACACCGAAGCGCGCCAGCAGACGCTGGAGGCGTCAGTGGCATGGAGCTACGACCTGCTCTCAGACGCTGAGCGGTTGACGTTGGCGCGGCTGTCGGTCTTCGCCGGCTCCTTCGAGCTCGAGGCCGCACAGACCGTCGTGGCGGGGCCGGGCATCGAGGAAACGCAGGTACTCGATCTGGTCACTGCGCTGGCTGATGGCTCCCTGCTGCAGGTTGGTGAACGCGACGGACAGGTGCGCTACCGCCTGCTCGAGACGATCCGCATGTACGCCGGTGAGCGTCTGGCCAAGCTCGATGATCCCGCTCGGGTGCGTGACCGTCACCTGGACTTCTACGTCGCGCTGGCCGGTCGGGAGCGGGCCGGACTGGTCGGCTCTGACGGCGAGGGGTGGTCGGCACGGCTGACGGCCGAGTTGTCCGATCTGCGAGCGGCGATGGCGTGGGCGGTCGAGTCGGACCGTCCGTTGACCGTGGTGGACATCGCTGAGCCGACGCAGTGGTTCTGGGTGGACCGCGGCCGGTACCTGGAGATAGAGCGCTGGCTGCGCGCTGCCATCAACGCGCCGGCGGCCACCGATGCCGACCGTGTGCGCGGGCTGGTCACCGCCACGTGGGTGATGTTCGGAAGTGGCCACCTGGCCAGCGCGCACGGTTTCGCCGACCAGGCGGTCCCAGTGGCGCGCATGGTCGACGAACCCGATGTCGTCGCGCTGAGCCTGGCCATGCGTGCGCTCACGGGCCTCTCGTCGGGTCTGGCCAGCAGCGAAGATGCGAAGGCCGACGCCAACGAGTCGGTGTCGCTCGCCGCTGGGATCGAGGACAACGCCACCCGCAGCTCTGTCCTGATCATCGCCGGCACGACGGCGTGCTACGGACATTCGCTCGAGGATGGCCGGCGGCTGCTCGAGCAGGCGTTGGGGGTCTGCGAGGACGCCGGGATCAGCTTCTATCTGTCCTCTGCGTACGCATTTCTGGGTACGTGGCTGCTGTTCTGCGGCGACCTCGATCGCTGCCGCAGGCACGCACGGCGTGGGGTTGAGTGGAGCCGACGCATCGACCGCCCCGGAGTGGAGTCGGTAGCACTCGGAGGACTCGCCATAGCCGACCTCCTGACGGGCGACATCGACGCAGCCCGGGAGCAGATCGCCGACGCCGAGGCGCTCCTGCGTGCGCGGGGCCTGTCATCGAGCCTGTTCGCGCTGATCATGGGCCGCTGGGCAGCACTTACGGCGTGCCGCTGCGTTGCGACCGGCGAAGCCCGCCAGGTCATCGACGCGCGACGCCGCAGCGCACGCGAGCAGGGCGACCGGTACTTCGAGGCATGGGCGGCGTGGCTGCTCGGCCTGCTTGCCTTGGAGGACGGCCGGCACGATGACGCCCGGGCGCAGTTCGAGCACTGCCGGACGCTCTCGGTGGACCCTCGGTATCCGTTCACGCTTGGACGGGCGTTGATCGGGCTGGCCGATCTCGACGGTGACCCCGCGCAAGCATGGGAACTCGCGCACGAGGGCCTTGAGGTGCTGGCCGACTTCGGCGACCGGATCGGGACGGCCGAGGCGTTGGAGACGCTCGCGGGGGTGGCAATGGACCTGGACCGACCCGGCCAGGCGCTGCGCCTGCTGGCCGCCGCCGAGCGGTTCCACCACGACACGGGCATCGTCCGGTTCCCGCTCGCAGCCGATCGCGCAGCTCGACACGTCGCAGCCGCACGGGCACAGCTCGGCCCCGACGACGCCGAGGCAATCTGGAGTGAAGGGATGCGTCTGTCGTTGAACGAGGCGGTGGCCTATGCCCGCCGCGGACGGGGTGAGCGCGCACGGCCGCAAGCTGGCTGGGCATCTCTGACCCCCACCGAGCGTGAGACCGTCCGGCTCGTGGCCGAAGGGCACACCAACGCCGAGATCGGTGAACGGATGTTCGTCAGCGTCCACACCGTCAAGAAACACCTGTCCCATGTCTACGCCAAGCTCGGCCTCGACGGCCGCTCCGAGCTGGTCGCCCAGGCCGCCCGCCGAGACCTGTGACCCCGCGCGACGCCCGGAACGGGGCGGTAGCCGAGCCAAGTTGGGAGAAGTAGCCGACCGGCTGATGTTCTCGCTGACGCGCTCCGCCATGCTGGCCTCGCGCACGGCAAGCAGTCGGCATGACCAGTTGCCGACGAGACATCACGGAAGGGAGCCCACCTTGGACACCGAGCGCATCCATCGAGTTGTCAGCGACGACGGCACCGAGATCGCTGGTCGCGTCCGCGGCCAAGGTCCGCCGCTGGTCCTCATCCACGGCGGCCTTGAGGACGGAAACATGTACGAAGGCCCGGCGCTTGAGTACCTGTCGGCACGCTTCACCTGCTACCTGCCGAGCATGCGTGGTCGGGGCCTCAGCGGTGACCACCCGGATCACTCGCCAGAGCGCCACGTGGAGGACTTCCGCGCCTTCGTCGACAGCATCGGAGAACCTGTCGGGGTCGCCGGTGAATCGGGCGGTGCACTGCTGGCGCTCGCGACGGCCCAGCAGACGGATGCTGTCGCCGCGGTGGCGGTCTACGAGCCGTTCGTGAGCGATGTCATCGGTGAGAAGGACCTCGAGCGCTTCTTCGGCGCGGTCGGACGCACAGCCGACCTCGCACAGCAGGGGCTGCTGCCCGAGGCCCTGAAGGCATTCGTCGAGGGACTCGCGACCGAGGAGGAGGTCGCCGCGGTGTCGGCGACGACGTACTTCGAGGACAACGCCCGCTACGTGCCAGCGGTGTTGCAGATGCTCGAGGCCCAGGCCGAGCGTGAGGGGCCGGAACCGACGGACCCTGCGGCGCTCGAACAGATCACCGCACCGGTTCTGCTCCTGCACGGCGCCGACACGGCTCTGCGCGACCTCTTCACCGATGGGGTGCACCACGTCGCCCAGCACGTAGGCGACGCCGAAGTGCGCGAGATCCCCGACGCAGGTCACCTCTACCCGCTCCTGCAGGGAAGGGCGTTCGCTGAGGAGCTCGCTGGCTTCTTCACACGCGTCCTGGCGCCTGCCTGATCGGGCTGCAGCCCCTCACCCACGGGGTCGTGACACGCGTCCGTAGGTGAGCCGCGGAAACCTCGACGCCATCACACCCTGTGGTGCCTGAGACCATCGGCGAAGGCGATCATGGCTTCCGCGCGTGCAGCGGTGAGACTCAACGCGCGAGATCCGGCGTTCTCCGCTGCCCCGACGGCGTCGGCGTCGCCGGGCGTGTGGGAG
>CAYVJT010000290.1:0-4291 GCA_964451855.1 uncultured Actinomycetota bacterium
CCGACGGCTCGTGCTCCGACGGCTCGTGCTCCGACGGCTCGTGCTCCGGCACCACGGTCATGTCGCTGCCGCTCCTCACGTTGCCGTCACGGCGCACCTCGACCACGCTAGCGTCTGGGCTACCCGACCCGGTCAGCCACCGCCCTCGCGGGCGATACGGCGCGGCAACCTCCACGTTCGTCTGGCAGGATCGACCGATGGACCAGCCCACGTCACAACGCCACCCCGCCGGCACCGACCGCCCGACGAGCTCGAGCGCCCGACCGATCGCGTGGGTGGATGGACGCGTCGTACCCGCGTCCGAGGCCACGGTGCCACTGACCGACGACGGGTTCCTGCGCGGCGACGCGGTGTTCGACGCCATGCTGGTCCGTGCGGGCCGCACCCACGCGATGGATGCGCACCTCGCCCGGCTCCGCCGCTCGGCGCAGGCGCTCGACCTGCGCGTCCCGGTCCTGCGCCAGGTCGTCACCGACCTGCTCGCCGCCTGGGGCGAGCGCGACGGGATCCTGCGCATCATCGTCACGCGTGGCGGCAACGTCCGCGGCCTGCTGATCCCCCGGCCGGCGTCAGATCCGCAGTCACTGATGGTCGTCGACATCCCGTGGGGCTCCGCGCTGACCGGGGTGAAGTCCCTGTCCTACGCGCTGAACATGTGGGCGACCCGTCAGGCGAACAAGCACGAGGCCGACGACGCGTTGATCGTCAGCGACGGCACCGTCCAGGAGCTGCCGACGGGGTCGATCTGCCTGGTCCACGGCGGCACGATCAGCTCCCCGGATCACGAACGGCTGCCCGTGCTCGACTCCATCACGCTCGCGGAGCTGCGCAGGATCACCGACGTCACCCCGGCGCTGCCGACCCTCGACGACCTGCGTTCCGCGGACGAGCTGTTCGTCGTGTCAGCGGCACGTCCGGTCGTGCCGGTCCACAGCGTGCTGATCGGCGACGAGGAGCTGCGTTTCCCGTCGCCCGGCCCGGAGACCGCGAGGTTGCAGGCGGCCTTCGACGAGCACGTGCTCGCCACCCTCGACCCGCGGGCCTGAGCCCGTCCCAGCACCCCCGACCGACCCGCCACGGTGGCCGCGGAAGGAACCCCGTCCGGTCGGCTCGGCGCGGTCGGGGTGGAGCACTACGCTCGTGACGTCCACGATGGAGGAGCTCCGGTGCGCGAACGTCGTCCCCTCGCGGTCGTTGCCAACCGCCTGCCGGTGTCACGTGGCAGCGCGGGTTGGCAGGCGTCCGCCGGCGGGCTGGTGACCGCGCTCCGGCCGGTCATGGACGAGGTCGGCGGTTCGTGGATCGGCTGGGACGACGACCCCGACGGTGTCCCGCCCCGCGTCGACGGCCTCGGCTGCGACCTCCATGCGGTCAAGCTCAGCCGGGCGCAGGTCCGCGGCTACTACCACGGCTTCGCCAACCGGACCCTGTGGCCGCTGTTCCACGATCTGATCGAACAGCCCGTGATCGACCGCCGCTGGTGGACCAGCTACCACGAGGCCAACCGCGCCTTCGCCGACGTGACCGCCGAGGTGATCGAGAAGGCCGGGACCACGCCGACGTTGTGGGTCCAGGACTACCACCTGCTCCTGCTGCCCGAGATGCTCCGCGAGACCCTCCCCGACGCCTCGATCGGGCTGTTCCTGCACATCCCGTTCCCGCCACCCGAGCTGGTCGCCCGCCTGCCGTGGCGCGACCAGCTCCTGACGGGGATGCTCGGCGCCGACAGCGTCGGCTTCCACACCACCCGCTTCCGCGACAACTTCGTACGGTCGGTCCAGCGGGTGTTCAACGGGATCACCGCGCTCGGCGACCTGCTGGTCCTGCCGAGCGGTCGCCGGGTGCGTGCCGTCGCCCACCCGATCTCGATCGACGTCGACGAGTTCAGCACCCTGGCCGGCTCGGAGGGCACCGAGCAGGAGCTCGCCGCGCTGCGGGAGCAGTTCGCCGACCGTAAGGTGTTCCTCGGCGTCGACCGCCTCGACTACACCAAGGGCATCCGCCACCGCCTGCAGTCGATCGAGCTGCTGCTGGAGAGCAACCCGGAGCTGCGCGGCAGGTTCGTGTTCGTCCAGGTCGCGGTCCCCAGCCGCGACGACGTCAAGGAGTACCGTCAGCTCCGCACGGAGGTCGAGACCGAGGTGGGGCGCATCAACGGCCGCTTCACCGAGCCGGGCCACGACGTCCCGGTCCACTACCTGTACCGCGGGGTGAGCCGTGAGAAGCTGGCCGCGTACTACCGTCTGGCCGACGTGATGTGCGTCACCCCGTTGAAGGATGGGATGAACCTGGTCGCCAAGGAGTTCGTCACGGTCCAGGCCGCCGCTGGCGGCGCCGGGGTGCTGCTCCTCAGCGAGTTCTGCGGCGCCTCGATCGAGTTCGGTGACGACGCGGTCCGCTGCAACCCGTTCGACGTCGAAGGGATGAGCTACCTCATGGCATCAGCGCTGAGCCTCGACGAGGATGACCGCCGGGCCCGTGTCCGCCGGTTGGCCGAGGTGGTCCGCACCAACGACGTCTACCGGTGGGTGACCGACGAACTGGACGACATCGAGTCCGGGACCGAGCCGCTGTGACCCCCGCGACCACCCAGCCGGCTGCCCTGGCCGCCGACCTGGGGCCGACGCGGCGCTACCTCGTCGTCGTGGACTTCGATGGGACCCTCGCCCCGATCGTCGACCGCCCCCAGGACGCCCGACCGGCCCCAGGCGCTGCCGACGCGTTGACCGCCCTGGCCCAGCGGACGACGGTGGCCGTCCTCTCCGGGCGTCCCCTCCGGGAGCTGCAACAGCACTTCCCGGACGAACTGCTGCTCGTGGGGGGCCACGGCGCACAGGCCCGCGAGCCGGGCGGCGCGGTCCAGGACCTGATCGGCATCGGGCAGCTGACGACGGCGCTCGACCAGGCCGAGGAGGACGTCCGGACCGCCGTCGATGACCGGACGGGCTGGCTCGTCGAGCGCAAGCTGGCGTCGCTCGCCGTCCACCACCGGCTCGTCCCGGAGGACGAGGAAGCCGAGCTGCTCCCCCGTATCTCGGCGCTGCTGGAGTCGCGGCGGGAGGATCCGCCCGGCTTCGCCGTGCTGACCGGCAAGGCCATCCTGGAGCTGCGGCCGACGGAGCTCGACAAGGGCCGTGCCCTGACCTGGATGCTGGAGCGCCATCCCGGCCTGGTCCCCCTGGTGTTCGGTGACGACCACACCGACGAGGACGCGTTCGAGGTGGCCGTCGACCGCGGCGGGCGCGCGGTCATCGTCGGCGACGAACAGCGCCCGACCGCGGCCACCGACCGGCTCGCTGACCCGGCCGCGGTCGTCGACACGCTGCGCGCGCTCGCGCAGCCCACCGGAGGGCGGTGACGTGACGCGAGAGGACCTCCCGACGCAGACCCGCGGTGCCTTGCTCAACCTCGCCGATCTGCTGCACGAACCGACCCGCCGCAACCTCACCCTGAGCCTGTCGCTCGTGGTCGCGCTCGCACTGCACCTGGCGGTCCAGGACCCGCAGCTCGCCTGGCTGTCCGCACCGATCGCGCTGCTGGCGGGGATCACCGGCGGGGTCCGGGCCGCGCTGGTGTTCGCGCTGGTCGCGGCCTTCGGCCACGCGGCGATCGACCTGTCCGCCGACCTGCGGCTGGCCCCGGTGCCCGGGTTGATCCTGCGCAGCCTCGTGCTCGTCGGGATCGCCCTCGTCGGCACCGCGGGGGCGCAGTCGGAGCGGCGTCGGACGAACGCGTTGCACCGGGTCATCAGCGAGGACCCGGTCACCGGACTGCTGAACGTCCGCGCCTTCTACGACGCCCTCGCGAAGCTCCGCCGCGAGGACCAGCCCTTCGCGATCCTGCTCGCCGACATCCGGGGCATGCGCGCCCTCAACGAGCGGTACGGACACCCGACCGGGACCGAGGCGATGCGGGCGCTCGCCCACGTGCTGCGACGCTCCGCCGGACCCGAGGTGCTGGCCTCACGCCTCGGCAGCGACGAGGTCGCGATCGCGCTCGTCGGCACCGACCGCGACCGCTGCCGCACCATCGTGGACGCGATCGTCTCGCGTCTCCACGATGAGCAGGTCGGCCTGCCCGACGGCGACCGGTTCGAGGTCCACGCGGCCTACGGCATCGCCCGCTACCCCGAGGACGGCGACGACGAGGTCGCGGTCCTGCGCTCCGCCGATCGTGCGAAGGAACGCGCCAAGTCCGCGGGCATCGACCGCGTCGGCACCGCGGACGGCGACGTCTACTGACGCACGTCGCCGGGCCGCGCTAGTCCTGATGTCTCGCGGGTACGCGGGGG
>CAYVJT010000291.1:0-4291 GCA_964451855.1 uncultured Actinomycetota bacterium
GACCGCTGCGGTGAACGCGGCAGCGACGAGCTGCCCCTCGATCGCGATGTTGATGACCCCGCCCCGCTCGCACAGCACCCCGCACATCGCGCCGAGCGCGATCGGGGTGGCACTGCGTACCGTGCCGCGGAACAGGGCGATCAGTGAGACGTTCGAGTCGGCGGCCGCCCAGGTCAGGAACGCGGCGACGAACAGCGCCGCGACGACCCCGGCCGCGATCACCGCCCTGGTCTCGAAGCCACGGGTGAACTGCACGGCTGCGATCCCGAGCACCACCGCCGTCAGTACCAGGACCGCCGGGGTCACGCTGACGACGAGGTTCGGGATGATGATGGCTGCGCCGCGCGCGTCGGTGAGGACGAAGGTCGCCTGTGCGCCGGCTGGCACGGTGGCGAACACCGTGGCCATCACGACCGCGCACAGGAGCGAGAAGTAGCCGAACCGCCGGTTGCGGCGTCCGACGTCGATTGGTGCGTTCAGCGTGGCAGCGCTCACGATCCCCACCCCTTCGAGATCTGGCCGGTTCCGGCCCGCTCGGCTCGGATACGGAAGATGGCGCGGACGAGACCAGGCGCAGCGATGAACACGATCACCAGCGCCTGCAGGACGAGCACGAGGTCCAACGCGATGCCGGTCTCGGCCTGCATCAGACGGCCGCCGGACCGCATCGCGCCGAAGAGAAGTCCGGCGGCGACGGTCCCACCGACGCCGCCGCGACCGAGCAACGCGACGGTGATGCCGGTGAACCCGAGCCCAGCCGAGAAGCCGTCGGTGATCCGGCCCTGCACGCCCAGGATCACCGCCGCTCCGGCGGCACCAGCCAGCAGCCCACCGGTGGTCATCGCGATCACGACGCTGCGTCCAGGGCTCATCCCGGCGGTCGTGGCAGCCCTGGGGTTGAGACCCACCGCGTTGAGCTCGAAGCCGACGGTCGAGCGTTCCATCATCCAGAAGATCGCCACGGCGAGCAGCAGGGCGATGATCAGGCCGGCGTTGACCCGTAGCCCCTCGACGAACACCGGCAACCTCGCCGAGTCCTCCACGCTCTTCGAGATCGGATCGACGCGATCGACCCGGCGGAACAGCTCGGTGGTCAGCACCCAGGACAGCACCAGGAGCGCGATGTTGTTGAGCATGATGGTCGAGATGACCTCATGGGCTCCCGTGCGCGCCTTGAGGATCCCCGGTATCCAGCCGTAGAGGGCCCCGGCGAGGATCCCGACCAGCAGCGCGAGAGGGAGGTGGATGATCGTCGGGAGGCCCACGAGCCAGAAGCCGAAGAAGCCGGCGACCGTGCCGCCGACGACCATCTGGCCCTCACCACCGATGTTGAACAGCCCGGTGCGCAGCGGCACGGCAACAGCGAGACCGGTCAGGATCAGCGGTGTCGCGGCGACCAACGTCTCCGACAGCGGCCCCGTGCCGGCGAAGGCGCCACGGATGAGGGCCGAGTAGGCGCCGCTGATCACCGCCCACGCGTTGACGAAGGTGTCGCTGGGACGGGCGGTGAAGTAGGAGAGCGCGTCGCGGGTCGCCTCGTCCGAGATCGCGATGATCAGCGCGCCGATGACCATCGCCGACACGAACGCCAGGAGGGTGACGACGAGGCTCATCCCCGTGACGGCTGCCACGAAGCGTTCCGTGATCGTGGCACCGAGCTCGACGGACTCCTGCTGCTGCTCGCGTTCGCGCGCAGCCTCGACCTCGTCCCTGTCGGCCTCGAGCACCGGTGCCGTGCCCTCACCACTCCCGGTGTCGTCGGGGGGTGTCCCGTCTCCGGACCCGGGGCGCTCGTCGCTCATCGTCAGGCCCCCTTCGCCATCGCTTCGGCGGGATCGGCACCCGCCATCATCAGCCCCATCGCCTCCTTGGCGACCGGCATGTCGAAGGGTCCCACGATGCGTCCCTGGAACATCACCGCGACACGGTCGGCGAGGGCCAAGACCTCGTCCAGCTCGGACGAGACGAGCACCACAGCGGTGCCCTCGTCACGCTTGACGACCAGTTGCTTGTGGATGTACTCGATCGAGCCCACGTCGATCCCGCGGGTCGGTTGCGAGGCCACCAACAGGTCGATCGGCTGGTCGAACTCCCGGGCGATGACCACCTTCTGCTGGTTGCCCCCGGACAACGACGAGGCGGGCGTGGTGATCGACGGCGTGCGGATGTCGTAGAGGTCGACGAGGCGCCTTGCGTGCTCGGAGATCGCCGTGAACTGCAGGGTGCCGCGCTTGGCGAAGGGCTCCATGTCCCACTGGTTGACCACCAGGTTCTCGGCGATCGTGAACTGCGCGATGATCCCGTCGCGTCCGCGGTCCTCAGGGACGTGACCGACACCGGCACGCAACACCTGCTTGCGGGTCAGCTCCGCGATCGACCGCCCACCGATCGAGACGGTGCCGGCGCTTGCGCGCCGGAGTCCGGTGATGGCTTCCACCAGCGGGGTCTGACCGTTGCCCTCCACCCCGGCCACCGCGAGGATCTCGCCGCGTCGGACCTCCAGGTCCACGTCCTGAACGACGAGGTTGCCGACCACATCCTTGACGGAGAGGCCGTCGAGCTCGAGGATCGGCTCCTTGGGCTTGGCCGCTGGTTTGTCGACGACCAGCTCCACCGGCCGGCCGACCATCAGGTTGGCCAGCTCCTGCTCGCTCACCTCGTCGGGCTCGGCGGTGCCCACGATGCGTCCACGACGCAGCACGCTGATGCGGTCGGCCACGGCGCGGTGTTCGCGCAGCTTGTGGGAGATGAAGACCACCGACCGGCCCTCCGCCTTGAACGCACGGATCGCATCGAACAGGTCATCGATCTCCTGAGGGGTCAACACCGCCGTCGGCTCGTCGAGGATCAGCAGCTTCGCGTCACGGTAGAGAGCCTTGAGGATCTCGACGCGTTGCTGGATCCCGACGGGGAGATCCTCGACCTTCGCGTCGGGGTCGACGGGCAGCCCGCTGCGTTCCGCCAGCTCGCGCACCTCCCGGGAAGCGCGTGCACGGTCCAGCCTGCCGAACCTGCCGACCTGTTCGACACCCAGCACGATGTTCTCGGCCACCGTGAAGACGGGTACGAGCATGAAGTGCTGGTGCACCATGCCGATACCGGCATCGATCGCCTGTCCCGGGTCATCGAAGGTGATGCGCTGACCGTCGATGCGCATCTCACCCTCGTCGGCGGTGTAGAGGCCGTAGAGGATGTTCATCAACGTGGACTTGCCGGCCCCGTTCTCCCCCAGGAGGCCGTGGACCTCACCTTCCTCGACGACGAGGTCGACGTGATCGTTGGCGACGACGCCCGGGAACCGCTTGGTGATGCCTTCGAGTTCCAGGCGCACGTCTCGCCCCTTCCACGACCACGGCGGTCGAACCGCACGGAGCCTATAGCCCGACCTCGTCGGGGGACGCTCGTCGTGCGAGCGTCCCCCGACGGTGAGCCGTCATCCAGCAGTTGCCATCAGTAGTCGGCGGGGTCTACCGAGATCTCACCGTCGATGATGCCCTGACGCAGGCCGTCGAGCGCGCCCTTGACCTCGTCGGGGACCGTGTCCTCGTGGTCGTGGAACGGTGCGATGCCGACACCCTCGTTCTCGAGCGTGCCGACGTACAGGCCACCCTCGAAGCGGTCCTCGAGCGCCTCCTGGATCACGTCGAAGGTCGCGACGTCCATCCGCTTCTCGACCGAGGTCAGCATCAGGTGGCTGAACTGCGGCACCGAGATGTAGCCGTCGGTGTCGACCCAGATCATGAGGCCGTCGCCGAAGTCCTCCAGGGCGGTGGCGGTACCGAGGCCCACCGGGCCGGCGACCGGCATGATGATGTCGGCGCCCTGCTCGAGCAGGGAGTCGGTGACGCGACGGCCCTCGTCCTGTGACTCGAAGTCACCGGTGAACAGCCCGTCGTTGCCGTCCCAGCCCTCGACCACGACGTCGGTGCCGTGTTCCTGGTTGTAGTACTCGACACCCGCGAGGTAGCCGTCCATGAAGATCGACACGGTCGGGATGTTGATGCCGCCGTAGGTGCCGACGACGCCGCTCTCGGTCGTCCCGGCCGAGACGTAGCCGGCGAGGAACCCGGCTTCGTCGGTCTCGAAGATGATCTCACGCAGGTTGTCGTAGGTGTCCTCGTAGGCGAAGTCCACGATGGCGAAGTTCTGGTCCGGGTTGGCGATGGCCGCTTCCTCGGTGGCGTCACCGAGCAGGAAGCCGACCGTGACGATCAGGTCGCAACCACGGTCCATGAACGCGCGGATGTTGGGATCGAAGTCCGCCTCCGACTCGGATTCGAGCACGGCGATC
>CAYVJT010000292.1:0-4284 GCA_964451855.1 uncultured Actinomycetota bacterium
GATCGCCGTGCTCGAATCCGAGTCGGAGGCGGACTTCGATCCCAACATCCGCGCGATGATCGACCGTGGCTGCGACCTGATCGTCACGGTCGGCTTCCTGCTCGGTGACGCGACCGAGGAGGCCGCACAGGCCAACCCCGACCAGCTGTTCGGGATCGTGGACTTCGCCTACGAGGACACCTACGACAACCTGCGTGAGATCGTCTTCGAGACCGACGAGGCCGGCTTCCTCGCCGGCTACGTCTCGGCCGGCACGACCGAGACCGGGACCGTGGGCACCTACGGGGGCATCAACATCCCGACCGTGTCGATCTTCATGGACGGCTACCTGGCCGGTGTCGAGTACTACAACCAGGAACACGGCACCAACGTCGTGGTCGAGGGCTGGGACGGCGACGACGGGCTGTTCACCGGCAACTTCGACTCACAGGACGACGGTCGCCGCGTGACCGACTCGCTGCTGGAGCAGGGCGCGGACATCATCATGCCCGTCGCCGGCCCCGTCGGCCTCGGCACCGCTGCCGCCCTGGAGGACTTCGGTGACGGCCTGATGATCTGGGTCGACACCGACGGCTACGTCTCGGTGCCGCAGTTCAGCCACCTCATGCTCACCTCGGTCCTCAAGCGCATGGACGTCGCGTCGTTCGACGTGATCCAGGAGGCGCTCGAGGACCGCTTCGAGGGTGGCCTGTACGTGGGCACGCTCGAGAACGAGGGTGTCGGCATCGCACCGTTCCACGACCACGAGGACACCGTCCCCGACGAGGTCAAGGACGCGCTCGACGGCCTGCGTCAGGGCATCATGGACGGTTCGATCTCGGTGGACCCCGCCGACTACTGATCGCGGCCGACCGATGATCTAGCCCCGGACGGGGGACGCTCCACCGAGGAGCGTCCCCCGTTCCTCCGCCCATGTAGGCTGCCGCGCGGTGCGGCGCCGAAGGCCTCGGAAAGGGTCGAGACGTGCGGTTGGAACTCGAGGGGATCACCAAGCGCTTCCCCGGCGTCGTCGCCAACGATCACGTCGACCTCGTCGTCGAGGAGGGTGAGGTCCACGGCCTCCTGGGGGAGAACGGGGCCGGCAAGTCCACGTTGATGAACATCCTCTACGGCCTCTACACCGCCGACGAGGGTGAGATGCGCATCGACGGCCGACCCGTCACCTTCGAGGACCCCGGGGAAGCCATCGCAGCCGGCATCGGCATGGTGCACCAGCACTTCATGCTCGTGCCCGTCTTCACGGTGGCAGAGAACATGGTGCTGGGGGTGGAACAGGTCGGCAGGTTCGGCAGGCTGGACCGTGCACGCGCTTCCCGCGAGGTGCGCGAGCTGGCGGAACGCAGCGGGCTGCCCGTCGACCCCGACGCCAAGGTCGAGGATCTCCCGGTCGGGATCCAGCAGCGGGTCGAGATCCTCAAGGCCCTCTACCGTGACGCGAAGCTGCTGATCCTCGACGAGCCGACGGCGGTGTTGACCCCTCAGGAGATCGATGACCTGTTCGATGCGATCCGTGCGTTCAAGGCGGAGGGCCGGTCGGTGGTCTTCATCTCCCACAAGCTGCGCGAACACCGCGCCGTGGCCGACCGCATCAGCGTGCTGCGCCGCGGACGCATCGTGGGCACCGCCGAGCCCGACGAGGTCAGCGAGCAGGAGCTCGCGAACCTGATGGTCGGCCGGCCGGTCGAGCTGGTGGTCGACAAGCCCGCGGCCAAGCCCAAAGACGTCGTGCTCGAGCTCGATGGGCTGTCCGTTCAGGACGCGCACGCCAACCTCGTGGTCCAGGATGTCGACCTCGATGTTCGACGCGGCGAGATCCTCGCGGTCGCCGGCGTCGAGGGCAACGGACAGACCCCGCTGGTCGAGGCGATCACCGGCCTGCGGCACGCCCACGTGGGCACCGTCTCCATCGGTGGGCGGTCGATCGCCGAGTTCAGCCGCAAGCAGGTGCTGCGCTCCGGGGTCGGCCACGTCCCCGAGGACCGAGGTCGGGACGGGGTCATCGCGAAGTTCACGATCGCCGAGAACCTGGTCCTCAACCAGTGGGACATGGAACCGTTCGCCAAGCACCGGACCCTGCAGTTCACCGCGATCGCTGAGCACGCCACGCGCCTCGTCGACCTCTACGACATCCGGACGCCGTCGATCACGACGCCCGCGTCGTCGCTGTCCGGTGGGAACCAACAGAAGGTCGTCATCGCGCGCGAGTTCGACCAGCCGATCGACCTGCTCGTCGCCTCGCAGCCGACGCGCGGGATCGACGTGGGCTCGATCGAGTACATCCACAAGCAGCTGGTCGTCAAGCGCGACGAGGGCACCGCGGTCGTGCTCGTCTCCTCCGAGCTCGACGAGGTGCTCGCCCTGGCCGACCGTGTGGCGATCATGTTCCAGGGACGGGTCGTCGGCCCGTTCGAGATGCCGGTGTCCAAGGAGGCGATGGGGCTGATGATGGCCGGCGCCGATCCCGCCGAGGCGATGGCGAAGGGGGCCTGACGATGAGCGACCAGACCCCAGGCCCCGGCGAGGAGTCCTCACGCGAGGAGCCACCCCCCGAGGAGACCACGGGCAGCGGCGGCGCGCCCGTGGTGGAAGTCGTCGAGAAGGACGAGGTCGAGGCCGCCCGCGAGCGCGAGGAGCGGGAGACGTCGGTCCAACTCGGCGCCTCGATCACCGAGCGCTTCGTGGCGGCCGTCACCGGGATGAGCCTGGTGGTCACCCTCCTCGCGTTCCTGTCGGCCATGGTCATCGGCGCGCTGATCATCGCGATCTCCGACGACGCGACCCGCGACTCGCTCGGCTACTTCATGGCCCAGCCGAGCGACTTCTTCGTCAACGCGTGGGACATCGTCAGCCGCGCCTACTCGGCGATGTTCCGCGGCGCCCTCGCGGGCACCGGCCCGCTGTCCGAGACGCTGGTGGCGGCGACCCCGCTGATCCTGACGGGGCTCGCGGTCGCGGTACCCCTGCGGACGGGGCTGTTCAACATCGGCGGCGAGGGCCAGATGGTGGTGGGCGGCACGGTCGCCGGCTTCGTCGGCTTCTCGCTGACCGGGCTGCCGATGATCATCCACCTGCCGCTCGCGCTGCTGGTCGGCATCGCCGCCGGCGCCCTGTACGGCTGGGTACCAGGGATCCTCAAGGCGCGCACGGGCGCCCACGAGGTCATCTCGACCATCATGCTCAACAACATCGCCCTGCTCGTCCTGTCCTGGGTGCTGACCACGGAACTGTTCCGCCGAGCAGACCGCGTCGATCCGATCTCGAAGAGCGTCGAGGATGCGGCGAGGCTGCCCATCTTCGTCGAGGGGCTGCGTGTCAACGTCGGCCTGATCATCGCGCTGCTGCTCGCGGCCGCGATCTTCTGGATGATGGAGCGCTCGACGATCGGTTTCGAGCTCAATGCGGTGGGGCTGAACCCGCGGGCGGCGACGACCGCCGGCATGAGCCCGGGCCGCAGCGTCGTGATCGCGATGACCACCGGCGGGCTGCTGGCCGGCGCCGCAGGCGCCGCCGTCATCCTCGGTGTCCAGGGCCGCATCACCGACGGCTTCTCCGCCGGCCTCGGGTTCACCGGGATCACCGTCGCGCTGCTCGGACGCGGCGGGGTCGGCGGCACCGTCGCGGCTGGTCTGCTCTTCGGCGCGATGCGCTCCGGAGGCCGGCTCATGCAGGCCGAGACGGGCATCGCGCTGGATCTTGTGCTCGTCCTCCAGGCACTGGTGATCGTGTTCATCGCCGCTCCCGGGCTCGTACGAGCCATCTACGGCATCCGAGCCGAGGGCGCGGGGACCGGCCAGATCTCGAAGGGGTGGGGATCATGAGCGCTGTCACGCTGAACGAACCGGTCGATCTCGCACGCCGCAACCGTCGGTTCGGGTTCTTCTCGCTGCTGTGCGCCGTGGTGATGGTCGGCGTGTTCGCCATGGCGCCCCCGGGCTCCCGGGCCACCTTCGTCCTCACCGATGCACGTGGCGCGGCGATCGACATCCCGAACCTGATCGTCGGGGTGACCCCTGCGGTCCTGGTGCTGACGGGCCTGGTGCTCGCCGTCGCCGCAGTGCAGTTCACGCGTGGCTTCGGCAGCAGGTCGGTGATCATGGCCGGTGTGGTCGCCGCCCTGTTCGTCGCCGCGTTCCTGACCTGGGCCGCCGCCGACGCGAACGTGTCGCTCATCGCCCTGCTCCGCGGCACGGTCCGCAGCGCCACCCCGATCGCGCTCGGCGCCATGTGCGGAGTGCTGTGCGAGCGCGGTGGAACCATCAACATCGCGATCGAGGGGCAGCTCGT
>CAYVJT010000293.1:0-4264 GCA_964451855.1 uncultured Actinomycetota bacterium
TGTCGCGCTGCCAGCTCGTCCGGCTCGAACCGCTCAGCGGCCAGGACGTCCGCACCCTGCTGGAACGGGCCTGTGAGGATCCCGACCGCGGGTTCGGTGGCCGGGTCCACCTCGACGACGAGGCAGTGGACCACCTGCTCCACGTCGGCGACGGGGACGCCCGCACGTCCCTGAGCGCGCTGGAGGTCGCCGCGGCGGCGGCGGGCGTGACCGAGCCCGGCACGCACGGCGACGCGGTCAAGCTCAGCCTCGACGACGTCGCGCAGGCACAGCAGCGGTTCCGCTACGACAAGCACGCCGACGGCCACTACGACCAGGTGTCCGCGTTCATCAAGTCGCTGCGTGGCTCCGACCCGGACGCCGCCGCGTACTGGCTGCTGCGGATGCTGGAGTCGGGGGAGGACCCGCGCTTCCTCGCTCGCCGCATGGTGATCTTCGCGTCGGAGGACGTCGGGCTCGCCGACCGGCAGGCGCTGCCGTTGGCCGTCGCCGCGTTCGACGCCCTGGACAAGGTCGGGCTGCCTGAGGCGCGCTACGCGCTGACCCACGCGGCGGTCGCCCTGGCGGTCGCCCCGAAGTCCAACAGCGTGGCCCGCACGATCGGCGCGGCGCTGGACGCCGTGCGGCGGCACGGCAACCTCGACGTCCCCCCGCACCTGCGCGACAGCCACTACGGCGGCGCGAGCGACCTCGGGCACGGCGCCGGGTACGACTATCCTCACGACCATCCGGGTGGCTTCGCGCCGCAGCAGCGCTACCTTCCGGAGGCGCTCGACGGCCAGCGGTTGTACGAACCCAGCCGTCATGGGCACGAAGGAGCGGTCGCCGACCGCGTCGCGGACCTCCGCGAGCAGGCGGCCAAGCACCGCGCCGAGCGCCCAGCCAAGCACCCAGCACCAGCCAAGCACCCAGCAAGCGACCCGGATCCGCGACGGAAGGATGGCCGAACGTGACCGTCAGAGATTGGGCGGTCCTGACCGCGGCGATGTTCTGGGGACTGCTCGTGGTCGTGGTGTGCGTGTTCGTCGTCCGCGCCATGAAGGTGCTGGACGAGAGCGTGCGCACGATCAAGAGCGTCACCGAGGAGACCGTGCCGATCCTGCGCGGCGTGAACGAGACCGTCGCCGGGGTCAACGTCGAGCTCGCCCGCGTCGACACGATCATCGCCGGGGTGCAGTCGATCACCGCGACCACCGACCAGCTCGTCGGCGTGGTCCACGCCACGGTGTCCAACCCCCTGATCAAGGCGGCGGCCTTCACCGCCGGCGCGGCACGCACGGCGCGCAAGATGCGGGACTGACATGAAGCGAGCGTTCTCCGTCGCGCTCGGCCTGGGGGCCGGGCTGCTCATCGGCGCCTACGTGATCAAGCGCCTCGACGAGGCCCAGCAGGCCGTCGCGCCCACCCACCTCGCCGGCCAGGCCGGCCGCGCCGCCGCGGGCCTGGGTGAGCGGTTCCGCGAGGCAGCAGCCGCTGGGCGCGAGGCCGCAGCCGCACGTGAGGCCGAACTGCGGGCGCAGTACCACGTGCCGGGTGTGCGGGAGGCGCTTCGGGGCTGACGACGCGGACGGCGAGCGCACCGCTCCCCGCTCCTCCCGCCAGCCCCGACCCCCAAGGCCCGGCCCGGCATCAGGCACACTTCACGCCGGCCGCCTGCGAACCACCCGCGAGACGCGTACGACCTGCGAACGAGGACCCCTGTGGACTCCCTGACCATCCGCGAGACCTTCCTCGGCTTCTACGAGGAACGCGAGCACCGGCGCTACGACTCGGCGTCGCTGATCTCCAACGACCCGACCCTGCTGCTCACCGTGGCCGGGATGGTGCCCTTCAAGCCCTACTTCCTCGGCGACGCCAAGCCACCGCACCCGCGGGCGGTGAGCTACCAGAAGTGCGTGCGCACCAACGACATCGAGAACGTCGGCCACACGACCCGGCACCTGTCGATGTTCGAGATGCTCGGCGCCTTCTCCTTCGGCGACTACTTCAAGCGCGAGGCGATCCGCTGGTCGTGGGAGCTGTCGATCGGGCCCTTCGGCCTGGACCCGGAGCGCATCTGGGTCACGATCCACGAGTCCGACGACGAGTCCGAGGCGCTCTGGCTCGAGGAGACCGACGTGCCGCTGGAGCGCATCCAGCGGGTGGGCGCGCCGGAGGGTTCGACGCGGCTGGACGACTCGGACAACTTCTGGTCGACGGGCGGCGCCGGGCCCTGCGGGCCGTGCACCGAGCTGCACTACGACCGCGGCCCCGACTGGGGCGAGGAGGGCGGCCCCGAGGTCAACGGCGAGCGCTACCTCGAGTACTACAACCTCGTGCTGATGCAGTTCGAGCAGCAGGAGGACGGTCAGGTCGTCGGCGACCTCCCGGCCCCGAGCATCGACACCGGGCTCGGCCTGGAACGGATGGCGATCCTCAAGCAGGGCGTCGCCAACGTCTTCGAGACCGACCGGTTCGCGCCGCTGATCGCGCGCGCCGAGGAGGTCACCGGCACCACCTACGGCGACGACGAGCAAGCCGACATCAGCCTCCGCGTGATCGCGGAGCACGCGCGTACCTCGGCGTTCCTGATCGCCGACGGCGTGCTGCCCGCGAAGGAGGGGCGCGGCTACATCCTCCGGCGGCTGCTGCGGCGTGCGGTGCGGCACGGGCAGGTGCTCGGGCTGGACGTCGGTGGCGGCATGTCGGTGATGGAGCCGATGGTCGACGCGGTCATCGCCAGCCACGCCTCCGCCTACCCGGACCTCGAACGCCAACGCGAGCTGGTCACGCGGGTCGCGACCGCCGAGGAGCTCGACTTCGGCGCGCGCATCCGGCAGGGCCTCGACCGGGTCGAGCAGGTCATCGACGGCGTCCGCAAGGACCCCTCGGCGACGTCGTTCCCCGGCGGCGCGGCCTTCGAGCTGCACGACACCTTCGGCTTCCCGATCGACCTCACCCAGGAGATCGCCCAGGACGCCGGGCTGGAGCTGGACCGCGCCACCTTCGACGAGCTCATGGACCAGCAGCGGGCCCGGGCGCGCGCCGGCGCCAAGCGCGGTGGTGACGGCATCCCGGTCGAGACCTACCGCGACGCGGCCGGCCGTGTCGGCGTGACGGACTTCGTCGGCTACGACCGGCTGGCCGCTGAGGCGGAGCTCGGCGCGATCGTCACCCCCGGCGGGCTGCAGCGCTCCGCCTCCGAGGGCGACGAGGTGGAGATCGTCCTGCCGCGCACCCCCTTCTACGCCGAGGGCGGTGGCCAGATCGGCGACGCCGGCGTGATCGACACCCCGACCGGCCGCCTCGAGGTGGTGGACACCCAGGAGGCGATCGAGGGGCTGAGCGTCCACCGTGCCCGCGTGGTGGCCGGTGAGGTCCACGAGGGCCAGGCGGTGGAGGCCCGCGTCCACGTGGATCGGCGCGTCGCCACGGCGCGCAGCCACTCGGCGACCCACGTGGTGCACGCGATCGTCAAGGAGGAGGTGGGCGACCACGCCCAGCAGGCGGGGTCGCTGGTCCAGCCCGGCCGCCTGCGGTTCGACTTCCCGCACTTCGAGGCGCTCTCGCCCGAGCGGGTCGCCGAGATCGAGTCCACGATCAACGAGCGCGTGCTCGCCGACCCCTACGTGCGCACCGACGTGATGAGCGTCGACGAGGCCAAGGCGGCCGGCGCCGTGGCCAACTTCGGCGACAAGTACGGCGACATCGTGCGGGTCGTGACGATCGGCGACTTCTCCAAGGAGCTGTGCGGCGGGACCCACGTGCCCTCCGGAGCCAAGATCGGCACGATCACGATCGTGCGCGAGGAGTCGATCGGGTCCAACACCCGCCGGATCGAGGCGCTCACCGGCCAGGAGGCCTTCCGGTTCCTGAGCCGCGAGCGGATGGTCGCCGAGCAGATCGCCCGGCTCGTCGACGCCCCGACCGACGACGCCGTCGACCGCGTCAAGAGCCTCATGGAGCGGCTCAGGGCCACGGAGAAGGAGCTGGCCAAGGCCCGCGGCGCGAGCCTGTCGCAGCAGGCCAAGGAGCTGGCCGACGGCGCGAGCCGTGAGGACGGGCTGGCCCTGGTGGTCGCCCGCGTCGACGGGCTGTCGATGGACGACCTGCGCAGCCTGGCCGGCGAGGTGCGCGGCCACCTCGCCTCCATGGCGGTGGTCGTCGTCGGGACCGCGACCGACGACGGCAAGGCGCAGCTGGTCGCCGCCGTGAGCGCCGACCTCGCCGAGGACGGGGTGGAAGCACGCCCGATCCTGCACCCGGCGGCCCAGGTGGTCGGCGG
>CAYVJT010000294.1:0-4263 GCA_964451855.1 uncultured Actinomycetota bacterium
TCCCGCCGGTGGGTGATCGGGGTGGGGGCCGTGGGTGCGGTGTTCGCGCTGGGGTCGGCGGCCGGGCCGCTGGACGGCGGGCACGACACCACGACCGGCGTGCTGCTGGCGACGATGCACCTGACGACCGGAGCTGCCTTCGTGGTGGCTGCCACGAGGTTCGAGGGGGCGGCAGGAGGCCCCGGGCGGTGCACGTGCATGATTCCTGACCGAGACCAGCACCGCGACGAGGCGGGAGGCTTGCGTGATGGCGTCGGGCCCGATCGACGGGATGCCGGCTAGTCACCCCGACGGGTGTCCCTCTGCGCGTCGAGGTACTCCTGGTTGACCGCCCAGGCGTCTGACACCGGTCCCAGGTGCCTGAGCTTGTCGGGGTTGATCACCGAGCGGACGGTCCGGATCTGCCCATCGAGGATGTCGAGCACCATCACGGCGAGCACCAAGCCACGACGGTCACGCACGATCGCGCCGGACTGTCCGTTGATCTCCTGCAGCTCGATGACCAGACCGATCTGAGCGAACTGCGGAGTGACCGCAGCCAACAGCCGGGTGACGTTGTCCGCACCCACGACGCTGCCGGGAAGCGTCGGCGACTTGCCCCCACTGTCACTGATGAGCTCGACGTCAGCGGCGAGCAGTTCGCGCAGCCCGTCCATATCCCCTGTCTCGAGTGCCTTGCAGAAGTGTGCAGCGAGCTGCTCGCGCACGCTGCGGTCGGCCTCGAACCGGGGCCGCCCCGCCTCCATGTGGCGACGCGCCCGAACCGCGAGTTGACGGCAGGCCGCCTCCGAGCGCTCGACGGTCGCAGCGATGTCGTCGAAACCGAACGCGAACACCTCCCGCAGGACGAAGACAGCCCGTTCGAGTGGGCTGAGCCGCTCGAGCAGCAGCAGCGCCGCGATCGAGACCGAGTCGGCCAGTTCCGCAGAGCGCTCGGGATCGGTGTAGGGGTCCTCCAGCAACGGTTCGGGGAACCATTCCCCGACGTACTCCTCCCGTCGTGCCCGCGCCGACCGCAGAACGTTGATGCAGATGCGGGTGACCACCGTCGAGAGGTAGGCCTTGGGCGATCTCGGCTGCGTCTTGGCGGCGGCGTAACGCACCCAGGCCTCCTGGACCGCGTCCTCGGCCTCGCTGACGCTGCCTAGGAGCCGGTAGGCGATCGCGAACAGCAGTGGCCGCAGCTCCTCGAACTCCTCCGCCCGACTCACCACGCCACTTCTTCCCGGATGCCCGCTCGTCACACGGTCACCACCGATCTCGGCTGCATCGTTTCACGCACTCTCCGCTCCCGATACGACCATCACTTCGCAGACAAGACAACCCCGCTCGCCGTGACATCGAACGGCCGCCGCTCGCGACGATCACGCGAACCTGGTGATGCCCACAGCGGTCGAATCATGGCTGCGTACTCAGAACACAGGCGAAGGCCCGTGCGTGCCGCAGCGCCCGCGTCGTTCTACCGATCGAAGCCAGCACGCACAAGTGCGCCAGACCGGGCAGGTGAGAGCGGAACACGCCACCACTCGAGACCGCGAATGTGTGTGGGCCGGTCGTTGTCACCGGCGCGCATAGCTGAGCGTGGCGGTACTGAGTCGCCCAACCCAGGGCCCACAGACTGCTGCTTCTTGGAACCAGCCCCGAGGTAGGTGGCTGAGCGAATGGGGTCTCCTCGTCGTCGATGTCTTCGCGAGCCGCAAGCTGACCGAGGACGACTCCCCGAGCCTGCTCCAGCGCCGTTGGAGCGCCCTGGGGAGGCATCGCTGCCGATGACCGATGAGTCGCGGCCCTCTGCGGGGTCCACCCCTGTGCAGCGCGTGCCATCAGTGCGTGCTGCGCGTCGAGCGACGGGATAGACATGGGACGACGGGTCGTGCACTTCGAGATCATCGGCAGGGATCCTGCGGTTCTCCGTCGCTACTACGGCGAGCTGTTCGGTTGGAGGTTCGAGACAGGCGACGCGGCGAGCGACGAGGTCTCCGAACCAGGCAACTACGGCTTCGTCGATGGAGCGACGACCGGGGGCATCAACGGTGGGGTCGGTGGTGGCCACGCCCACGCGGCGAAGGTCCTGTTCTACGTTGGTGTTCCCGACGTTGAAGCCGCGCTCCAAGAGGCAGAACGTCTCGGCGGAAACCGCGAGCTCGGTCCCGAGGGAACGCCTGGCGAGCTGGTGGTCGGTCGGTTCACCGACCCCGAAGGCAACCTCATCGGCGTCGCAGGTGTTCAGTGACCGGCATCCACGGGACCGACGCGGTGGTTGGTGGGGTCAGCGTGCCGGGTGATGCCCGCTACGAGGCGGCCGTCTCCATCTACAACCGCCTGTACCGCTCGCAGCCGGCGCTCGTGGTCCGGCCCGTCGATGCTCGGGACGTCGCTCGGGCGCTGACGCTCGCGAAGGGTGACGACTACGACGTTGCCGTCAAGGGCGGGGGGCACAGCATCGCGGGCTACGGCGCGATCGAGGGTGGGCTTCTGATCGACCTGTCCGGGCTCGACAGCATCGACCTGGACCCCGAGACGCGGTCGGTGACCATCGGCGGCGGTGTGCGCGCAGGTGCGCTCACGGCCGCGACCCTCGAGGCAGGGATGGTGGTGCCACTCGGCGACAACCCGGACGTCGGGGTCGCCGGGCTCACCCTGGGTGGCGGGATCGGCTGGCTCAGCCGCAGGTTCGGTCTCACTCTCGACTCGCTCGAGAGCGCCGACGTCGTCTTGGCTGACGGCACGATCACGACCGCCAGCCAGGACGACCACGCGGACCTGTTCTGGGCGCTGCGTGGCGGGGGCGGCAACCTCGGAGTCGTGACTTCGTTGCGCTTCCGACTGCATCGGTTCGGCACGATCGTCGGCGGGCTGATCGCCTTGCCTGCAACGCCTAGTGTCCTGCGTGGACTCCTCGAACTCGCCGCCGACGCCCCTGATCAGCTCGGCGTCATCGCACTCGTGACGCGCCTCGGCCCGCTGCGGTTCGTCCCGCCGGAGGCCTACGGCCAGCTTGCGGTGGTCATCACTCTCGTCTGGTGCGGCGACGTAGACGAAGGTCGACGCCAGATCGACCGTCTCCGCCGCCTCGCCCCGCCCATCGTCGATGCCGTGCACGTGCGCCCCTACACAGACATGTACACACTGCTCGCCGATGCCGCCCCAGCGACCATCACCAACAGCACCGCAACGCTCCTCACCGATCTCGAGCGCTTCGAGGACAGCGCCATCGCCTCCGTGCTGGCCGCGTTCGAAGCTCCCCTCGACCCAGACGAACCCGTCCTCTCCGCCGTCGAACTGCGCGTGCTCGGCGGTGCGGTCGCTCAGGTGGAGCCGGACGCGACGGCGTTCGGTCACCGTCACCGTGACCTGGTTTGCTCCGTGGTGGCGGCCGGCTTCGACCCCTCGAGGGCGGATCAGCATCAGGCGTGGGTTCGGACACGCGCCGCCGAGCTCGATCACCTCGCCATGGGTGCATACGCGAACTTCGTCGGCGACGCGAACGAGGCGCCGCTCACCGCCGCCTACCCGCCACAGATCCTGCACCGACTGGCCCGGATCAAGGCGCACTACGACCCCGAGAACACCTTCCACCGAAACCTCAACATCGACCCTCGGTCGATGTAGGGAGGGGATCGCCCCCTGCTTCGGTTGGCATCGAACGCTGGCCTGCTCCATCAGCATGACTCGCAGGACCGCCGTCAACCAAGGTCTGTGCAGGCCCCGACATCGTCAGCTATGGGCGGTTCGTCCACGACCGCGCTACAGCCGGAGCCGCTCGAAGCGGGCATTTCGGGGCGTCCCATGAGGCGCCTCGAACCGGTGCGCAACGCCGTGTTCCCCTGGTCCGTACGAGACTTCTTCCCAACGCAATCACACGGGGCCCACCTGACACGTAAGTAGCCGATTCAGCGGGACTGTCATCGCACGACAGTCACTCTCAGCCTCAGGGGCGCCGGCGCCAGCCGGCATGTGATGCTGAGTTCAGGACAACCTCCGCCGATCCATCAGCACCCTACGACCACGACTGCTGCCGCTTCGGGAGGCGACACCGGCGATGTCCGCGACGCCATCCGTCGGTTCGTTCTGGTGGACACATCGTGGACACCAGCGACGTCAGAAGCGGTCTTGGGAGGTCCGATGAGACCGGACGTGAGATGCACGTTTGCGCAGGTGAAGGCGGGTTTCGCCCCACGAGGTCGGATGTGGCCCGGCGGGCGGGTCACGGCTGGAATCCGTGTTGAGTGGCAACACTCTCGGGGGTTCGAATCCCCCACC
>CAYVJT010000295.1:0-4256 GCA_964451855.1 uncultured Actinomycetota bacterium
CCTCGCGGTAGCGCTCAGCGAGGCTGTCGACGGTCTCGTGGGCGTTCAGTCCGCTGGGGTTGGGCACGATCCACAGCTGCCCGCCCCCGAGCGTCTCGTCCTGCCGACCGAGCTGCACCTTGGGGCGGCCGAACGCCGTCCGGAACGCGGTGACGCCGGCGACGGCGACGACCTGCGGACCCCACGCGGTGAGCCGTTCGACGAGCTGCTCGGCGCCCGCACGCAGCTCGGCGTCGGACAGCTCCGACGCGCGTGGCGTCGCCCGGGTGACCAGGTTGGTGATCGCGACCCCGCGTGCGACGAGGTGATCGCGATCGTCGTCGGTGAGCCCCGCCACCCGGTCGAGCTCACGGTCGGTGATGCCGGCGCGGTGCAGTGCCGGGTAGAAGCGGTTCGACGGGTGCGCGAAGTGGGTCTGGGTCGCGGCGGTCCACAACCCGGGGTTGATGCCGACGAACACCAGCCGCGGCGGGACGTCACCGATCAGATCCGGCACGGTCACGTCCCGGTAGCGATCGAGCTCGTCCCTGGTGAACCCCACAGACGCCTCCCGCATCGACGACGGCCCACGCGACCTCACGGGCGCAGCTGGGACTCCTTGATCGCGATGAACACGGCGCTCGCGGTCGCGACCACCTCGCCGTCGGCGCTGGCCTCGGCGGTGGTCCACAGCTTGCGCCCCTCGTGCCGTTCGAGACGGCCTCTGAAGACCAGCGGCTGCCCGATCGGTGTCGGCGCGAGGTAGCGCACGGTCAACTCGCCGGTGAACGCCGGCTGGCGCACGAGGGTCAGCAGGTAGCCGAGCACGTCGTCGAAGATCGCCGCCACGATGCCCCCGTGGGAACGTCCCGGCGCCCCCTCGAACGCCGGGCCGAGGGTGACCTCGGCGACGGCTTCCTGCCCCTCACGGTGGACCTCGATCGCGATGCCCATCGGGTTCCACGGTCCCGACACGAAGCACTCGTCGAAGTGCACCACGGTCTCGCCTTCGGCCACCTCGACGTCGAACATGCGGCGTTTGAGCTCGAGCAGGTCGCGCTGCCGGGGAGGTTGCTCCTCGAGGTCGCGGGCGACGCGGTCGGCGGCGCGCGCCACCTCCTCCAGGAGCTCGTCGTCGGCCTCGTGGCCCATCAACGCGTGGCCCATGCGCCGCAACGCCGCGGCGGCACGGCCTCTGGGGTGGTCCGCGGCATCGGGCGGGCGCCTGGCCTCGGACCCGTCGTCGGTTCGGGCCTCCACGTGGTCTCCTCGTCGCGGTCGGCAGCGATCCGCCGCGCTGCTGCGCGCGAGGCTACTTGGACGTCGAGGTGGTGCCGTCCCTCGGCGGAGCCGGCGTCTCGATGCTGGGCGGAGCCGGCGCCTCGATCTCGACCTCACCGGCGCGCCAGCCCTCGAGGCTGCGGACGGTCAACCTCCAGCCCTCGTCGGTGGTGACGACGTCGCCGACCTCCAGGAGCCGGCCGAGCTGCTCGACGAGGTAGCCCGTCAGCGTCTCGGTGTCCCCACCCTCCAGCTGCAGCTCCGTCAGCCGTTCCACCTCGTCGCGGCGCATGGCGCCGGGGACGACCCACGACCGTTCGGGCATCTCCTCGTGGGCGTACGCCTCGTCGAACTCGTCGGCGATCTCCCCGACCAGCTCCTCCAGCACGTCCTCCAACGTCAACAAGCCCGCCGTGCCACCGAACTCGTCGACGACCACCACCGCGTGGCTGTTGTCGTCGAGCATGTCGCGCAGCAGTTGCTCCAGGTCACGGGACTCGTGAACGGCAGGGATCGGTCGCAGCAGATCGGTGACCGAGAGGCGTTGCCGATCGGCCTCGTCGCGGATCAGCGCGTCCTTGATGTGCACCAGCCCGACGATGTGATCCAGATCCTCGTGGTAGACGGGGATGCGCGTGTGCCCGGTCTCGGTAGCGACCGCCAGCACCTCGGCAAGGGTCGCGTCGTCCGACACGGCGTGGAGGTCGACGCGTGGCGTCATGGCCGCCTCCGCGTCGATCGCGGCGAGGCGCAGCGCGGCGCCCATCATCCGTGCGTCCTGCGGCGCGATCGTGCCGAGGTCCTTGGACTCGGCCAGCGCGAGCGCGAGCTCCTCGGGGGTGTGCACCAGCTGCCGCACGTCAACGGGCTCGACCCGCACCGCACGCACCAGCAGGGTCGCCAGGGTGTTGAGGAGCACGATCAGTGGCCGCAGGACGAGGATGAACGCGGCGAAGGGCCGCATCAGTCGGAGCGCCACCTGCTCCGGCTTGGCGATCGCCAGGTTCTTCGGGGCCATCTCCCCGACGACCATGTGCAGGAAGACCACGATGGACAGCGCCACCGCGAAGGACAGCACCGGGATGGCGCCCGCGGGCACGAACGTGTCCCGGAGCAGGTCGGCGAGCAGGGCCTGCACGGCGGGCTCGGCGATGGCCCCGAGACCGAGCGAGCACATCGTGATGCCGAGTTGCGCCGCGGAGAAGGTGACCGACAGTTCGCGGTGGGCCGCGAGCGCGCGACCGGCGCGGCGATCGCCGGACTCCGCCGCCTCCTCGAAGCGGGTGCGGCGGGCCGCGAGCAGGCTGATCTCCGCGGCCACGAAGGCACCGTTGCCCAGGAGCAGCGCCAGCCCGACGAGCACCGCGGTGATGCTGAAGGTGCCATGGGTGCCGGCTTCGACGGCGAGGAGGGGCATCACGTCCCACCCGCCCCGTCGGAGGACGCGACGTCCTCGACGATGCGCACCGCGACCTGGGTGATCCGGACGCCTTCGAGCGCGATGACGGTCAGCTCGAGCCGGTCGTAGCTGACCCGCTCCCCCGGTTCGGGGATGTGGCCGAGACGGTCGAGCACGAAGCCGGCGATGGTCTCGTACTCCCCGTCGGGCAGCTCCACCTCGAACAGCTCGGCGACCCGGGGTACCCGCAGGGTCCCAGACACCAGGAAGCGTCCCGCACCGACCCGTCGCACGTCGGCGTCGGCGCGACGGTCGAACTCGTCGGAGATGTCGCCGACGAGCTGCTCCAGCACGTCCTCGACCGTGACGATGCCCGCCGTCCCTCCGTACTCGTCGACCGCGAGCGCGAAGGTGCGTTGCTCACGACGCAGATCGGCGAGCAGGCGGCGCAGCGACTCGCTCTCCGGGACGGCCAGCATGCGGGCCGCGACCGCGGTCAGGGGCGTGACGGCGTGCTCCTCGGCCGGCACGGTCAACAGGTCCTTGACGTGCACCGTGCCGAGGACCTCATCCTCGGTGTCCCCGCGGATCGGGAACCGGCTGTGCCCGGTGCTCCGCGCGGCGTCGCGCAGGGCCTGCAGGGTGTCGTCGCGGTGCAGCCAGACCACGTCGGGCCGCGGCACCATCACCTCGCTGACCCGGCGGTCACCCAACCCGATCGCCCGCTGCAGCAGCTCGGTCTGCTGGTCGGTCAGGCTGCCCTGCTCGCCGGAGGCCGACACGATGCGTGCCAGCTCGTCGAGGCTGTGGCCACCCTCGAGCTCCCGGGCGATCTCGACCCGGAAGACGTTGCGGGTGATCCACTGCGCCGCCCCGTCGAAGACGCGGATCACGGGTCCGAAGACCAGCCGGAACAGCCGGGTCAGCGGGGTCACCGCCAACACGATGCCGAGCGGCCGGGAGATGGCGAGGTTCTTGGGGAACAGCTCCCCGAGCACCATCTGCAGCATCGTCGACAGCAGCAGGGTCGCGATCACGGCGACGGTCAGCGACGCCTCCGCGGGCAGACCGACGAGGCCGAGGAGCGGGCGCACCACCGTCTCGCCGATCGTGCGGTCGGCCACGTAACCGAGCAGCAGCGAGGTCGCGGTGATGCCGAACTGTGCGGACGACAGCGAGAACGCCAGGTCCGACAGTTCGCGCACCACCATCCGGGCACGGCGATCGCCGCCACCCGCACGCTCCTCGACGACCGGCCGGCGGACGCTCACCAGCGAGAACTCCGCCGCCACGAAGATGCCGTTGGCGATGATCAGAGCAGCGACGAGCAGGATCCCGAGGACGGCGCTCACGTGCGGTCGAACCGCCCTGCGCAGCGCGTCTGCGCATCGCGGCCGGCATCTCGCGCGATCGCGTCACGGCCGGTCGCAGAGCACGCCGCGAGCCGGGCCGTGGCGCCCGCGACCCCCACGAACGACCGGCCTGGCGGCCTGGAACCTCGCTGCATGCTCGGCTCACGTCCTCGACGTCACGCGCGGCGCGCCCGTCGCGCGCTCGTTCGATCCACCACCGTAGCGCCGGACGTGGCGCCGGACGT
>CAYVJT010000296.1:0-4207 GCA_964451855.1 uncultured Actinomycetota bacterium
TCGCTGCATGCCCCGGGGTGCGTCGGCGCGTGGTGTGCGCGCTGCGGGTAGCGTCGCCGACGGGACGACGAGGAGCCAGGCATGCCGGGGCGGGTCGCGGTGGTGACGGGGGCATCGAGCGGCATCGGCGAGGCGACCGCGCTGGCCCTGGCCGCGTACGGGTGGACCGTGGTGCTCGTCGCGCGCCGTGACGACGAGGTGGCACGGGTCGCGGCCCAGGTGGATGCGGTCGGCGGCGTGGGCATCGCGGAGCCGATCGATGCGGCGGACCCGGACGCGGTGGCGGGGATGGCCGAGCGCGTCCGCCAGGCCCACAGTGCCCCGGCGGCGATCGTCAACGCGGCGGGTGCCGGAGCGTGGCGGTGGCCGGAGGACACCCCGCCCGCCGATATGGAGCGGATGCTCGATGCCCCCTACCGCGCCGCCTACCACGTCACCCACGCGTTCCTCGGTGACCTCCTGGCGCAGCGTGCGGGTGTGGTCGTCCACGTCGGCTCTCCGGCAGCCTACGACCCGTGGCCCGGTGCCACCGCGTACACCGTCGCCCGTTGGGCGCTCCGTGGGTACCACGAGGCACTGCGGCAGGACCTCGCTGGTACCGGCGTGCACAGCTGCCACGTGGCGTTCGGCGAGGTGGCGACGCCGTACTTCGACGTCAACGACGGAGCGAGGGAGCGGCGGCCCTGGCTCGGCCGCCTCGTCCGTACGTGCGGCCCGACCGAGGCGGCCGAGGTGATCCTCAGCACGATCGCCCGGCCCCGCCCGCAGGTGCTCCATCCACCGGTCCTGCGGGGGCTGTTCGCCCTCCACCGCCTCGTGCCCCGCTGCACTTCGTGGGCCCTTCGCCTCAGGGGTCCCCGCCGCCAAGCCATCGGCGGCCGCCCGGACGAGGACGCCCCGACGTAGGGGCCACGTTCGGTGCCGGGGTCCTCGACCGACGACGCTGGTGAGCTTCCGCGGCTCGGTCCCGCGCGTGACCCCTGGGCCCGTGCGTGGCCCACGGTCACCCGAGCCGCGGGGTGGCATCGGCACCGTCCACCGGCATAGGGTCGCGAAGGAGCGAGGCGGAGGCGGGTATGGCGGAGATCGAGACCGGGACGCTGCTGTGGGAACCTCCCGCCGACGTCCGTGCGACGAGCCGGCTCGGACGCTTCCTCGACCGGGTGGAGACCAGCCTCGGCCTGGAGCTCCCGGACTACGACGCTGCGTGGCAGTGGTCGGTCGATGACCTCCCCGGCTTCTGGTCCGCGGTCGTCGACGAGTTCGACGTGCGGTTCCGCGACCCGGCGGGCGGGGTGCTGGCCGACGCGAGCATGCCGGGCGCACACTGGTTCCCCGGCGCCACGCTCAACTACGCCGAGCACCTGCTGCGCACCACCGGGGACACCCCGGCGATCGTGGCGCGGTCGCAGTCGCGCGACGATGTCACGGTCTCCTGGGACGAGCTCCGCGACCAGGTCGCGCGCGCGGCGGCTGGGCTGCGTCGGCTCGGGGTCAGGCGCGGCGACCGGGTCGCGGCTTTCGCGCCGAACATCCCCGAGACGCTGATCGCGTTCCTGGCCACGGCATCGATCGGGGCCGTGTGGTCGTCGTGCGCCCCCGAGTTCGGGGTCAGGAGCGTCGTCGACCGGATCCGCCAGATCGAGCCGACCGTGCTGATCGCCGTGGACGGCTACCGCTACGGCGTCAAACCGATGGACCGCACCGACGAGCTCGCCCAGATCCGCGCCGAGCTGCCGAGCCTGCGCACCACCGTGCTGATCCCCTACCTCGACGTCGAGGCAGCGGCCGACCGGGTGCCCGACATCGTGACGTGGGAGGAGCTGACGAGCGAGTCCGCCGAGCCGACCTTCGCCGCGGTGCCCTTCGACCATCCGTTGTACGTGCTCTTCAGCTCCGGCACCACGGGTCTGCCGAAGGCGATCGTCCACGGGCACGGGGGCATCCTCGTCGAGCACCTCAAGGCCCTCGGGCTGCACCACGACCTCGGGCCCGACGACCGGTTCACGTGGTTCACCACGACCGGGTGGATGATGTGGAACCTCCTGGTCTCGGGGCTGGCGGTCGGTAGCCCACTGGTGCTCTTCGACGGCGACCCCGGCTACCCGGACCTATCGACGCTGTGGCGCATGGCCGCGGACCTCGAGGTGACCGTCTTCGGGGTGGGCGCGCCGTTCCTGCTGAACTGCAGGCGTGCCGGGCTGGCACCGGGGGAGGAGCTGGACCTCTCGCGGATCCGCCAGGTCGGCTCGACCGGTTCACCCCTGCCGCCGGAGGGGTTCTCGTGGGTCTACGACCACGTCCACCGCGACCTGCAGGTCGCGTCGGTCTCCGGTGGGACCGACGTGTGCACCGCCTTCGTCGGTGCGTCGCCGCTGCACCCCGTGCGCGCCGGCGAGATCCCGTGCCGCTTCCTCGGTGCCAAGGTCGAGGCCTACGACCCAGGCGGCAACCCGGTCATCGGCGAGCGTGGCGAACTGGTCATCACCGCCCCGATGCCCTCCATGCCGGTCGGGTTCTGGAACGACCCGGACGGTTCCGCCTACCGCGCCGCCTACTTCGAGGACTTCCCGGGCGTGTGGTGCCACGGTGACTGGCTGGAGATCACCTCCGACGGGGCGTGCATCATCACGGGTCGGTCCGACGCGACCCTCAACCGCGGTGGTGTGCGGATGGGGACGAGCGAGTTCTACTCCGTGGTCGATGAGGTCGACGGTGTCGTCGACAGCCTGGTCGTCCACCACGAGGACCCTGCCGGCGGCGCCGGCGAGCTGGTCCTGTTCGTGGTCCTCGAGGAGGGTCGTGACCTCGACGACGAGCTGCGGCGGACCCTGGCGAGCACGCTCCGCTCCGAGCTCTCGCCACGCCACGTCCCCGACACCTTGCACGCGGTTCCGGCCGTGCCACGCACCATCTCCGGCAAGAAGATGGAGGTGCCCGTGAAGCGCCTCCTCGACGGTGAGCCCGCCGAGGAGGTGGTCAACCGCGGCGCGATGGCCAACCCCGGGAGCCTCGACGCCTACCTCGACCTGATCGACCGCGACGGATCCTGAACGCCGCTCACCGCAGCGTGTGGTCTCCCAGCGTGGTGAAGGTCACGCCACGGTCCTGCAGGGCCGTCAGGGCTGCCGCCACGCCGTCTGCGGTGCCGCTGCCGGGATGGTTCATGTGGAGCAGCACGATCGAGCCGGGGGTGGCACCCAGCAGGGCGTCCCGGACCTGCGACGCGGAGAACGTCGCGCCGGCATCGCCGAGGACCGAGTACCCGGCGACCTCGAGCCCCAGCGCCTGGACGATCCGCACGGCCACGTCGTCGTAGTACGCCGTCCCGGAGCGGAAGAAGCGCGGAGACCTTCCGGTCCGCCGGGTCAGCAGCTGCTGGCAGTCGACCACCTCGTCGATCACCGCTTCCGCGGAGGCGGTGCCCGATATCCCGTACACGCTGCGGCCATCGACCGACAGCGGGCGGTGCTCGGTGCCGTGGTTGGCGATCTCGAACAGCGGATCGTCGGCGAGTTCGTCGAACACGGAGGGGTTCGCCTCGATCCACCGCGCGTTCATGAACAGCGTCGCAGGGACCTCGTGGTCGCGGAGGTGCTCGATCAGCGCCGCGTCGTAACCGCTGCCGTTCGGTCCACCGCACGCGTCGAGGGTCAGCGCGATCGCCGACGTGTCGGCGAGGCGGCTCCCCACCCCCGTCACGGCCTCGCCCCACTCGGTGGGTTCCGCCTCGAGCAGCTCGGGGTCGACCTCGCGATCGAGTTCCGACGTGGGTTCGCCCTCGTCCGCCGTGTGCTCCGCCTCCTCACCGTCCGACGGATCCTCGGTCGGAGCGGTCTCCTCACCCGCCTCGGCGGGTGGCTCCTCGCGTGGCTCGGCCCCGGGAGGTGTTGCCTCGCGTGTGGGCGGACCGGCCTCGCTCGAGGGGGATCCGGACGCCGGTGCCTCCGTCTGGGCGACCTCGTCAGCGGCGTCACGGAGCCAACGACCGCAGCCGGCGAGGATCAGCGCCGCCGACGCGCCGATCGCCAGGAACCTCCGCCGTTGCATGACGAGCCCGTCCCCGCGGGACGCTCCGCCCACGCGATCACCCAGGCCACGAACGTACCCAGGCTGGCCGACGTTCGCGGGCGCGTACGCTCCGCTCCACCCGACAGCGATCGAGCGATACGACGTGAGCGACACCCCCGACACGCCCACCCCTGCG
>CAYVJT010000297.1:0-4204 GCA_964451855.1 uncultured Actinomycetota bacterium
CTGGTGGCCTCCAGCGCCACCCGATCCACCGCCTCACGGATCACCGCGAGCACCGCGAACAACGTCGACGGCGAGCACAGCACGACCTTCTGCGCCAACGCGTCGTCGAGCAGCTGCGGGTCGTGCTCGTGGACGAAGCCGAAGACCTGCTCGTTGGGGATGAACAGCAGCACGCAGTCGATCGTGCCGTCCTGCGGATCGACGTAGCCGCGCCCCGCCAGCTCCCGGATCCGCTCGCGCACGGCCCGCAGGAACGCGGTGCGATGCGCGTCGCGCTCCTGGTCGGTCCCGGCGTCCACCATCGCGAGGTAGCGATCCAGCGGGAACTTCACGTCGAGGTGGACCACCTGGTCGCGTGGGAGCAGGAACGTCACGTCCGGCCGCGTGCCGCTGCGGGTGGTGACCTGTGTGCGGTAGTTGACCCCGTGGACGAACCCGGCGGCACGCAGCACGTCCTCCACCATCCGCTCGCCCCACTGCCCTCGCGCCTGCGAGCTGGCGAGCGCCTCACGGAGCGCCCCGGTGGTCTGCGCCAGGTCCTGGTGGCTGCGCGCGACCCCCTGGAGCTGCTCACCCATCCTGCCCAGCTGCTCGGCCCGTTCGGCCTCGAGGCGACCCAGGGTCGTGGTGACCTCGTGCAGGGTGCGTCCCATCCGCTCGAGCTCGGCGTCGATCAGCTCCTTGCGCCCCTCCAGGTGCGCGGTCCCCGTCCGCGTGTGCGCGTCCAGACGATCCCCGGCGACCGCTGTCAGCGTGTCGATCGCCTCCGCGAGATCACGCCGATGCGCTTGCGCGAGGACGACGGCCGCCCGACGCTGCTGCAGGTGCACGACCACCGCGACCGCAGCCGTCACGGCAGCGATGACCGTGATCCCCAGGATGACGGCGAGCAGGGGCGTCATCGGTGCTCCTCTTCGTGGCTGTGCGTGGCTGTGCGTGGCTGTCGGCGGCCCGGTGCGACCACACCGTACGTTCGGGCTGTGACGAGCCGGAGCAGGCGCTGCACGGCCCGCTACCGTGGGAGGTCCTCGGTAGCGGTCCCGTCGCGGGACCCCGAGGCATGGACGGGCGACCAGGCGGGAACGATGACACCCGGGCGAACGTGGGCGATCCGCCTCGCCGTCGCGTCAGCAGCCGCGGTGCTGCTCCTCGAGCTGCTCGAGCTGGGGCGGTGGCCCCTGCCCTTCGGGTCGTTGTACCTGTTCGCGGTCGTCGGCGCCCTCGCCGTGCCGGTCGCCGGTGCCTGGCTCCTGCTCCGCGGCGACGAACGCGGCATCGCCGTGCTCGCAGCGGGTGCCCTGATCGTCATCCCACAGCTGTTCTACGACGTGATGCAGCTCATCTGGTGGACCGAGCCGATCACCGCGCGCGAGCTCCTGCTGGCCGTGCTGCGCGTCGGTGCCTCGGTCGCGCTGCTCGGCAGCGGTGTCACGGCCTGGTGTCACCGCGAGCGGGCTCGGTGGCACTGGGTCGATCGCCGGCCCTGGAGCTATGCGGCGGTGGCGATGATCACCTTCCTCGCAGGGCAGCTGTGGCCGAGCCGCGCGATGATCCCACCGCAGACGCTCGCCGACGTGCCGTTCCTGCTCCAGGTGGTCGCCCTCGGCGTGATCCTGGTCACCGTCGCGTTCCTCCCCCGACGACTCGCGGCCCCTGCCCTGCTCGCCGCCGTCGCGCCGGTCCTGGCGACCGCCCTGTTCGACCTCGGACAGATGCTGTCGTTCGGTGCCGCACTCGCCGACGTCAGCGGGCTGATCGACGTGGTCGGCCGGATCGTGCTCGTGGGCATCGCGGTGCACTGGTGGCGCGCGGACTACCCCAGCACCGTCCGCACCCCCGAACCGAACTGACCCGCCGAGGGCGACGGCTCATCCTCCGACGAGCTCCTGGCCGATCATCGCGATCGTCTCGAGGTCGTCGTGGACGAGGTGCTGCAACATGACCCGCTCGATGCCCATCTCCTCGAGCCGTCCCAGCTGGTCGCGGACCTGCTCGACGGTCCCGGCGATCCACCTGTCGGCCCGCTCCTCGACGAACGCCGCCGGGTCCCCGTCGGCTCCAGCCTTGGCCATGAGCGCCCCGGCACGCTCGACGACCTCCTCGTGGGTGCGCCCGAGGATGCCGACCGTCATCATCGACCGGGTGAGCGTCGCCGGATCACGTCCGGCGTCCTCGCACGCCGCGTCGAGCTGGGCGAGCCGCTCTGGCAGCTCCGACATCCCGGCGCCGATCGTGTTGTACTCGTCCGCGAACCTCGCGGCGAGCGCGGCGGCCCGCGGACCCGCGTTCCCGCCCATGATCAGCGGCACCGGTGACTGGACCGGTCGCGGCAGGGGACGCACGTCCTCCAGCTGGTAGTGGGATCCGGAGAAGCTGACCGTCTCCTCGGTGAGCAGGCGACGGACGATCTCGACCTGTTCGCCCAGCAGCTCGAACCGGGTCGCCACGTCGGGGAAGTCGAAGCCGTAGGCCACGTGCTCCCGCTCGTTCCATCCGGCGCCGATGCCGACCTGGACGCGACCGCCGGACACGTTGTCCGCCGTGGCCACCATCTTGGCGAGCACCGAGGGGTGACGGAAGGTCACCGGCGAGACCAACGTGCCCAGCCGCAGGGTCGAGGTCACCGCGCCGAGGGCGGCGATCGTGGCCCAGGCATCGGTGGCGTCACGCGTCTCGTCACCCATCAGGCCGACGTAGTGGTCGGAGCGGAACAGGTCGGGGATCCCGTGCTCCTCGCAGGCACGGGCGATCGCTACCCACTGCTCCCAGGTGACGCCCTCTTGGCCTTCGATCATCAGTGCGATGCGCATGTCATGCCTCGTCGTCGTTGGACCCGTGGTCGGTGGCCTCGTCGTCGGTGGCCTCGTCGTCGGTGGAGCGGTCGTCGCCGGGATGGCGCGCCGAGCCGTACCAGGCACCGTCCTCCTCGTCGAGCTCCGGGAAGGGGTCGTGCAGGACCAGGTCGTCGTCCTCCGGATCGAACTCCGGCTCCCGCCGGACCGGCTGGACCGCGGACGACGGGAAGCTGCTCAGCGGCCCCGTCGGCTCCGCGTCCCACGACCTGAAGGTCAGCGGGGTCTGCAGGTACAGGGCGAGCAACCTCGCGGTCGCCACCATGGAGTCGAGGTGGGTGCGTTCGTGCCCGTGGGTCGCGTCGACCCCGAACCCGAGCAGCGCCGCCCGGGTCTCCGCCCCCGCCTCGAGGGCGGCCGCGACGTCGGAGCGGTAGTACCGGAAGACGTCCCGGTTGACCTCGATGCCGTTCGCCTCCGCCAGGGCACACAGGCGCCGGGTCAGGTGGTAGTCGAAGGGGCCGTGCAGGTCCTGCATCGCGACCGTGACCCCGGTCTCGGTCGTGGTCTGTCCCTCGGCGACGACCGCCGCGTCGATCGACAGCAGCTCGGCGATGTCGTGGCTGATACCGCTGGATGCCCCGTGGCCGACCTCCTCCGAGATCGTGATCAGCAGCCGGACCCCGACCTCGAGCTGCGTCCCGGAGTCGACCAGGGCCTTGAACGCGGTCAGTACCGCCGCAACCCCGGCCTTGTCGTCGAGGTGGCGCGAGTTGACGAACCCCGCGCGGGTGATGATCGGGTAGGCGACCTGTGCGACGAAGTCCCCCACCGCGAGCCCGAGGTCGGCCAGGTCCTGCGCGTCGTGCGCCTTCTCATCCAGGCGCACCTCGACGTGGTCCCAACCGATCGGGTGCGTATCGATGGCGTCGCCGTAGGCATGGCCGGACGCCTTGGTCGGCAGCACGGTTCCCGTGTACGAGTGCTCGATGTCGTCGGAGAAGATCATCACCCGCGTGCCCTCGGAGAACCGTGCCGAGTGGGAGCCGATCGGCACGATCGACAACCGTCCGTTGGGCTTGAGCTCCCGCACCATGCACCCGATCGTGTCGGTGTGCACGACCACGGCCCGGTTCAGCTCACCGTCACCGTTGCCGGGGAGCGACGCGATCATGGCACCACGTCGCGTCAGTTCGAAGGGCAGCCCGATCTCCTCGAGCCGTTCCCCGACCCGTTGCATCACGACGTCGGTGCGGCCCGCCGGGCTCGGGATCCGCAGCAGCTCGAGCAGGACCTCCTTCATCCAGTCGAGATCGAGGTCCAGCGTGTGATCGATGGCATCCATGGGGTGCGACGCTAGCGTCCGAGAACCGACGTCGCCGAACGTGGCCGAGCGTGGGGCGACTCCCGGG
>CAYVJT010000298.1:0-4186 GCA_964451855.1 uncultured Actinomycetota bacterium
GGTAGTTTCGGGATGCGGTTGCGCGCGGCTCTGTCTTGGGGCTTACGCGCCCGAAACACGGTGATGTGCGACCACAGGTCATCGCGGTAGGTCGCCGGCCTCGAGATCGGCGATCAGGTCTAGGAGCCCGTCGGCTTCCCAGGAGCGGTTGCGCCGGCCCCCCGCAATCGGCACGAGGACGCCAGCATCGGCGAGCTGCTCAAGCGCGTTGTGGATGGGGGCCTTTGCTCTGCCGGTCACGGCACCGGCGATGGCTGCGGTGATGACTGGGTGGGCGGGGAGCACGTCGATGATGGCCCATGCTGCCGCGTCCGCACGAGGGTTGGAGGCGGCGCGCAGCGTGGCTCGCCAACGTTCGGTCAGCTGTGCCACCTCGTCGAGGTAGGAGGTCGCGAGATCGGTCGCCTGGATGGCAGCGGTGGCGAAGGTCTCGATCCACCGGTCGACCTCGCCATCGCGGTAGGCGGTGAGTCCGCCGATGTAGCGGTCACGATCCCGCGCGAACACCACGCTGATGGGTGGCACGAACACCTCGGCGAGTCCACGCCGACGGAGCACGACGTGGATCAGGGTCCGTCCGGTCCGCCCGTTGCCGTCATCGAACGGGTGGATGGTCTCGAACTGCGCATGCACGAGCGCAGCCTGGACGAGCGGCGGCAGCGACTCGTCTGTCATCGCTTCGCACAGGTCCGCCAGCAGCGGCTCGACGTGCTCGGGGGGTGGTGGGACGAAGTCCGCACCGCACGGGTTGTGGTCGTTGCCGCCGATCCAGTTCTGGAGGGTGCGGATCCGTCCGGCGATGCGGGTGTTGGGCGCCGCGGTCATCAGCTGCCGGTGGATCGCCACGATCTGATCGCGACCGAACGCGTCGGCGCTGCTCGACCCTTCGATCGCGAGCTCCATCGCGTCGATGTTGGCCAGCACCTCGGCGGTGGTCGGGTTGAGCTTGCCGCCGGTATCGGCTCGGGCTTCACCCCGGGCGAGATCACGAGCATCGACCTGCAGGCCCTCGACCTTCGACGACGCGATCGACTCGGTGCGCAGCAGCAGCCGAGCAAGCGCCCCCAACGCCTCGGCCGATCCGGCACCGAGCCGCTGCAGGCGCCGTTCCGCGTCGGACACCACTCCGACCGTCATCGCAGCCAGCATCGGTTCGAAGCCAGCGAGCGGCTCAGGCAGGAACACGTCATAGTGACAGGCACGCCGGAACCGAGCCGGGGCATACAGGGTCGGGTCGTGCTGCCATGTCCGCCGCTCGTACCGACCACGCATCCTGAACCACCCGACTCGCTTAGTTCAGCTTAGCTCCTAAACCGAACTAACGACGGGAGGTCGTTCGGGTTCGTCGAGGGCCAGCAACTCCTCGTCCGCAGCGGTGCAACACGGCACTCCCGGCCGGCTGGATCTGATGATGCATTGGTGTCTCACCTCGCTTCTGTGAAGGAGTTGTCCTCGAGGCAGCTCAGAAGTGACACCGATGCGTGGGCCGCACGGTCGGGGGCGGTCCGTCCACAGGTCGGCGAGAGGTGGAGGTGCGGTCCTGTGGTCGGCCTGCGACGGTGCGTCCGCTCAGCAGGAGCGGGGAAGGAGGACCTGTGGGGACGTCAGGAGCCGATGGGGCCTGGGCATCACCGGCGCAGGTGACGTGGGAGCAGTACGTCCACTTCGTCACGCTCGCCTACGAAGGCGGCGATGCGGCCGACTGGTCGGGCTTCCGGCTCAAGCTCCTCGCGGCGCTGAATGCTGCCTGGGGCCTCGACACCCGGTGGGGCCATCGCACGGGCGCGCAGAACGACTGGGTCACGGCGCAGCGGCACCGCCGGACCCTGGACGTGCTCGACGCCCTGCGTGCCACGATCGACCCGGCGGAAGACTGGCCAGGATTCTTCGACGCGCTGTGTCAGGCGCGGGCGGCCATCCGGGCGGACGTCACCCCGCCGGAGCAGCCTGCCGAAGCCTCTGCGGTGGCGGTGCGGTCGGTCGCTTGCTCGTACGGCACCACGGGTCGGCGCCCGCACCCCCTACCTCGGCGCGAGGCACGCTGTGTGCGCCGCCTTCGGCCTCCAGGGCGCCCGCTGTAACGGCCGGCGCCGCTGATGAAGCGGCGGTGAAGCGGTTCTGAAGCGGCTCGGGCGGACCAGACAGGCGCTTCAGAACCGTCACAGAACCGCTTCATCGGGGCTCGTGTGCGCCAGGTGCATCCGTGTCACTTCCGAGGTCCGCGCAGGACAACTCCTTTGGTGACCGCCGACCCACGGCGGCGACCAGGAGGAACCCATGAAGACCGCGACCGTGCTCCCGTCCGATGTTGCGACCAGCCTCGCGGGGCTGATCGACCTCGACCTTCCGCTGCCGCCGGCGTTGACGGTCAAGCAGACCTCGAAGCTGCTGGGTCTCGGGCTGCGCCAGACTTATGACGCGATCCACGCCGGGGAGATCGTGGCGGTGCGCATCGGCCGTCGGCTGCTCGTACCGACCTACCGGGTCCTCGAGCTACCGGGTCTGCCTGCCGATCAGCTCGTGGCCGGCACCGACCCGGCGACCGGCTGAGCGGCTTATCCACAGGCGGCAAGCGACCCCTAGCGAACGGCCGACGGCCGGTCGAAGCTTGCCGCCCCGGCGAACGGAGGACCCGGGATGCGCGGCAGCGTCTACTCCTACACCACCAAGGCCGGCGATCGGCTGTGGCGGGTGGTGTTCGACACGCTGCCCGACCCGGTCACCGGCGAGCGTCGTCAGTCCAGCAAGCGTGGCTTCACCACCCGAGCAGCCGCCGAGACGTTCCTGCGCGACGCACTCGCGAAGGTCACCGCCGGGATCTACACCGAGCCGTCGCGCATCACGCTGGCCGAGTACCTCGACGGCTGGCTCGCGAGCCTTCGGAAGAAGCCGACGACGATGGCCGACTACCGCCAGTCCGCTCGCGTCTACATCAACCCGCGTATCGGTGGGGTCCCGCTGGCGGCGCTCACTCCGGAGCACCTCGACCGGCTCTACCGCGAGCTCGAGGCCCAAGGTCGACGGGCCGGCAAGTGCCCCACCGCCGGGGTCACCTGCAAGGAGCACGGCTGCTCGCCCGACCGGCACAAGGGCCTGTCCCCGAAGACCGTCCGTAACGTCCACGGGGTCCTGCACCGGGCGTTGCAGGAGGCCGCCGAACGCGGACACGTGCCTCGCAACGTCGCGTCGCTCGCGCACCCGCCGACCGCCCGGCAGGCCAGGTCGCACAACACCCGTGACCGGTCATGGGACGCCACCACGCTGGCCCGATTCCTCGCGCATGTCCGTGCCGACCGTCTGCATGCCGCATGGCGGCTGGCGGGCACGACCGGTGCACGTCGCGGCGAGATCCTCGGCCTGCGCTGGAGCGACCTCGACCGGCAGGCCGCCAGCCTGGACCTCGGTCGCCAGACCGTCACCGTCATGCAGGGCCAGCTGGTCTGGCAGCAGGAGGGCAAGACCGACGCGGCGACCCGCACCATCGCGCTCGACACGACGACCCTGGAGGTCCTCGACGAACACCAACGCCGGCAACGGTTCGAGCGCGATGTGGCCGGATCCGCGTGGGTCGAGCATCCACGCGGGCCACTGATGTTCGCCGATCCGCTCGGCGGCCCGATCCGGCCCGACAGCTTCTACCGCTGGTTCGTCCGACTCACCCGCGAGATCGACGCCCCGCCGCTGGACGTCCACGGCTTGCGTCACTCCTATGCGACGGCCGCCTTGCGTGCCGGGGTCTCACCGGAGGTGTTGAGCCAACGGCTCGGCCACTCCGATGTCAGCATCACCTCAAGCCTCTACGCCCACGTCCGTCCAAACGACGACCGGGACGCGGCCAACCTCGTAGCCACGGCGATCGATGAACAGTCGACGGATACCCAGTGAGCCCCTCGCTCCGTCAGTCTGCGCGAACCCTAGCTCTTTCGATTCTTTCGTTTGGGGGTAGGATCGGCACCCACCCCGTGAGGAGCTTCCCCATGACCGTCCGCGACCGCACCGTCCTCCCTCCCGAAGACGATGCCTCATTCCGAAGCCTGGTCGCCCAGCTCGACGATCTGCGCGCGGCCGAGTTGGTGCTGGCCGACGGCACCCGTCTTCCGCTTCCCGAGCCGATCGCGGAGGTGCTCAGCGAGGTTGCTAGCGCGCTGGCACAAGGGCAGGCGGTCACCGTGGCGCCCCAGCACAC
>CAYVJT010000299.1:0-4176 GCA_964451855.1 uncultured Actinomycetota bacterium
GGAGGGGTGGGCCCCGGGAGAGACCCAGGAGGGGTGGGCCCCGGGGGGAGTGCCGTGGGCCCCGTGTTGCCGGGAACGGATGCGCCGCTCGCCGAAGGTGAGCTGGTCGTGCTGACCGACCGCCGGCGCCGCCGCTACCTCGTCACCCTCGAGTCGGGGGGTGAGTGGCACAGCCACGCCGGCCTCGTCCCGCACGACGTGCTGATCGGCGCCGTCGAGGGCAGCGCCGTGCGCACCAACCGCAACATGGAGGTGGTGGTGCTGCGCCCGACGCGCGAGGACTTCGTCCTGAAGATGAAGCGCGGGGCGCAGGTGGTCTACCCGAAGGACCAGGCCATGATCGTGGCCGCCGCGGACGTGCGTCCGGGCGCGACGGTGGTCGAGGCCGGCGCAGGCTCGGGCGCGTTGACGCTGGCTCTGCTCGCCGCGGTCGGGCCGACCGGACACGTCACCTCCTTCGAGCTCCGCGATGACCACGCCAGGGTCGCTGAGCGCAACGTGACCCGGTTCCTCGGCGAGCGTCCGGCCAACTGGGAACTGATCGTCGACGACGTCACCTCCGGGTTGGCGGGCCGTCACGCGCACCGCGTGATCCTGGACCTGCTCGAACCCTGGGCCGCGGTGGGTCCCACGGCCGAGGCCCTGGCTCCCGGCGGGATCGTGCTGGCGTACACGCCGACGGTGCCGCAGGTCATGCGGTTCGATCAGACCCTGTGGGAGGACGGTCGGTTCACCGACGTGCGCACCACCGAGACGCTGGTGCGGCCGTGGGACGTCGACGGGCTGGCCGTTCGTCCGGCGCATCGGATGGTGGCGCACACGGCGTTCCTGACGACGGCTCGTCGCGTGCCGTCGCGAGAGGAGGGCGGACCCCCACCACCTCGCCGCAAGCTCGATACGGGTGCGAGGATCGACTGGGATGCCACGACCCGGAACGAGGGGGACTAGAGGCCGGTCGGCGGCGACCTCGTCTGCCCCCGGTGTCCCGAGGCCCCTGGACCGCTGACTGGACAGCTGACCGAGCTCCGACGTGGGGCGGTCCCGTGGTGGCGTTCCGAGGGTGCTGTACGCTCTGCGACACGTCGGTGAGGCATCGACGAGAGGAGCCCAGGGTGGTGCACGACAGCCCAAGGACGCCCCACGAGCGCGGTCCTCAGGACGAGGAGGACGAGGGCTTCGACCTGCTCGGCTCCGAGCCCGAGGCCGAGTCCACGTCCGTCGGGTTCGATGCCGAGCCCGGGGACCCCGACGAGCTGGCAGCCGAGCTCAAGGTGCTGCGCGAGGAGGTCGAGCTCCTGCGCCGACGCCTCGAGGGTGCACCGGCGCGCATCCGGGTCCTCGAGGAGCGCCTCCTCGAGACCAAGAGCCAGCTGCAGTCCGCGCACGCGCAGAACGAGAAGCTGGCGAGCACGCTCCAGGCCGCTCGCGACCAGCTCACGACGCTACGTGAGGAGGCCGAGCGCCTCGCCGCACCGCCACAGAGCTACGGGACCTTCCTCGGTGTGTCCGAGGAAGGCGAGGGGGACGGCGAGACCGTCACGGTGATGGTCTCGGGCCGCAAGCTGGAGGTGCAGCTCGGTCCGGACATCTCCCTGGACGACCTGCATCCCGGCCAGGAGGTCCGCCTCAACGAATCGATGAACGTCGTCGCGATCGCCGGCTTCCAGGACCGCGGCGAGCTGATGACGATCGCGGAGATGCTCGGTGACGGCCGGGTGCTCGTGCTCGGTCAGACCGACGACGAGCGGGTCGTCCACCTCGCGGAGCCGCTCCAGGCGTTGCCGCTGAAGGCCGGCGACGCGTTGCTGGTCGACGTCCGCGCCAACACGGCCACCGAGCGCATCCCCAAGGCCGAGGTCGAGCAGCTCGTCCTCGAGGAGGTGCCCGACATCACCTACGAGCAGATCGGTGGTCTCACCGCGCAGGTCGAGGCGATCCGCGACGCCGTCGAGCTGCCCTACCTCCACGCCGATCTCTTCGTCGAGCACGAGCTGCGCCCACCCAAGGGCATCCTGCTGTACGGCCCCCCGGGGTGCGGCAAGACGATGATCGCCAAGGCGGTCGCCAACTCCCTCGCCCAGCGGGTGCAGGACAAGACCGGACGCCAGGACGTCAAGAGCTACTTCCTCAACGTCAAGGGCCCCGAGCTGCTGAACAAGTACGTCGGCGAGACCGAACGGCAGATCCGACTGATCTTCCAACGCGCCCGCGAGAAGTCTGCCGAGGGCTTCCCGGTGATCGTGTTCTTCGACGAGATGGAATCGCTGTTCCGCACCCGTGGTTCGGGGGTGTCCTCGGACGTGGAGACCACGATCGTGCCGCAGCTGCTGGCCGAGATCGATGGCGTGGAATCGCTCAAGGACGTGGTCGTGATCGGCGCCTCCAACCGTGAGGACATGATCGATCCCGCGATCCTGCGCCCCGGACGCCTCGACGTGAAGATCAAGGTCGATCGCCCCGACAGGTCGGCGGCCAACGAGATCTTCGGGATCTACCTCCACTCGGGGCTGCCGATCCACGCCGACGAGGTCGCGAGCCACGGTGACGACGTGGTGGCGGCGGTCGAGGCCATGATCGAGCGGACGGTCACCAAGATGTACGCCGAGGACGATGACAACGAGTTCCTCGAGGTGACCTACGCCAACGGCGAGAAGGAGGTCCTGTACTTCAAGGACTTCAACTCGGGAGCGATGATCGAATCGGTGGTCTCGCGCGCCAAGAAGATCGCGATCAAGCGCTTCATCGGGTCGGGTGAGCTCGGTCTGACCACCCATGATCTGGTCACGGCGATCCGCGAGGAGTTCCGTGAGAACGAGGACCTGCCGAACACCACCAACCCCGACGACTGGGCGCGGATCTCCGGCAAGAAGGGCGAGCGCATCGTCTACGTGCGCACGCTGATCAGCTCGGACGACGAGAGCGGTCGCGCCATCGACAACCTCAGCCCGGGCCAGTACCTCTAGCCCGGCCCGAGACGAGAGGGGCAAGGGTGGCCACCGCGAAGTTCGTCGGTGTCGAGACCGAGTTCGGCATCACCGTCACCGGCAGCACCGAGGTCAACCCGGTGGTGGCCTCGTCCTTGGTGGTCGGGGCCTACCGGGGCAGCGGTCGGCGCGACGTCCGCTGGGACCACACCGACGAGCATCCGCTCCGGGATGCCAGGGGCTACGAGCACCCGGACCCGCACGAGCCCTACCCGGACGAGGATCTCGGCCTGGCGAACACGGTGCTGACCAACGGCGCGCGGTTCTACGTCGATCACGCGCACCCGGAGTACGCGACCCCGGAGTGCTCCAACGCCTACGACCTGGTGGTCTGGGACAAGGCGGGGGAGCGGATCCTGGAGGACGCCGCGGCGCAGGCCGAGCTCACCCTGCCGCAGGGCGGTCGGGTGCTGATCCACAAGAACAACACCGACGGCAAGGGTGCCGCCTACGGCACCCACGAGAACTACCTGATGCCCCGGTCGGTGCCCTTCGGCCGGTTGACCCGTCAGCTGCTGCCCTTCTTCGTCAGCCGGCTCGTGTACGTCGGCGCCGGCCGCATCGGCAGCGAGTTCCCCGACGCGGACGTCACGTTCCAGCTGTCGCAACGGGCCGACTTCTTCGAGGTCGAGGTGGGGCTGGAGACCACGCTCAAGCGTCCCCTGATGAACACCCGGGACGAGCCCCACGCCGATCCGGAGCACTACCGGCGGATCCACGTCATCAACGGGGACGCGAACCTGTGCGAGGTCGCGACCTTCCTCAAGGTCGGCACGATGCTGCTGCTGCTCGACGTGATCGAGGACGAGGCCCTGCCCGAGCTCCCCGCCCTGGACGAGCCGGTGGCGGCCTTCCACGAGGTCAGCCACGACCTGTCCTGCACGGTGCCGCTGCGGTTCGAGGACGGCACGACCATGACGGCGCTGGAGATCCAGTGGCACTACCTCGACGCCTGCAAGCGCTACGTCAAGGAACGTGAGCTGGAGGATCCGGTGACCTCCGACGTGCTGGACCGCTGGGAGGCGGTGCTCACGACGGCGGAACGTGACCCGCGCGCGCTGTCCGGGCAGGTCGACTGGGCGACCAAGCTCGAACTGCTCGAGAACTACCGGGAGCGCCACGGCCTCGACTGGGACCACGACCGCCTCAAGATGGTCGATCTGCAGTACCACGACGTGCGCCAGGACAAGGG
>CAYVJT010000300.1:0-4172 GCA_964451855.1 uncultured Actinomycetota bacterium
TCACCCCGTCCGGGCTGGTCCACGTCCCGATCCGTACCCCGTCGATCCCGAGCGCCATCAGACTCCCTCCTCCATCGCGTCGCCTCACATCGCCGTGCGTCGGGCTGCCCGAGCGGACGAGGCGGACGACGCGGGCGACGAGGACGGCGCGGACGAGGCGCGCGAGGCGGGGGAAGCAGTGCGGGCGCCGGAGGCGGCTCGGCGCAGGTGGCGTTCGAGGATCTCGTTGACCTCGCCACCCGCCTCGAGCGGCGCCATGTGCCCGACGCCCGCGAGCTCGATCACCTCGCCGCCGCTGACCTGCGCCATCCGCTCCGACAACGATCGGGGCGTGAGGCGATCGTGCGAGCCCACCACGATCGACACGTCCGCTCGCAGCCGCGCCAACCCCGCGTCGACATCCACACCGAGCACCGCCGCGGCCAGCCCGAACACCATGTCCGGATCGCTGTCGATACGCAGCTGCTCGATGAACTCGACGATCCGCGGGTCGGTGTCGGGCCCGACCCCCATCGCCCGGACCAGCAGCGTCGACAGGTCCGAGGACGACCGGTAGAGCCGCTCGGTCGCGTTGGACAGCCGCGAGCTTCGCAGCGCGGGGACGGCTCGCAGGATGCTGCGCTCGAGCTGGGACACCGTGTGGACGCCGAACTCGAAGGTGAACCGGTCGGGGCGGGCTCGCGAGGTGGTCGACAGCAGCACCACGCCGGCGACCCGGTCGTCGAGCAACTCGCGGTGACGGTCAGCCGCATCCAGCACCGCCATGCCCCCGAGCGAGTGGCCGACCAGCACGATCGGACCGGGACGCGTCGCCTGCTCGATGACGGCATGCAGGGTGTCGCCGAGCAGGTCGAGGTCGTACTCCCCGGACGCCGGTGCTGGCGTGCGCCCGTGCCCTGGCTGGTCGTAGGTGACGAGGTGGTAGCGGTCGGCCAAACCGCGCACCTGTTCGTGCCAGACGCGACCCGTGCAGATCCACCCGTGGCTGAGCACGAGCTGGGGCGCATCGTCGGGCAAGCCGCGGGCGCCGTAGGTCTCCACCGCGACCGGCAGCCCGTCCGGGCCGTCGATCGTGACGAGGTCGCCGGCGATCGTGCCCAGGTCCGGGACCCCCTCCTCGGGTGGTGGAGCCTCGAGCCGGGGGTGGAGGAAGCGCCGCTCCGCGAGGAACCCCAGCGCGAGTCCGCCGGCGATGGCGGCGGTCGCGCCCAGGGTCCGCGCTGCTGATCGCACCTCGACATCCCTTCGCGTGGTTCGAGCGACCGAGCACTCGGCGCCAGCACGCCCGCTCGTGGCTCCAACCCCGAGGCTACTGCGCCGACCGTGCCCGACCGACGTGCCCGACCGACGTACCCGACCGACGTGGCCGACCGTCGTGCCCGACCGACGTACCCGACCGTCGTGGCCGACCGACGTGACCGCCCGACGTGGCCGCCGCCCCGGATCAGGCGAGGTGATCAGCCGAGGTGGTCGTGATCAGCCGAGGTGGTGGCGAGGCAGCCGGGCGGTCAGCTGGGTGACGATCTCGTAGGTGATCGAGTCGGCGGCGTCGGCCCACTCCTCGATGCGGACCCGGTCGCCGCCATCCTCGCCGATGAGCACGACCGGGTCACCGACCTCGGGTGCCTGGTCGTCGCACCAGAGCGTGAGCTGGTCCATCGTGACACGGCCGACGATCGGGACGCGCCGGCCACCGACGAGCGCTTCGCACCGGTTCGACACCGCGCGGGGTACGCCGTCGGCGTAGCCGATCGGCACGGTCACGAGCCAGCCCTCGTGCGGCGCGTGCCAGGTGTGCCCGTAGGAGACCGGCGCACCCTCGTCGAGCAGCTTCACGTGCGACACCTCGGAGACCACCCGCAGCGCCGGGCGCAGGTCGTGGTCCGCCGCGTCCACCTCGGCGCCGGGCGACAGCCCGTAGATCCCGATCCCGGGCCGCACCATGGTGCGACGCGCTGCGGGATGGCACAGCGCCCCGGCGCTGTTCGCCGTGTGCACGATCGTGGGGTGCAGCCCGAGCGCGGATGCCCTGGAGAGGAAGTCGTCGAACCTCGCGAGCTGCTCGTCGGTGGTCGGCTGGCTCGGCTCGTCCGCCCGCGACAGGTGGGTCTGGGCACCGGTCACCTCCAGCCACCGCGCAGCCGCGAGCTGCTCGAGCCGGTCGTCCCAGTCGCGCTCGGGGATCCCGACCCGTGCCATGCCGGTATCGGCCTTCACGTGGACGTCGATGGCCCGACCGCGGGCGTGCCCCGCCGCCTCCAGCGCGGCGATGAACGGTGCCCGGTAGACCGTCGGCGTCAGCTCCAGATCCAGCAGGGAGGGGATCGCGGCCAGCGGCGGCTCGGACAGCAGCAGGAGCGGGACCTCGATCCCCTCGCGCCTCAGCTCGATCCCGTCCTCGACCATCGCGATCGCCAGCCAGATCGCCCCGGCGTCCAGCGCCGCGCGAACCACGGGCAGCATCCCGTGGCCGTACCCGTTCGCCTTGACCACGGCGCACACCTCGACACCGGTGACCTCACGGAACCGGACGACGTTGGCGCGGATCGCGTCGAGGTCGACCTCGACCCGGCTCGGCCGGAACGCCACCGGTGCATCAACCAGCGTCGTCATCGAGCCTCGCTCCCTTCGTGCCGTGCGGCCAGCTCCCACGCCCGCCAGCTCTCCCACGGTAACCCGCCTGGCGACGAGCGCTGCACCGAGGCAGCACGACCACCGCGCCACGCCCCGACACCCACCTGCGCCGAGGCAGCACGACCACCGCGCCGCACCGCAGGGTGGGCCAGGTCGGCCAGGTCGACCATGTCGACCAGGTCGGCCAGCACCTGGGGCAGCTCGACGAGCAGATCGGTCGCGGTCCCCCGCCCGCCGGTTCGGCGGCCCACCCGCTCACCGGCCGCCGCGTGCCACCACACCGCCCGCGCGACCGCCAGTGGCACGTCGTCCGCCGTGGCGACCGCCGCGCCGACGATCCCGGAGAGCACATCGCCGGTCCCGCCCGAGCCGAGCGCCGGGCCACCCAACGGGCACACCCACACCCGCCCGTCCGGCGCCACCACCATCGTGCCCGGCCCCTTCACCACGATCGTGGCATCGAGGTCGCTCGCCAGCTGCGGCACCCGCTCGACCCGCTTCGCCCAGGCGTCCGGACCGTCGTCGCCACCCCCGATCCGAGCCAGCTCGCGCTCGTGCGGCGTGAGCACCAGCGGCCCACGGTGCTCGGCCAGCTCGTCGGGTGCGTCCCGGTGCAGGTTCAACGCGTCCGCGTCCAACACCAGGGACGTCGAGGTGGCCCGCAGCGCCCGGACCAGCTCCGTCGCACCGCGCCCGTGCCCCAGCCCGGGACCCGCCACCACGGCATCGACGCCGGCCAGATCGGGGAGCGCGTAGATGGCATCGGGCCCGACGGCGCCGTTCTCGTCGGACGGCAGCGGCCGCACCATGACCCCCGGGTCGACCGCGGCCGCCACGTCGGTGCGCACGGCCTCCGGGACCGCGGTCGTGACCAGCCCCGCGCCCGCACGCAACGCACCTTCGCTGGCGAGCGCCGCCGCCCCGGCGGTACCGATCGCTCCCGCCACGGTCAGCACGACGCCTCGCGCCCGCTTGTCGGCGTCGGCTGGCAGCGGGACCGGTGCCGCACCCCACGGGGTCAGCGCCGCCCACGCGCACGGCCCCGGGTCGTAGCGCTCGCCCAGGTCGCCGACCACGACCCGTCCCGCGTGGGCCGCACCGGGGTGCAGCAGCAGGCCCCGCTTCATCCCACCGAAGGTGACCGTGAGGTCCGCGACGACCGCGGTGCCTGGCTCGGCCTCCCCGTCGTCCGCGGACACGCCGGACGGTCCGTCACAGGCGACCACGGTCGTGCCGGCCGCGTGCGCACGTCGCAGTGCCGCGACCGCGTCAGCGGCGGGGCCGCGGGGCGCGCCGCGCGTGCCGGTCCCGAGCAGCGCGTCGACGGCGACCTCGCCCCAGGCCAGAGCTACCTCGAGGTCGTGGGGTCCTGCCGATGTGCGCCCGCCGCTGGCGATCCAGGCGGAGCGGTGCGCCTCGGCCTCGTCGGATACCTCGACGTCCAGCCCGTCCGGGGCCACCACCCAGGCGACGGCGCCCCACTCGCGCAGGCGCCGCGCGGCGGCCCAGCCGTCGCCCCCGTTGTTGCCCTTGCCGAC
>CAYVJT010000301.1:0-4125 GCA_964451855.1 uncultured Actinomycetota bacterium
AACCTCATCAAGCGTCTCGACCGCGCCCGCCTGTGACCGCGACGCCCGCCGAGCGGCTGCCGTCCGGCTGTGCCCGACAGGGCATCTGTCGGCGGGATCGTTCGCGTCGTCGCGTCGGTCGATGGTCACACCACCTCGACCGAGAATCCGAGCCTCTGGCCGACCTCACCGACGATCGGCAGCAGCTGCGGGTGGTGCAGCGGACGGGACAGTTCGATCGGCCCGCCGAGTCGGGGCACGCTCGACTCGTTGAGCGCGGCCGCTAGCGCCCGGCCCCCGGTCGCAGGCGTGTACAGCAGGCCGTGCAACTCGGGATACTGCCGCCGGATGGCACGGGCCCAGGGCTGGGTGCGGTCGTGCGGGGCGCTCGACAGGTGGGTGCCGGCCCGGGTGAGCTGCGCCCACGGCCCGCGACGATCCAACAGGTGGAGCTCGCCCGACGTTCGCCAGACGGTGAGGGTGAGCCCATCGGTGACGACGAGGACGTCGCCGTCCTGCACCGCCTCGCACAGCACCACGTCGAGCACCGTGCCGCCCGCGCCAGCGGCGCGCGTCGGCGCAGCGCCGGGGTCGTCCGGGGCCACGTACATGACCCCCTGATGGGGCTCATGGTCGGCGGGCGGACCCGGCGGGTGGTGGTCGAAGCGGCCCTTGCCGGGCAGTGGCCCGAACCAGCGCAGCTGATCGTGCGCTGTCGGGTGGCGGCCACCGACATCGTGGAGCCGCACCAGCGAGGTGTCGGCAGGGACCACGACGAGGTGCTCGTCCTGCAGCGGCGGCAACGACGCTGGGACGTCAGACAACCGCTCGGTCACGGAAGCACGCCGAAGGCGTCGGCCTCGTCCAGCAGCGGACGAACGTCGGCGCCCTCAGCGAGGGCTTCCGCCCGGGACCGCCCCCCGAAGCTCGTCTGCGGTTCGGTCAGCCAGGCCACCAACGCCACCGGGCTGGTCTCGTCCGCGGGCGGCAGTACCTGCAGCAGTCGCGCCCAACCGTCGATCTCGTGCAACCCGAGCTCGAACTGGAACGCTGGCAGCAGCCACTCACGTCGCCCCGAGCGGCGGTGGAACCCCAGGAGCGAGCGACGGTCACCTGACAGGCGCTGGCGGATCCGGGACGGTTCACGATCCAGCAGCCGGGCGACCTGTTCGGTCGTCAACGATGCGTGTTCGAGCTGGCGACGTCGTAGCACCCCCGAGACCAACGGCGACCGTGTCGTGCGGTCGGGATCAACCCCGAAGCTGGCGAGCACTCCGCGCTCATGCTCCGACAGGCTGCCGCGCCCCGGATGCGGCAGCGTTCGCAGAGCCTGCTCGATGTCCTCCATCGTGACCCCTCGCTCGTCAGCGAGCTCCTCGAGGGCCGCCGTCTCCATCACGGACTCCTAACGTTGGTTAACGCAGTGTACCACGATAGCCCGGGGCGCAGCCGACGGTGGGTGGCGGGGTGGGCGGCGGGCTGCGGTTTCAAGGGGCCGAGCGGCTGTGGTTGAGTCACGGCGGTCGCGACGACGTCCCCGTACGCCGGTGGACGCCTATCGCGTCGGATGGACATCGCCGCAGGTCAGAGGCCGCTTCGTCCAAACACCCGCGGATGCAGGCGAACGCGCGAGGACCCCGCCTGTAACCTTGCCAAGGTGGAGGCCGCGGGTTCGGATCCCGTCATCCGCTCCAACATGGATCCGGCCCTCGTGGCCGGATCTTCGTGTTGTGTGCTCGTTCCCCGCCGTGCGGTGGTGCAGTGTCCGGGGTGCCGTGCCCATGAGGTGTCCATGGTTCGCCCACGGCCCGGCCCGCCACGAGGAGCGGGAGCATGGCACGAGGTTCGATCCGCCATCGCGGTCGGGTGCGGCTGGAACGACTCGAGCAGCGCGCCAGCGCTTGCGACCGCAACCGGGACCAGATCATCGAGGATGCGCGACGCCGACGGCTCGACGATGATGACCTTCATTCAGGGCGTGTTCGCCAACGTCCGAGGGCGCAGCGACCTCGCCGACGAGTCCTGGTGGTGAAGGCGGTCCCAGACGAGGCAAACGGATAGCGAAGGATGTCAAACTTCGGTATCGACGATGCGTTGACGCTGGCAGAGCGGGAGAAGAGGTGCGCCGTGAACGTGTCACTGACGCCGGAGCTGGAGGAACTGATCCAGGAGCGCGTCCGCAGCGGGCGCTACACGTCGGCGAGCGAGGTCGTCCGCGAGGCGCTACGGCTCCTGCAGGACCGCGACGAGCTGCGACAGTTGCGCCTCGCTGAGCTGCGCACCAAGGTCGCGGCCGGGCTGGACTCCCTCGATCGCGGCCAGGCCCGTTACGGCGATGCAGTGATCGATGAGATCCTCGATGGCACGCCCGCCCCGAGCCGGAGCTGAGGCATGCCGAGGTACGTCCTCTCCCAAGAGGCGACCGGCGACCTGCACGAGATCCACGACCATGTCGCCGCCGACGACCCCGCGGCGGCCAGACGGGTCCTCGAGGACCTACGCACGGCGATGCACCGGCTCGCCGACCAGCCCGGGCTCGGCCATCTCCGCGAGGAGCGGGCGAGCACGGCCGAGCACGCAGTGCTCGGCTGCTGGGTGAGCGCCGGTTGGAGCGCCGGCCTCACGGTGACTGCTACGCAGGACTGGCCCGACCGCGACCGATCCGGGACCATGCCGGTGCCTGCTCTGGTCGGGGTGCCGGTGGCGCACGGTCCCCGTCGTGCAGGCGGTGATGTGTCGGTTTGCGGCTACCGCGTCGACACCCACTGCCTCGGCGTCGATGATGCGCGTCCGCCGCGGCGGATGAGCGGGCGCCGGCTGCCCGAGTTCGTCGACCGGTACTTCGACGCCTTCGCGGGCGCGCCGGTGTCGGCGGCGATCGAGCTCGCCCGCCACCTCGCCGCCTGACCGGCCGGTGCCAGCGACCGAGGGACCTACCGCCCGACGGGGACGATGAGCTCGTCCTGCCCGGCGACCCCGAGGCCGGATGAGCAGACGGTGGAGACGCTTCTCGCGGCGTGGGGCATGCTCATCCTGGTGGCGGTGCGCTTGGCATCTTGTCCATCGCATCACGGCCGCCTGCCGACTCGACCGGGCCGTGGGCGGGTGGCCCGTGTGTTCGTCGCAGTCAGAAGGTGCCGGCGCACCCTTGCTGTTGGACGTGTCAGTCGGGTGGTGCCGCCTCCCCGCCGTGGTCGCGCAGCGCACCGAGGAAGGCGAGGAGGTCGTCAGGACCGTGCACGGCTGCTGTGTGCACACGGGCCAGATCGAGATCCGCGTACGCGTGAACGAGCAGATTGCGGAAGCCGGCCGCTCTCGCCAGCCGTTCGGCCAGATCCCGGTCGATGATCCCGTGCTCCCCAAGCGTGCGGAAGGCGTCGCCGTACGAGGGTGGCGATCCCAGGCCGAGCCCCACACATGCGGACACGGCGAGATCGATCACGATCTGCACCGCCTGCCAGAGGTGCAGGACCACCGCGTCCGCGGCGTCGGACATCGGGCGGAGCGCTGCGGGATCCTCGGGCAGCCGCTCACCGACACGGCGAAGGTGTCGCTGCACCGCAGCGGAACGTTCCGCCAGGATCGCGGCGTCCATCCCCCCCATCAGCCGGGCAGCCGGGACAGGACGGCGTCATGTGCGCGCCGGACGATCGGTTCGATGTCGCACCAGAACAGCGTGGCCTCCATCACGAACGTGTCGAACTCACCCGGTTGCTCCTCGTAGACGCAGTGCCCGTCTCGCGCCGCACGGAACCTCAGCAGTGCCGACGCCCGCGCCAGGTCGACGAGGTCGACATCATCGGTCGCCAACGTCCGGGTGAGGTCGCTGTGGAGAGCGCCTGGGTCGAACGGGAGGGCGGCGAGGTAGCCGAGATCCCAGTCGGACCGGTCGTGCAGGTGCCCCTGGCTCCGGGAGCCGTGAAGGACGAGGAGCCTCAGGTCGGCATGCTGCGCTGCGACACGTTCCAGGGCGGCGAGCGCCTCCTCGATGTCCATGTCCGACCGTGCTCCCCTGTGGTACGACGCAGCATAGGGACGTTCGTCTCCACCGTGCGCCATCGGGTTCGGCCGCGACGGCACGCCCTCCTACATCCAGGGGCCCTACGACGACACCGACCGGATCCTGCGCACGCTCGACCGCACGGT
>CAYVJT010000302.1:0-2319 GCA_964451855.1 uncultured Actinomycetota bacterium
CATGCTCCCGTCTGGCTCCCGCAACCGTCAGCGCCCAACACGCGCAGCGCTAGGGAACGAAGTCCCCGTCTGCGCGGAACGACGTCCTCGACGGGTCAACGGTGCGCCCCCGCGGCGGACATCCTCGACCTGCGCATCCGTCCGTTGGAGGTGGCGACGGACGCAGGCGATGGCGTCACGCGATCGGTTGTAGAGGCGCTTCGTCGTCGAGGAACACCAGCTGTCGACCCTCCATGACGTGGCGGGCCGGGAGTGCATCGTGGGGGTCGTGTACGACCACGATCCAGTCGTCGGGGTCGAGGTCGCGGGTCGAGGCCGGGTCATCGTCGTAGCGGTCGCTGCGTCCCATCCGCCACATGATGGCCGGCATGGTGCCCTGCAGTGCGATCCCTGCGATGAGCAGCAGCTGGAAGACCACGTCCCACTCGCGAACGGCCGGCACGAGCAGGACCACCGCGACGCCTATCAGGCCGCCGGCGAACAACCCGATGAGGGCCCCACGCTCGCTCGCGACGACGTGCTCCCGCAACGTGTCGTCCTCGAGTCGGTAGGTCCCGGCTCCGGCGTGGAGCACCTCCGCATGGATGCCGCGGACGGCAAGTTCCGCGCGGGTCCGCTCGGCCTCCGCCTCGTCGGGTGCCAGCGCCACCACACGACCGGTATCACCCATGACCGACCTCCTTACGTTGCCCTCTCGGTGTACGCCGGTGTGGACGGCGGTGCCAGAGGCGTCAGTCCCCACGCTCGACGGGCTGCGGCCCTCGTCGGGGTCACGTTCGTGACCAACTCCTCTTCCACCGGCCCGCAACGGTCCCTACCGTGAAGTTCGGACGAGCGAAGGAGCGATCATGGCACCCGATGTCGTGGCAAGCGATGAGGTCCGCTTCGAGCGGTGGCGTCTCGCTCGACCGCAGGGCAGCCCCTGGCGTCGGGTCGCTGACGTCGAACGCGGTGACGAGCACCTGGGGGAGATCGAGGCATGCTTGAGCTTCAAGGCCGCCGGCAAGCTGGCCAGCGATCTGGGCCGCGATCTGGCCGACGAGGAGTTCACAGATGCCCTGATGGCCTACGCGGAGGCCCACGTCCGCGCGCTGATCGAGCAGGGAGAGGACCTCTCCGACCACGGCCTGATCATCGAGGTCGACAGTGAGGACCGTGACGTGCTGCGCCCCTACCTGCCGAGCTGAGCTGTCGACATCCCCGGTGTGTCAGGTGGCGATCGCGACGACCACCAGCGGACCGAGCCCCAGGACGAACATCCCGCTGAGCAGGGTCTTGCGGGCCGCCTCGGGGTAGCCCGTCAGCTCCGGGATCAGGTCCGCGCCGCGATGTCGACGAGGTCGCCGGCAGCGAAGGGCAGCGGTCCGCCGTAGGGCGTCGGGTCGTCGACAACAGGATCGTTGTGCCAGCACCAGGGTCCGTGGCCGTACCTGGAACAGCACCCCATCGAGGTTCCGATCAACGATCCACCCCAGCGCGATCACATGGGCGTCTCCACGATCAGCGTTGCGCGCATGCCGGCAGAGGCGTGGCCGGGGACGGTGCAGGTGAACCTGTACTCGCCGGGTTGGTCCACCTGCAGGCTGCCGGTCGCGGTCGTGCCGGGGTCGGCGGCGAGCCGCATGTCGAGGTCGTCGATGGCGAGGTCGTGGAAGACCTGACCGGTGTTGTCGAGGGTGAGGTTGACCTGCTCCCCGGCCGTGATCTCGATCCGATCCGGTGCGAAGAACATGTCGCCGGCTTCGACGGTGAGTCCTCGGGCTCCGTCGACGGGGTCGGGCGCTGTGTCGTCGGTCGTGGCCGATCGTCCCGTCATCGTGTCCATGTGGCCATCGGTCGACATCGACCCCATGTGGCCACCCATCGGTCCCCACCGGCCCATCGCCGGCATGCTGCTGCTCACCGCCGTCACCAGCAGGGCCACCGCGACCGCAATGGCCGCGATGCCGACGACCAACGCCCACGGTGAACCGTGGTTGCTGCGTCGGTCGTCGTGGCCGAGCACCGCCGTGCGCTCGCGGTACTCGGCCTCGTCGATCTCCCCCGCTGCCAGCCGACCGTCGAGGATCGACCTGGCTTGGCTCGTCGTGTCGTCTCGCGGCACCGCTGTCCGGTGTCGGGTCACCGCGAACAGTGCCGTGACGAGCCCGGCGACCAGGAGCAGGATCCCGGTGATCGTGACGATGAACATGTAGACCTCCGAGGAGCTGGGTTGCGAGGAGCTGGGAGCGGGAGGTGCCCGGGTCAGGGCAGCGTGGCCTCCTGGTTCGCGCGATCGCGAGGACGGTCCTCTCGGAGCTCGCAGTCATCACGCAGCTG
>CAYVJT010000302.1:2419-4114 GCA_964451855.1 uncultured Actinomycetota bacterium
CGCAGCTGCTCGCGCATCTGCTCGCGCATCTGGTCGTGTTCTGCCTCGTCGCGCCGGGGACCGCCGTGGCGGTGGTTCTCCGGGGCGTGCATGCCGTCGCGGTAGGTGCGCTCCTTGGCTTCGTCGGGCATCTGGCCTCGGTGGTGCTCCCTCTGCGGGTCGTCGTGCATCCGGCCCCGGATCTCCCACATGAACCTGTGGTGTTCGGTCAGCTGTTCCTGGGCAGCGTCATCGGGCGCCTGATCGGCGGACGCCGAGGGGGCGAGCAGCAGGACGAGACCGATCATGATCGCCAGCAAGAGCGTGGCGGTAAGGGCGGTCAGGTTGCGTGTGCGCGTCGTCATGATCGTCTCCTCCAGGTCCATGGCCCGGTTGGGGGGCATCTCCGAGGGAACCGGGTCGGGGTGCAGCCCCCGTGAGGGCCATGTGGAGGTGGTGTGGAGACTCCGCCGGTCAGCGGCGCGGGAGGTGAACGGTGAACCGGGCGCCGCGCCCAATGGCGTTGCTCGCCTCGACGTGTCCACCGTGTGCGCGGGTGAGCTCGGCCACCACCGCCAGCCCGACCCCGCTGCCGCTGGTGTCGGTGACCGACGTCCCACGCCAGAAGCGCTCGAAGACGTGGGCCAGATCCTCCTCGGGGATCCCGGGACCGTCGTCGGTGACCTGCAGGACCACGGGATCGCCATCGGTGACGCGGACCTCGATGCGTCCGCCCGGCGGGGTGAACCTCGTCGCGTTCGTCAGCAGGTTGGTGACGATCTGGCCGAGCCGGAGCGGGTCGCCGACCACCGGAGCATCCTGCAGATCGGTGTCCAGGTGCAGCCCCGCGTCGGCCAGACGTGGCCCGTGCAGCGCGAGGAGGTCGCCGACCACCTCGGCCAGGTCGACGGGCTGAAGCTCGAGGTGGAGCCCGGCCGACTCGGCAGCAGCCAGCGCCTCCAGGTCCTCGACGAGCCTGGCGAGGCGCACGATCTCCTCCCGGATCGACGCGAGCCGCTCCGGATCGGGATCGCTCACGCCATCGACCATCGCGTCGCACTCGCCGAGCGCGATCGCCAGCGGGGTGCGCAGCTCGTGGGCGACGTCGGCGACCAGCGCCCGCCGCAGCTCATCCTGCCGTTCGAGGGTGTCGGCCATCCGGTCGACCGTCCGGGCGAGGGCGCCGAGCTCGCCGGGTTCGTCCGCGGCATCGGCGCGGGCGCCACGGTCGCCGGCGGCGACGGCCTCGACGGTGTCGGTCAGGCGTGCCAGCGGGCGGGTCAGCCGGCTGGCCACCACCCACGCCGCGACGAGGGCCAGCAGGCTGGCCAGCCCGGCGGCAGCCAGCACGTTGCGGCTCAAGGTGGCACCGAGCTCTCCGGCGACCGAGGTGGTGCCCTGGACCGGGAAGCGCACTTCCACCGCGCCGACCTCGCGGTCCTCGACGATGACGGGCTCGATGACCGGTGAGCCGGTGGCCTCTCCCCGGTGTGCGCCGTGCATGCGCTCCATCATGCCGCGCATCTCACCCATATGGGCGAGCTCCACAGCGGTCCCCGACCCGTCGACGACGGTGAGCCTGCCACCCTCCGCGACCGCGACGGCGACCGCGGAACGCAGGTCGGCGCCGTCCCACCCTCCGGCCTGCTCGTAGGCGGCAGCCGCCAGCGTCGCTGCCCGCTCCACGGTGACCTGCTGCTGGCGTTCGGTCAGCTG
>CAYVJT010000303.1:0-4112 GCA_964451855.1 uncultured Actinomycetota bacterium
GGCCTCGACGATCTGGCGGCGGGCGAGGTCGTCTCGCTCGACGAGGTCCGTGCCCAGCACGCCGCCCGCGATCGCTCGTAGTGGCGCGGGTCTTGCTCACTCGCACCGCCCGTGAGGCACTTGCCGTGCTCGACCTCCTGCGTGCGGATGCGGTGTTGGATGCGCTCGGTGAGCTTGAGCGCGACCCGTACCTCGGTCATGAGCTGCGTGGACGACTCAGGGGGCTGCGGTCCTACCGGGTCGGGGTCTACCGCATCATCTACGAGCTCCGAGACGACCGGACCGTACGCGTGGTTGCTCTCCGGCACCGCGGCAGCGCCTACGACACGGACCCACGCTAGGCACTGGCGACCGGGGTGAAACGCCCGGATCAGGTTGGCCTTCGAGAACACCTGCTCCTCCAGACCATCCACCCGGACGGGCTGAAGATGACGACTCGGGCGAGGCTGTACGGCCACTACGCCCTACCTGTGGTCCCGGACGGTTCACGTCCTCCACCACTGGCAGACCCCTCTGCGCGGGTTGGCTGCGGTCACTGCGTCCAACTCCGGTCACCACATCCATCCTCTCTACCATGACGTTCGGCCCTTCCCAGCCCACACCCCTGCGTGTGAGAACCCCGCTGGTCCTACGGCTTCGGCCGACTCCTGCCCGGCGAGCCACGGCGTTCCCACCGCAACCGTGGACTCCCGCCGACACCCGGACAGGCCTCCCCGGATAAGTGCACGTTCTGTCCCCTGAGCTCTGCCGCGTCTATGTGACGCACCCTGTCGGTGATGACGGGCTCCACCAGGCACGTGGGTGGGTCACGCTCCAACGTGGCCCTGCACCGTCAGGCGGTTGAGCATCCTCGTGAGGAGGCTCGCCATCTGGCCTCGCTCGACCATGACCGCAGGGGCGTACTTGGTCTTGGTGACGCCGAGTGTGACACCGAGCCCGACGAGCTTGCGGATGTTCACCTCGTGCACACCGCTGAGGTCGGTGAACGTGACCTCTCCGTTAGGCGCCTCCGTCCCCGTGGCGTACTCGTACACCCGGATCAGGAACGTCGCCGTCTCGTGCCGCGCAATTGGCCCTGCCGGGTCGTACGTCGATGCCGTCCGCCCTTCAGGATGCCTGTCGTAGCGAGCCGTTCGACGAACAAGGCGACGCCGGCCAGGACCTGCTCGCTCTGGAACAAGTGAACAGGAACGGAACAAGTTGGTCAGTTGACTTGGTCAGTTGACAGAACCGTCGCTGGGGGTAGGCTCTTCGTCTTGTACTTCGTGCTGTGGACCCCGGCACGGTTCTCGTTGCCGTGGTTCGGGAGTGCCAGTGTTCAGGCATCTGTTGCCGAGGCCCGCCGTTGGTTCGGGTGGGTCGGTGGGCGATGGCGCCGTGGAGTTGCGGCGGATCCTGCGGGTGATGGAGGCGTTCGAAGCGCAGCCTCCGGGCCCGCCCGAGTTGCGGCTGTGTCTGGCGGCGTCGAAGCTGTTGGATGCAGACGGGTTCGGTGTGTCGCTTGGCGCCAGCGGGGACCTGTGCAAGAGCGGGCTCCAGACGGTCTGTGCGACTGATGGGGGACGGGCCGGCGAGGCGCGGCAGTTCGACCTGGGCGAGGGTCCCTCGTACACGGCGCACCGAAGCGGGTGTCCGGTGAAGGTTGCGGATCTCGAGCATGACGACACCTGGCCAGCGTTCGCCGAAGCCGCCACAGCGTTGGGGCTTCGTGCCGTGTTCGCCTTTCCACTGCGGTCCGGCTCGGTCAGCCTCGGCGCGATGACGCTGTATCAGTATGTGGCCGGTGAGCTGAGCACCGAGCAGAATGCCGATGCGTCGGTGGTCGCTCAGCTCGCACGAAGCGTGTTGACCTTGCTGCAGGCGGGGTGCCCACCCGATGAGCTCGATCAGGTGTTCACGGACACGCTGCCGGGCTCTGTTGAGGTCCGTCAGGCGTCGGGGATCGTTTCGGTCCAGCTTGGGATCTCGGTCGGTGCTGCGCTTGCGGTATTGCGGGCACACGCGTTCACCGAGTCATGCAGCCTGGCTGAAGTTGCGGTCCAGGTGATCGACCATCGCCTTCAGCTCAGCCCGCTTCATGACTAGCCGGCACAGCAGTGCGCCACCACCCTCGCGTTGTCTCGACGGCGTGGAAACGACAAGGAAGCGGACCGTATGGTTGCAGCCGTTGACACCGAGTTTGTGGCAGGGGCCTTGCTGGTTCTGGACCACGACCTGACATGAACGCTACTCAGCCAGGACCCCAGCATGTGCCGGGTCTTGCCGTCTCGAGCAGGGCGGTGAGCTGCCATGTCTGGAGTCATCGTGGTCGATGAAGGCAAGCTGTCATCGGTGTTGAGTGAGTTCGCGCGGACGCTCGCCACCGAGTTCCCGATCCAGCACATCCTCGATCATCTCGTGGAGCGGATCGTGGGGATCCTGCCGGTCACCTCGGCGGGGGTGACGCTGATCGGCGAGGGCAGGGAGCCTCGCTTCGTCGCAGCGTCCGATGCGGATGCGCTGCGCTACGAACGCATCCAGACCGAGACCGGGGAGGGTCCGTGCGTCGTGACGTTCGACTCCGGCGAGCCGGTTTCTGTGGCCGATCTGACCAGCGATGAGCGGTTTCCGAAGTTCGCCACGGCGGCGCGGGCCGCGGGTCTTGCTGCGGTGTTCACCTTCCCCCTCAACCATGGGGAATGCCGTCTGGGTGCCCTTGATCTGTATCGCGAGACCCCGGGAGGACTCGATCGGCACACGATGGAAACCGCCCAGACCCTCGCGGATGTCGCGGCTGCCTACCTGATCAACGCCCAGGCGCGCGAAGATGCGCAGGTGGCGTCGGAGCTGCACCGCCAGCGTGCGCTGCATGATGCCCTGACCGGGTTGCCCAACCGTGCGCTCTTGCAGGACCGTCTCGAGCATGCTGGCCAACGGGCTGTGCGCACGGGCAAGAGCGTGGCGATCCTGTTCATCGATCTCGACGACTTCAAGCTCGTCAACGACACGCACGGCCACCATGTCGGTGATGAGCTGCTCATCGCCGTTGCACACCGTCTTGCAGCACTCACACGACCCGAGGACACGCTGGCCCGGGTGTCGGGCGACGAGTTCGTCTTCCTCTGCGAGGACCTGTCCGGCCCCTCCGACGCGCACCTACTGGTGCGTCGTGTCGCTGAGGCGCTCGAGGAGCCGTTCGAGCTGTCGGACCTCGAGGGGACCCTCACCGCGAGTGTCGGACTCGCGCTCGCCGCTCCGGGCGAGACGATCTCGGATCGACTGTTGGTGGAGGCCGACGCTGCGATGTACCAGGCCAAACGACAAAGCCGGGTGGGCACGCAACAGCATGATGATCGCGGCGTCCTCGATCTGCACGACAGCAACCTTGATCGTCAGTTGCGCTCGGCGCTGACCAACGACGAGTTCGAGGTTGTCTACCAACCCCTCGTGCGCAGCGCCGATGGGCTGATCGTCGGTGTGGAGGCGCTGTTGCGCTGGACGGATGCGACCCGAGGTGTGGTGCCCCCGACGGTGATCGTGGCGGCCGCGGAGCGTAGCGACCTGATCAGTGAGGTCGGTGCCTGGGTCCTGCGGCACAGCTGTGACGATCACCATCGGTGGCGTGCCAGACACCGTGGCGCGGCCCTCGATCTGGCCGTCAACGTCTCGGTGCACCAGCTCCTGGCTCCGGGTTTCGTCGAGACGGTCGCGAGCGTGCTCGCAGCAACGGACACCGAACCGGCCGAGGTCATCCTGGAGGTAACCGAGAGCGTCCTGATGAACGATGCACGTCGCGCACAGCTGGTGCTCAACGAGCTGCGTGAGACCGGCATCCGCATCGCGTTGGACGATTTCGGCACCGGCTTCTCGTCGTTGAGCTACCTGCGTCAGCTGCCGATCGACATCGTCAAGATCGATCGGAGCTTCGTCGCCGACATCGGGGTGCCCGTCAGGGGAGGTGCGATCCTCGCGGCGGTGACCAACCTGGCCCACGTCCTGGAACTGTCGGTCACCGCAGAGGGGGTCGAGACCCAGCAACAGCACGAGGAGGTCATGGCCATGGGGTGCGAGCTCGCACAAGGGTTCTTCTACGCACGCCCGATGTCGGCCCCGGCGATCGAGCAGCTACTCGG
>CAYVJT010000304.1:0-4111 GCA_964451855.1 uncultured Actinomycetota bacterium
GCGGGCACCCGTTGGCACCGATCCGGGTGGAGCTCACGATCGACCTGATCCGCCGGTGCGGCCTGCTCGGTGCCGGGGTCGACGAGCTGCTGCCCCAGCCCCTCGACGAGGCGAACCTGCTGCGTCTGCATCGCGAGGAGTTCGTCGACACGGTCAAGCGTCTCTCCAACGATCCGACGGCGATGGCGGACATGTCGTTCGGGCTCGGCGACGGGGACACGCCCGCGTTCCCCGGCATGCATCCGGCGTCGCTGCAGGTGTGCGCCGGGTCGGTCGAGGCGGCCCGGCAGGTCTGGGAGGGCCGCTCCGACCACGCCTTCAACCCGGCCGGCGGCCTCCACCACGCCATGCCGGGGCGCGCGGCCGGGTTCTGTGTCTACAACGATCCGGCGGTGGCGATCGACTGGCTGCTGGAACAGGGTGCGGAGCGGATCTGCTACGTGGACGTCGACGTCCACCACGGCGACGGCGTCGAGGTGATGTTCCGGGATGACCCGCGGGTGCTGACCATCTCGCTGCACGAGTCCGGCCGCTTCCTGTTCCCGGGCACCGGCGCGGCCGATGACATCGGAGGTGATGAGGCGTTGGGCAGCGCGGCCAACCTGCCCCTGCATCCGGGGACCACCGGCGAGGTCTGGCTCGGTGCCTTCGACGCGGTGGTCGAGCCGCTGATCCGCGGGTTCGCCCCCGACGTGCTCGTCACCCAGCTCGGCTGCGACACCCACGCCACCGATCCCTTGGCTCACCTCGCGCTCACGGTCGACGACATGGCCGCCACCTACCGGCGTCTGCACCGCCTCAGCCACGAGGTCGCGGGTGGCCGGTGGGTGGCGTTCGGCGGTGGCGGCTACCAGGCGGTCGACGTGGTGCCTCGGGCGTGGACGTTGGCCTTCGCCGAGATGGCGGGGCGGGACCTGCCGATCGACACCCCCATGGCGTGGCAGGAACATGCCACCGAACGCACCGGCCTGGTCCCTCCCCGCTCCTTCACCGACGATCCGGTCCGGCCCTCCGAGGCGATGCTCGGCCAGGCGCGGCAGGCTGCGGAGCACACCGTCCAGGTCGTCCGCGAGCTGGTGCTACCGCGCCACGGCGTGCGCGGTTGACCACCTCGACGGGTCTCGCCTGGGCGACCGGGCGCTGCCGCGGGTCGGCGCGTGCGGTTGGACGTCCTCGCCGACGCAGCTCGTGCGTCGCCCGCACACCTGGGTGGCCATCGTGGCCCATGTGGCTGGTGTGAGCTTCGGTCGAGTCGTGGGCCAGATGTTCGGCCACGGTGTGGGGTCGCGGTGGTAGCTTGGACACATGAGCGACACCCTCCTGACCGCCGCCGAGGTCGCGGAGCAACTCCGCGTCTCGACGATGACCGTCTACCGGCTGATCCGCCGGGGGGAGTTGCCTGCCGTGCGGGTGGGCCGCAACTACCGCGTACGTGAGGGCGACCTCGAGGCCTTCCTCGAGGCCCAGGTCGTCGATCCGGCCACGGTGGACCTCGACGACCTCGACGACCTCGACGACGAGGTGGGCCACGCTTGACGGCCTGACGCGGCCTGACGTGGCCTGACGTGGCCTGACGTGGAGCGTGTGACGGCCGAGGACGGTGCCGACGTTCGACGGGTCGTTCGCCTCTGCACGGTCTGGTTCACTTCGGTTCCACTGGTGTCAGCGATCAGGACCTCTTCGTGACCGACGGTCGCCGTGTGCTCATCACGGGTGTGGCTGGCCAGCTCGCTGGCCGGGTCGCGCGTGCCCTCGAACAGCGAGAGGACGTCCTCGAGATCATCGGGGTCGACGTTCGCGATCCCCAGGCGGACCTACGACGGACCGAGTTCGTCCGGGCCGATGTGCGCAACCCGCTGGTGTCGCGGGTGATCGAGGCCTCGGAGATCGACACGGTGCTCCACCTCAGCACCGCGTCGACGCCGCAGGCCGCGGGTGGTCGAGCGCGCATGAAGGAGATCAACGTCATCGGGGCGATGCAGCTCTTGGCCGCCTGCCAGAAGGCACCCAGCGTCCGGCGCTTCGTCCTCAAGTCGTCCACCGCGGTGTACGGCTCCGAGCACACCGATCCGGTCAGCTTCCGTGAGGACGTTCCCTCGCGGACGCCGCCGAAGTACGGGTTCGGCAAGGACGCCGCCGAGGTGGAGGCGTACGTGCGGGCCTTCGGACGCCGCCGCAAGGACGTCGAGGTCTCGATCCTGCGCTTCGCCAACCTGCTGGGCAGCCACATCGACAGCGCGTTCCAGTCGCTGTTCAGCCTGCCGGTCGTCCCGACCGTGCTCGGCTACGACCCACGGCTGCAGTTCTGCCACGAGGACGACGCGGTCGCGGTCCTCGAGCATGCCGCGACCGGCGACCACCCGGGCATCTTCAACGTCGCGGGCGACGGGGTGCTGTACCTGTCCCAGTGCGTGCGCCTGGCCGGGCGCATCCCGGCACCGGTGCCGCTGCCCTTCGTGGCCGGGGTCGCCTCGGGGCTGCGGAGGACGCAGCGCGCCGACATCGCCAGCGATCAGCTGCGGTTCCTGCAGTTCGGGCGGGTCGTCGACACCACCCGGCTCCGCGAGGTCCTCGGCTACACGCCGCGGTACTCGACCCGGGAGACCTTCGAGGACTTCCTGCGACGGCGGCGGATCCGCGGGGTCGTCCAGGCCGACGAGGTGATCCGCTGGGAGCGCGAGCTCTACGCGTTCCTGCAGCGCAAGAGCCAGGAACGCTTCCTCGCACGACGGGGGGAGGGCTGATGGAGGAGCACGCCCAGGTCATCTCGATCGACGAGGCCCGTGACGCGCGAGCGCGCGAAGAGGACGCGGCGAGCGGCCGTGCCCGCTGCGCAGCGACCACCGGAGCCGGCCGGCCGTGCCGCAACTACGCCACGGACGGCACGCTGTGCCGGGTCCACGCGGTCCAGGGCGCGAACCAGGATCCCGACGTGAGCGACGGTCCCGGTGCGGGTCAGGACCCTGGTGGGAGCCCGGATCTCGACGCGGGCCCGGACCCCGACGCGGGGGCCGGGAGCGATGCGGCATCGGGCAGCGGTCAGCCACCGGGAAGCGGCGGGTCGCAGGGCGGGCGCGACGACCACGGTGTCGGCCGTGATCGCGACGACCTCGGCGCAGCGACAGCACGTGCTGTCGGTGACGCCGCGCAGCGTGCGTTCGCCCGGATCTCGCAGGAGGCCGCCCGTCGCGGGTGGAAGCCCGCGGTGGACGGGTTCGAGGCGCTCGACGGCCAGGCGAGCGCGGCCCTGGCCGATCACCTCGGCGAGCTCGCCGCGTTCCTGCGGCGACGCCTGACCGGGGACTACGAGATCGACGAGTTCGGCTTCGACGACGACCTGACCACCAACCTGCTGATGCCCCTGGTCCGGCCCTTGCACCGCCACTACTGGCGGATCGCCTCGCACGGGCAGCAGCACCTGCCGATGACCGGTGGTGGGCTGGTGGTCGCCAACCACGCCGGGACCCTGCCGGCCGACGCGGTGATGACCCGCCTGGACATCTTCGAGCACACCGGCCGCCACGCTCGGGAGCTCGGCGCAGACCTGGTGTTCAGGACCCCGTTCGTGGGCGAGTGGGCGCGCAAGACCGGCGCGACGCTCGCGTCTGGCGACGACGCCGACCGCCTGCTCATGCAGGGCGAGCTGGTGGCGGTGTGGCCCGAGGGGTTCAAGGGTCTGGGCAAGCCGTGGAAGGACCGCTACAAGCTCCAACGCTTCGGTCGCGGCGGGTTCGTGGCCACGGCGCTGCGTGCCCAGGTCCCGATCGTGCCGACCGCGATCGTCGGCAGCGAGGAGATCTGGCCCATGGTCTACGACCTGCGGTTGGTGGCGCGGGTCCTCGGCCTGCCCTACTTCCCCGTCGTCGCCCAGATGTTCGCGCTGCCGGTGCTCGGCCCGCTCGCGCTGCTCCCCCTGCCCTCGAAGTGGGTGATCGAGTACGGCGAGCCGATCGACACGACCGAGTACGGGCCGGAGGCGGCCGACGATCCCATGGTGGTCTTCGATCTGGCCGATCGGGTCCGCGACACGATCCAGGACCTGCTGCACCGCAACCTCATGGGCCGTCGCTCCGTGTTCCTCTAGCCCTGATGGTCCGCGGATACGTGGGGG
>CAYVJT010000305.1:0-4109 GCA_964451855.1 uncultured Actinomycetota bacterium
GACGGTCGCGACCTCATGACCTCATACCCGTCCAGCACCGCCGGATACGTCCCATCGGGCACGTCGGCCAACCTGAAGCGCTCGAGGGCGCCAAGCGACCGGCCGAACCGACCACGGGCCCCACATCGTGGTCGACGACTCCCCGCTGCCGATCACCGGTGTATCACGCGTGATACGATCGACGGCATGGGCACACCCGAAGTCAGCATCCGCGAGCTCCGCAACCATGGTGGAGAGGTCGTCGACCGTGTCGCGGCCGGTGAGCGCCTCACCGTGACACGTGCGGGCAAGCCGGTCGCCGAGCTTCGGCCGTTGGGCCGGCCGGGGGTGCCGGCCAAGGTGCTTCTCGAGCGGTGGCGCCGCCTTCCCCACGTTGATGCCGACCGGCTCCGTGAGGATCTCGACGGCCTCCTCGATCCCGCGCTGTGACCAGCGAACGGAACCGGCCGTTGCGCGGCCTGTTGGACACCAGCACGCTGCTCCTGCTGCCCGAACTGCACGACGCGGCCGTGCTGCCTGTCGAGCCCCTGATCTCGACCATCACGCTGGCAGAGCTCTCCGTGGGCCCACTGGTGGCACGCACCGAACAGGAGCGCGCCGCTCGCCAGGCCCACCTGCAACAGGCCGAAGCCGACTTCGAACCGCTCCCGTTCGACGCGGCCGCAGCGCGCACGTTCGGCCATGTGGCTGCCTGCCTTCGGCATGCAGGCCGCAAGACCTCTGCCCGGTCCTACGACGCGATGATCGCTGCGGTGGCCATCGCGAACGGCCTCCCGCTCTACACCGCCAACCCCGACGACTTCACCGTCATCGACCGGCTCGACGTCGTCGACGTCCCCCACCCTGACGTGTGAGTCGAGCTTGCCTTCGATACCGCGTAGCGCCGCTATCGGCTCCGCGGCCGTCGATCAACCGGCTCGTCAACCGAGGCGGCCAGCGATCTCGTCCACGTCGAGTGTCCCTTCGGCGACCGACATGACGAGTTCGAATGCCTCGTCGTCAGGCTGGGGGGACTGCCGTTGAGGTCGAGGAAACCGCGATCCGCGAGCCAGCCCAGCCGCTCGTTGCCGTCGACCAGCGCGTGGTTGCGGACCAGCGAGTGCAGCAGGGCGGCCGCCTTCGCCTCCAACGTGGGTAGATGTCCTCGCCGAACACCGCGGACCGCGGCCGTGCGCAGGCGACATCGAGCAGCCCCGGGTCCCGCACCGGCCCCGCCCCGAGTGCACGCACGAGCCAGAGCAGGTCTTCCAGGTCGAGGTACTCGATGGACGTCACACGGACCCGAGGCGATCGAGCACGTCGCCCCAGCGATCGACCATGCGGTCGGTGCTGGCTTCCACGCCGGCGCGACGGCGGGAGCGGTCATAGCGCTCGAGGACGGCTCGACGGATGACCTCCTGCCGGGAGAGGCCCTCGGACTCGGCCAGGGCCGCCAGAGCGCGCTGGAGCTGATCATCGGTGCGAAGTGTGCGTGCCATGGCGAGATGATGCCACTTCGATACCGGATCCATGTTGCCCGACGGAGCCGAGCGAGGTGTGCAACGCGAGCGACACGCGGGTCTCTGCTTCACCGAAGTACCAAGCCCCCTCGGCACGGGCAGCGACCCGGCCCGTGCCACCGAGGTGGTCGGCACGTCCCTGCGGTCAACGGTGCCCACGGACCAGGCACCCCGGTGGCCAGGGCGGCGCCGCCGATCCGGTACGACCCAGAACCAGGGGCGAGCGAGAGGGAGCGTTCAGGCCGCAGCCGACCGGCCCGGATCGGCTCGGCCGGACGAGCGGTGCACGACGAGCTCACCGGCAACGCGTCCCCGTCATGCCGACGTCGCACACGCAGTCGTCGAAGGTGGGGCAGAAGCACGAGGTAGCGCACGTGCGGGACTACCGTGCGGGGTCGGAGGTGCCCCGTGGTCGACATCCTGCTCCTGCACGGTCCGAACCTGTCGCAGCTCGGCTTCCGTGACCCGGACCAGTACGGCACGGCGACCCTGGACGACGTCGTGACCGCGACGCGTCAGGCTGCCGAGGCCGCCGGCGCCTCCGTGGTCGACCTGCAGACCGAGCACGAGGGGGAGATGGTCGAGCGCCTCCACACGGCGCGGACCGACGGCACCGATGTGGTGATCATCAACGCGGGGGCGTGGAGCCACTACAGCCTCGCGATCCGCGACGCCTTGGAGATGCTGACGATCCCCAAGGTGGAGATCCACCTGTCGAACCTCGCCGCAAGGGAGAGCTTCCGGCACACCTCGGTGCTGACGGCGGTGTGCGACGGGGCCATCGTCGGGGTCGGGATCGACGGGTACCCGCTGGCGGTGCAGGCCGGGCTCGCGCTGCACGGACGGCGCGCGTCGTGACCGAGGCGAACCCCGAAGCGGGCTCGTCCCGGCCGACCGTGAGCGTGCCGGGGTCCGGGCCGTTGCCGCCGCACGACCACGCGGGTCGCCGCGACCGGGTGCGCGAGGGGCTCGACGGACGCTGGCTGTTGGTCAGCTCCAACGTCCACGTGCGCTACCTCGCCGGCTTCACCGGCACGGCCGGTCACGTGCTCATCGGCCCCGAGCCGGCCCAGGACCGCATCATCACCGACGACCGCTACAGCGAACGGGTCGTCAACGAGGTCCCCGACCTGCACGCCGAGCTGACCCGCAGGCCCGTCGAGGTGGCGCTGGCGACCGTGGCCAAGCTCGCCGGCGAGGACCCCGTGCTCGGGGTCGAGGCGGACGACCTGAGCTGGGCCGCGGCCCGTGACGCCCAGTCGCAGGCCGAGGAGGTGGGTGTCCGGCTGGTCGGCATGACCGACGTGGTGTCGCACCACCGCACCGTCAAGGACGACGCCGAGGTGGCACGCCTCACCCGGGCCAACCAGCTCACCGCCGCCGCGTTGCAGTGGCTGTTGGACGAGGTCGTGGCCCCGCGGCGCACGGAACGCGACCTGGCGATCGCCCTGGAGCGCCGCTTCATCGACCTCGGCGCGGACGGTGTGGCGTTCCCGTCGATCGTGGCGAGCGGGCCGAACGGCGCGTCGCCGCACCACGCGCCCACCGACCGGCTGCTCGAGGCCGGTGACCTCCTCACGATCGACTGCGGCGCGGTGATCGACGGCTACCACGCCGACCACACGCGCACCGTCGCGATCGGCTACCTCGACGACCAGCGGCGCCACCTCTACGACGTCGTCCAGGCGGCCCAGGCGGCGGGCCGGGCTGCCGCGGTCGCGGACGCACGCGCCGACGCCGTCGACCGGGCCGCACGGGAGGTGGTCGACGAGGCCGGGCTCGGCGAACGGTTCCTGCACGGCACCGGGCACGGGGTCGGCCTGGAGATCCACGAGGCCCCATCGGTGGCCAGGGACGCCACTGCTACCCTGCCGGTCGGCACGACGCTGACCGTCGAGCCCGGCGTGTACGTCCCCGGGATCGGCGGCGTCCGTATCGAGGACAGCCTCGTCATCGTCCCGAGCGGCCCGGCGCGCGCCCTGACCGACGCCCCCCGTGAGTTGCGCATCCTCTGACGCTGCCGCGAACCTTCCAACCCACGGAGCAACCTCGTGGTCTCGACCAACAACCTCAAGAACGGCATGACCCTCCTGATCGACGGCAAGCTCCAGCAGGTCGTCGAGTGGAACCACCACAAGCCCGGCAAGGGCGGCGCGGTGGTGCGCACCAAGCTCAAGGAGTTCGAGACCGGCAAGGTGGTCGACAAGACCTTCCGCGCCGGGGAGGAGGTCGAGCAGGCGATCGTCGAGCGCTCCACCGTGCAGTTCCTCTTCCGTGAGGGCAGTGACTTCATCCTGATGGACGCAGAGTCCTTCGAGCAGCGCATCGCCTCCGCCGAGGCGATCGGCGACGCGGCCGACTTCCTGGTCGAGGGCGACGAGCTGCAGATCCAGGTCTACGACGGCCGCATCGTCGGTGTGGAGCTGCCCGCCTCCAAGGTGCTGGAGGTCGAGCAGACCGACCCCGGTTTCGCGGGCAACACCGCGACCTCGGCGACCAAGCCCGCGACGCTGGAGACCGGCAAGGTGATCCAGGTCCCGTTGTTCATCGAACCGGGCGAGAAGGTCAAGGTCGACACCCGCTCGGGTGAGTACCTCTCGCGCGCCTGAT
>CAYVJT010000306.1:0-2099 GCA_964451855.1 uncultured Actinomycetota bacterium
GCTGTGGGCGGAGCTGACCACCGACGAGGTGTTCGGTGCGGACGAGCGCTACCGGATGCACGATCGACTGCGGCGCATCAACGACCTCGGCTACGACGTGGACGAGCTGGAGCTGGTTCAGGACGAGCCGGGCGTGACGCGCATGAAGCTCAAGACCTGCGTGCTCGAACCAGGCCGGTACAGCCGCATCCTGCGTGAGCGGACGGGGTTGGAAGCGCAGGACAACCAGGCGCGCCGGCTGCTCAACGACATGCACAACTTCGGTGCGTGGCTGCAGCAGGAGCAGGGTGGCTCCCTCCCCGATTCGGTCATCGCCCACCGTTGGCTCGAGCGGTCCTTCGAGCCGACCGTGGCGACGGTCCCCGACGAGCTCCGTGGACGTCGCGAGCCGGCCGAGATCTTCCATGAGGTGCTCGAGCACTGGTACCGGCTCTCGACCGAGGAGGGCGCCGACCTCGACCTGTTCGACGCCGCGCAGCACTACGTCGATCACGTCCTGCGCCGCCTGCCCGAGGAGCGGGTCGTCACCGCCGCAGAGGACGAGGACGACGACCTCGTTGGCTACCTCCCCGATGCCCTCGCCGACACCGGGAAGCTACGTGCCGTCGAACTCGGCGAGGAACCTCCGCAGGACCGGTAGCAGCAGGTCAGGACGTTCCTCGTGTGGGGTGTGACCGACGTCCGGGAGCAGGTGGAACCGGGCACCGGGGATCGCGTCAGCGGTACGCCGGTTCCAGCCGGGGCCGATCACCGGGTCCGACGCCCCCGCCACGACCAGCGTGGGGACGTCGATCCGACGCAGCAGCGTGCGCAGGTCGGGCGGTGGCTCCGCGGTCATCACCTCGAAGAACCCACGGTCCCAGCCCTCGACGCGCATCGGACGGGCGTACGCCTCGACGTCGTCGTCGGTCGCGCGCCGTGGGTCGTGCCACGACCGGGCGATGCGTTCACGGGTGACCTGACCCGCGACGCGCCGGACGACCTGCGGCCCGATGACCCGCAGCGGCCACGTGCGCAACAGGGGCCGTAGGAGAGCGGGTGCGCCCACGTCACCGGTGATGGCCGGGCTGACGAGGGTCAGACCACGGACGCGCCTTGGGGCGCGCGCGTACGTCTCGAGCGCGACGGTCCCGCCCGCCGATGCGCCGACCAGCGCGGCCTCCTCGATGTCGTTGTCTTCGAGAAGGTGCAGGGCGATGCGCGTGGACATCTCCCGGGTGTAGGGGTTGTCCCCGTTCCACCGCGACCTCGGGGGGCGTTGTGTGAGCCCGAAACCGACGCGGTCGAAGGAGATCACACGATGGTCCCGGGCGAGGTCGTCCTGGACGTGGCGCCAGGCAGCGACACTGCCGTAGAAGTGGTGGAAGAGCACGACCGCCGGGGCATCGGGCGGACCGGAGACACGGTGGTGCACCGCCACTCCGTCGACGTCGAGGAAGCGCCCATCCGGCCCGGAGAGCGCCGGTGCGGGGTGGGTTCGACGCTCGGGTGGTGACACGGATCGGATCTCCTCGAGGTGGCGTCGGGTGCTCGCGTCGTGGCGTTCGCCGGGCCGTCAGGGGTGATGGTGCCCGTGGCCGTCGAGCCGGGTCGGATAGCGTGCACCGGAACTGACCAGGGAGGGGCGAGATGGCAGGATACGGAACGGGGCAGGGCGGTCCACCGCCAGGGTGGTACCCGGACCCGGATCGTCCCGGGAACCGTCGGTGGTGGGACGGGCTCGCGTGGACGGACTTCTCGGAGCCGCTGGACGCATCCGACGGCGGGGCCGCACCGTCCGGGGGACCCCCGCCGCACCCCACCACCTCCGGAGGTGGGTACTCACCCGGAGGCGGCGGGTTCGCGGCCGCCGGGACGACGGGGCCGGCGGGCGCGTCCGGCACCGCTCCGAACATCGATACCTGGCTGTGGCAGTCGATCGTCGTGACGGTGCTGTGCTGCCTGCCCCTCGGGATCGTCGGGATCGTGTTCTCCTCCCAGGCACAGACCGAGATCAGCAACCGCAACTACGCGGTCGCCCAGCAGAAGGCCAAGCAGGCCAAGACCTTCACCCTGATCGGTGGCGGTATCGGCCTGCTGTCGTGGCTCGGGATGTTCGG
>CAYVJT010000306.1:2199-4074 GCA_964451855.1 uncultured Actinomycetota bacterium
GCCTGGGCAGCCTGGCTGGCCTTCCGTCTCGGGTGGCGAACCCGTCCGCTCGTGCTGTCGGCGAGGGCGGGCTACACGATCGCGACGGCGTTCATGGTCTTCTGGGTGGTGCGCAACCTGCCATGGGTCCCGTTCACGTGGCTGGGCTCCGGGGCGGGCTGACGATCGGGGTCGCGAGACTGCCTCGGTAGGCTCGTGGTATGAGCGAACATCCGACCGACCGTCACATCCTCGTCGCGGTGGCGTGGCCCTACGCCAACGGGTTGTCCCACCTGGGCCACATCGCGGGCTGCTACCTGCCTGCGGACATCTTCGCCCGCTACCACCGCATCGCGGGCAACCGTGTGCTGATGGTCTCGGGCACCGACGCCCACGGCACGCCGATCACGGTCCTGGCCGACCAGGAGGGTGTGGAGCCCTCCGAGATCGTCGAGCGCTACAACCCGCGCTTCCACGAGCAGTGGGACCGACTGGGTATCACCTTCGACCTGTTCACCACGACGATGACCGACAACCACCGCGAGGTGGTGTGGGACCTGTTCCGCACGCTGCACGCGAACGGCTACATCGAGACCCGCAAGACCGAGCAGTTCTTCGACCCGCAGGCGGGCCGGTTCCTACCCGATCGCTACGTCGAAGGGACGTGCCCGAGCTGCGGCTACGAGCATGCCCGTGGCGATCAGTGCGAGTCGTGCGGCAAGACGCTCGATCCCGTCGATCTGATCGGGCCCAGGTCCAAGCTGACCGGCGTGACGCCGGAGCCGCGTGAGACCGAGCACTACTTCCTGCTGCTCCCTCGGCTCCGTGACGAGCTGCTGGCGTGGCTCGAGTCCCGCGAGGGCTGGCGCTCGCACGTCATCAACTGGGCGAAGGGCTTCGTCCGCGAAGGCCTGCTCGAGACGGCGATCACGCGGGACCTCGCATGGGGGGTGCCGATCCCGCCTGAGCTCGACATCTCGACCGAAGCGTCACAGAAGCGCATCTACGTGTGGTTCGAGGCCGTGACCGGCTACCTGTCGGCGTCCAAGGAGTGGGCGCAACGGCAGGGCGATCCGGACGCGTGGCGGCCGTGGTGGGAGGATCCGTCCGCGGAGGGCTACTACTTCATCGGCAAGGACAACGTCCCCTTCCACGCGGTGTTCTGGCCGAGCTACCTCATCGGGTACTCGGCCGGGTCGGACCGTCCGCTCAACCTGCCGACCAACGTGCCGGCTAACCAGTACGTCACCTTCCGTGGCGACAAGGCGTCGAAGTCCCGTGGTGTGGGCAAGTCCCTGCTGGACTACCTCGACGTCTACCCGGTGGACGAACTGCGGTACGCGCTGTCGACGATCCTGCCGGAGTACGCCGACACCGACCTCGCCGAGGACGAGTTGGTCCGGCGGATCAACGACGAGCTGGTCGCGGCCTGGGGCAACCTCGTCAACCGGGTGTTGGCGATGACCCGGAAGAATTTCGACGGCTTCGTACCGACCCCCGCCGAGCTCGAGGAGCGCGATCAGGCGCTCCTCGCGACGATCGACCGGGTGCTGGTCGAGGAGCAGGGGCTGCTGGAGCAGGTCGAGCTGCGCCAGGCCCTCAAGCGTGCGCTGCACGGCGCGCAGGAGACCAACGCGTACCTCAACGCGCTCGAGCCGTGGAAGACGGCCAAGACCGATCGCGATCGCACGGCGACCACGTTGTGGACGGCCCTGCAGGCGATCAACGGGCTCAAGCTCGCGTTCGCGCCCTTCGTGCCCACCGCATCGGCGACGCTGGACACCTGGGTCGGTGGTGACGGTGAGCTCAACGGGCGGGGTTGGCAGCGCGAGGAGGTGCCGGCGGGAACCCAGCTCGGCCAGCCGAGTCCACTGTTCCGCAAGATCGACCTCGATG
>CAYVJT010000307.1:0-4048 GCA_964451855.1 uncultured Actinomycetota bacterium
GTGGTACGTCCTACAGGGGAACGCCGTCGGCAACGGAGGACCGATGCCCACGGAGCACCTCGCTGCTCCTCGAAGGCTCGCGCGCACGACCGCGAGGCGACCCTGGGTCGTCGCGGTCGCGATCGTGGTCGTGATCATGGCCGCGATCGGCACGGCGCTCGCTCTCGCGGCCGATATCGGTGGGGACGACGAGCCCACCTACGACGAGATACGGGCCGGCGACGAGGGACGGTGGCTCGGCTACGCCGATCGGGACCGGGTCCGCGACGTCGCGGTTGGCCCCGACGGGCAGTTGTGGGCTGCCACCGCCGCCGGTGTGGCGCAGCGCCGGGCGGACGGCTGGGAGATGCACACGGTCGAGGACGGGCTGCCCCACCAGGACGTCCACGCGATCGAGGTCGCCGACGACGGCGACGTCTGGATCGGCACCAGCGACGGGATCGCGGCCCATGACGGCGATGCCTGGCACCTCCACGACCGCGAGGATGCGCTGGCCGATGAGCAGGTGCGGGCGTTGGACATCGCTCCCGACGGTGCGCTGTGGGCAGCGGGCACGGCCGGTGTGACGACCTACGACGGGCGGGGCTGGACCCGCCACGACGACGGTGCGTGGGACCTCGCGATCACCGCCGACGGCACCGTCTGGACCGTCGCGCAGCGACAGGGCCGCGGGGTCGTCCGCGCCTTGGAGGGCGACGCGTGGGTCGAGCACGACGGGCACACCGACTCCGGCCCGCTGCACGATCGCTACGACCAGCCCTTCGCCGTCAGCCCTGCGGCTGGGGAGGACGAGGTGTGGGTCGGCACCCGCCGGGGCGTGTCCCGTTTCGATGGAGACCGCTGGCACCGCATCGGGCTCGAGGACACGGCCGGGGTCCCGCTCCCTGAGGTGACCGCGCTGCTCCCCGCCGACGACGGGCTGTGGGTGGCGACCTCGGCCCGAGGCGTGTGGCGCTTCGCTGACGGCACGTGGCTCGACGCCTCCGACGGGCTCCCCGGCTCACCCGACGACGAGGTAGCGCCGAAGGAGCCGGTCACGGCGCTCACCAGCGATGACGACGGAGGGCTGTGGGCCGGGCTCGGCCGCTCCGGCATCGCACAGGCCGATGCGGACGTCCACCCTCCGGACGCCGACCGTGGGGTCGCGGACGTGTGGCGGATCGACCGGCTCTCGGCCGGGCTGCCCGCCGCGGTCGATGCCCGCACCGTGCTCATCGATGGCGACACCGTCTGGATCGGCACCTTCGACGCCGGCGTGTGGCGGCACGAGAGCGACGCGCAGGGTCGTGACCGCGACACCTGGCGCTCGTACGACATCGGCGACGGTCTGCCGAGCGCGCAGGTCCGCACCCTCGCGAGGACCGACGACGCGCAGGTCTGGGCCGGCACGGACGACGGGATCGCGCGCTTCGACGGCACGGCCTGGTCGCCGGTCGGGCCGGAGGGGCCGGCTGACGCCGTCGTCCACCACCTCGCCCCGGAGTCGGGCGCGCTGTGGGCCGCCACCGACGACGGGCTGTGGCACCGCGACGACGGGACCTGGACCCAGCACACCACCGCCGACGGGCTCCCGTCCGACGAGGTGGTGGCCGTCGCCCCTGCCGACGACGACCGGGTCTGGGCCGGGACCGACGCGGGCCTCGCCGTCCTGGACGGGGCCGACGGGTGGCAGCAGCCCGGCCACGAGGCGGGACTCGATCGGCTCCGCATCACCTCGGTCGCGGTGGCCGACGCGACCGTGTGGGCGGCGACCTACGACCCGGCCACCCACGACGCGGCGGTCATCGCCCTGGACCCGGACGCTGCGACGGTGGTCACCTTCGCCGAGGACGACGGGTTCGTCGGCACGATCGGGGGACTGTCCGTGGACGAGCGCGGCGGCGTCTGGGCCGTCGACGACCGCGGACCGTCCCGCTACCGCGACGGGCGTTGGACCCACCACGTCGTGCCGTCGCGGGCGGCTCCGACGTGGGCCGCCGCGGAGGACGAGCACGGCGATCTGTGGGTCGCGACGCGCCACGGCGTCGGACGGCTGCTCGTCGAGCCGTGAGGTTCGGCGGTCGGGCTGGCGGCTCAGCCCTTGGCGCCGCCGGTGAAGTTCCAGCTCGCCAGACGCAGGCTGGGGACGATGATCATGCCCGGGCCGAACTCACCGTTGGCGTGCCGGTCGTCGTCGCCGACCGCCAGGACGTTGCCGGGGCCGAGCGCGTGCACGAACGACTGCGTGAACCGCATGTTGCCGACCGCGCCGGCCACCTCGCCGTCCTCGATCAGGAACGTGCCGTTGCGGGTCAGGCCGGTGACGACCAGGCTCTTGGGCTCGAGGACGCGGCAGTAGTGGAACTGGGTGACCAGGAGCCCCCGTTCGATCCCGGCCACCAGGTCCTCCGGCGCCGTGTCCCCCGCGACGAGCCGCGGGTTGTAGGGGATCGAGCCCATGGACGCACCACCGGGGATCGCGTTGGCGGTGGTCGTCGCTCCGGACCCGGCCCGCTTGGCGGTGCGCTTGTCGTAGGCCAGGGCGCTGGTGACGCCCGCGTCGACCAGGGTGTAGCGGCGGCGTGGGGTGCCCTCGACGTCGAAGGGCAGCCCGATCGCACGGGGGTCCTCGGGGTCCTCCAGCAGGGTGATCGCCGGGTCGAACTGCGCCTCACCCAGCTCCGCGAACGAGGCACCCTCGATGTGTGCCTTGGCGTTGAAGCCGTAGGCGGAGAGGAACACCACGACGGTGGCGACCGCCTCCGGGCTCAGCACCACCTCGAGGGGCCCAGGCTCGACATCGACGAAGTCGGCCGAGCGGCGGGCTCGATCGGCAGCCAGGGCACCCGCAGCGCCCGCGTCGAGGTCGCCGATGCGTGAGCTCGTCTGGTGCGCCCCACCAGCCGACCGCTGGGTCTGGTGGATGCCGTCGATCGTCGCGCGTGAGGCCCCGCCCACCGCCCGCTGCCCGGCGGTCGACGCGAAGGCCACCCACTCGGTCTCCGTGTCGAGGAAGCCCGCCGCACGCAGCTCCGGTCCCGCATCGACGAAGGCCTTGACGCCGGCGGCGCGAGCCGCCGGGTCGCTCTCCGCCGTCGCGTCGTCCACGTGGCCGCTGCCCGGCACCTCCTGACGCTCCGCCGCACCGGGCCAGTACGGGTCGACGGGTTGCAGGGCCGCAGACGCCAACGTGCGCTCGACGAGATCGCGCAGCGCAGCGTCGTCCACGGCTGTGGTGGACGCGCTCGCGGAACGGTCGTCGACCGCGGCGTCCAGGGTGACGGTGATCGTGTCCTCACCCACGTGCTGGTGGATGAAGGAGTTCGCGAAGCGGGTGAGACCGTGACGCGACCGGGTGACCCGGACGTTGGCCTCGATCCGTGCACCGTCGCCGTCGTAGGCGTCGACGAGCGCGACGACCCGGTCCGCCAGCTCCTCCAGCGGTGCGGTCTTCTCCTGGCCTGCCGTCATGCCTTCACCCCCACGCGCACGTCGTGGAACCGGGCCGGTGACGCCGGGTGCCCCGTGTGCCCGATCTGCATCGGTTGGCCCTTACCGCAGTTGGGGAGGCCCCACGGGGTCCACTCGGCCTCCCCGGCGAGCATGTCCATCGAGCCCCAGAACGTCGGCGTGATGCCGGTGTAGGTCGGGTTCTTGACCATCCGGACCTTCTTGCCGGCCTTGACCTCCCACCCGATCTCGCAGCCGAACTGGAAGTTGAGGCGGCGGTCGTCGATCGACCAGGAGCGGTTGGTCTCCATCACGACGCCGTGCTCGGTCTCGCTGATCATCTCCTCCAGGGACGAGTCGCCCGGGAGCAGCCCGACGTTGGTCATGCGCACCATCGGCATCCGGGCGAACCCGTCGGCGCGCACCATCCCACCCGGCTCAAGCCCGGCCAGGTGCGCCGAGTCGCGCCCGGACAGGACCCCGACCCAGGTGCCCTCGTCGACGATCGGCACCCGCTGGGCGGGGGTGCCCTCGTCGTCGTAGCCGAAGGTCGACAGCGCCCGTGGGATCGTCGCGTCCGCGGTGATGTTCATCAGCGGCGAGCCGTACCTCAGGCTGC
>CAYVJT010000308.1:0-3993 GCA_964451855.1 uncultured Actinomycetota bacterium
CAGCGGAGCTCAGGCCTAGCGGGGATCGGGCGAGGCGGTGGTGCTGCGGTCCACGGTGCGGTCCGCGAAGGCGGTCAACGTGCCGGCGACGAGCATCGCCCCCGCGCCGACGGCCCACGCCGTGAGGTAGCCAGGTCCCGCCGCCAGCGCACCGAAGGTCAACGGGCCCAGGGCGCCACCGGATGCGAGGCCCGCGAGGATCGCGCCCGCAGCGCGAGCCGGACGGTGCGGTAGCAGCCGCACCGCGGCGAAGAACGCCAAGCCGGTCCAGCCCCAGCCGCCGCCGAAGGCCAGCACGGCACCCACCAGCGTCAGTGCCGGGCCACCGAAGGCCAGGATCGCCATCCCGAGCGCCCCGGTGCCCATCAGCCCCGCCATGATGCGGCGTTCGCTGCCACCACGGCGGTCGGCCACCAGCCCGGCGACGATGCGTGATGCGATCCCCGCGACGCTGGCGATCGCGAGCAGGATCCCGGCTGAGGCCTCGCTGACGCCGGTGGCGACCGAGGACGACACCAGGAACGTGGGTGCGGAGTTGCCGGCCGCACCGGCCAGGCCCGAGCCGGCGGCCAGCAGCACGAGCGCGCGCCGTGTCGCGACCGCGTCAGGCAGCGGCTCGGTGTCGACCGCTGCCACCTCGTCGTCCGCTGGTCGGTCGACCGCGACGGCCGGTGCCGACGGCGCGACCGGCGGCGGATCATCCCGCTCCTCGGGTGGGGTCGGCATCCCGGGGCCTGGACGATCGAGCCCGGCCGGGACCGCGAGGATCACCGCCGCCGCCAGCACCGCCGCGACGACGTAGGCCGGCCGCCAGCCGAGCTGGGCACCGAGGATCGGGACGGTCAGGCCGGCCAGCATGGAGGCCACGGGGATGCTGGCCTCCTTCCCGCCGAAGGCGAGGCCCTGCCGCCGCAGCGCCACCCCGGTCGAGATCGCCCGTGCGCCACCGGTGTCCGCCAGCGGGACGGCCGCACCGGCGAAGACGAAGAGCACGACGAGGATCCACAGCTCGTGCCCGAGCGTGGCGACGGCCACGGCGAGGACGGCCGACACCGTCGCTCCCAGGCGCAGCGCAGCCGTCGAGCCGATGCGGTCGGTGACGTACCCGCCCGGCAGCGACCACACCGCGCCAGAGAGGAAGAAGACCGCGACCAGCGCGCCGATCGCGACCTCGTCGATGCCGAGGTCGGCGATGAGGCGTGGGGCCAGCGCACCGAGCAGGAACATCGGCAGCACCGCACAGATGAGGGCGAGCGCCGCCGTGGTGACGACCCGTCCGGGGCCGGGACGCGCACGTCGCTCGCCCAGCGCCGTGGCGCCTCCCCGTCTGAACCGCTCGACGCCCCGTCCCATCACGTCATCGAGCGGAAGCGCCGCACGCAGATCGGGATCACGACCGCCATGAGCCCGACGCACCAGACGAAGGTGAGCACGCTCGGACGCAGGACCTCACCGCCGATCGACAGGGCCCGTGCCGCGTCGGCCGCGTGGGTCAGCGGGCTCTGCGATGCGAACGCCCGCAACCACTCCGGCATCGTCTCCAGGGGCACGAAGATGGAGCTGGCGAAGACGACCGGGAAGACGAACACGAAGCCGGCGGTCTGCGCCGCTTCCGCCCCCGGGACGTACAGCGCGAGGCAGATGAACAGCCAGCTGAACATCAGACCGAACAGCCCGACGATCAGGACGGCACCGGTCGCCGAGAGCACCCCCTGGGTGAAACGGAAGCCGATGAGGTAGGCCACCCCGATCATGAGCAGGATCACCACGAGCGACCGGACGAGGTCCGCGAGCGTCCGTCCTGCGAGCACCGCGACGCGCGACATCGGCATCGACCGGAACCGGTCGACGACCCCGCGTTCGAGGTCCTCGGCCAGACCGACCGCCGTCTGGGTGGACCGGAACGCGGCGGAGTGCACGAAGATGCCGGGCAGCAGGAAGTCGATGTAGCTGATGTCCGCCGGCAGGGCCGCACCGGCCACGCCACCGAAGACGAAGGAGAAGAGCACGACGAACATCATCGGCTGGATCGTGGAGAACACCAGCAGACGGGGCTGGCGGATGAAGTGGCGCAGGTTGCGCTTGGTCACCGTCCAGGTGTCCCGGCCCTGCCAGTACAGGCGCGAGGCGATGCCGGAGGGCGCCGCGGGGTGCAGCGCCGTCGCCGAGGTGCTCAGGATCGGCGTGGTCATGCGACGACCTCCTGGACCTCGTCGTCGGCATCGTCGGGTGACGTGGCGGCAAGCTCCCCCGTGAGCTCGAGGAACACGTCGTCCAGCGTGGGACGGCGCAGCCCGAGGTCACGTACGGCGATCTGCGAGGTCCGCAGGGTGTCGGCGACGCGGCCCACCACCTCCAGCGGATCTCCATCGGTGACGGCGACCCGGATCATCCGTCCGCCTGACGCTGCCTCGGCATCCGGCAGCACCTCGAGCGCACGCTCCCGGTCGCCGGGTTCGGCGAGCACGACGTCCACCACCTGTCCCCCGACCTGATCCTTGAGCTCGTCACCGGTCCCCTTGGCGATGATGTGCCCGTGGTCGATCACCGCGATGCGGTCGGCGAGCTGGTCGGCCTCCTCGAGGTACTGGGTGGTCAGGAGCAAGGTCATGCCCTCGTCCACGAGCTCGCGCGTGATCTCCCAGATGGCGTTGCGTGACCGAGGGTCGAGGCCGGTGGTGGGCTCATCGAGGAACAGCAGCTCCGGGCGCACGAGCAGGCTCGAGGCGAGGTCGAGCCGGCGACGCATCCCTCCCGAGTAGGTCCGCGCCGGACGGTTGGCGGCGAAGGACAGCTCGAAGCGCTCGAGCAGCTCGTTGGCGCGGCGGCTGGCCTCGCGTCCCGGGAGGTGGAACAGCTCGCCGAACATGCGCAGGTTCTCGCGCCCGGTCAGCAACTCGTCCACCGCGGCGTACTGTCCGGTCAACCCGATCATGCGGCGGACCTGCGCGGCTTCGCGTACGACATCGTGGCCGAGGATGCGCGCGCGTCCGCTGTCGGGGGTGAGCAGCGTCGCGAGCACCCGCACCAGCGTCGTCTTGCCCGCACCGTTCGGTCCGAGCAGGCCCAGCACCTCCCCCTCATGCACCTCGAGGTCGACCCCCGTGAGGGCCTCGGTGTCGCCGAAGCTCTTGCGGACGTCTTCGACGAGGACGGCGGGGGGAGATGACACGACGAACTCCGACGGGATGCGGTGCGAGGGGTGGGGGTGACGGGATACGGAGGGGCGGCCCGTCGCGCTCGTGCGCTGGCCGCTGATCGGCCACGACGGGCCCGGGCGCGAGGGAGGAGACGGTACCGGCCGCTCCCCCGCGGGCTACGCGTACTCGATGATGAGGAGGGTCTCGGAGCCCGGCTCGAGCGCCTCGTAGCGGTGCGCCACGTCGCCGGGGAAGCTGGCGAGGTCACCCGGCGCGAGCTCGACCGGTCGGTCGACGGGGCCGACGCTGACCCGGCCCGTGACCACCAGCACGTGCTCGGTGGTCCCCGGTGTGTGCGGGTCGGCATCCCGAGCCTGGGTGGGGTCGAGGGTCAGGGCGTAGACCTCCGTGCGGCTGCCGTGGGCCGTCGTCGCGAGCAGCCGTGCTTGCATCGACCCGTCCTCGCTGTCGACCCGGGGCCCCTCCCCCGCCCGCACGACACGCACGGACGGTGTCGGAGGCTCCAGCAGGCTGCCGAACGGCACCTCCAGCGCACGTGCGAGCGCCCACAGCGTCTCGATCCCGGGGTTGGCGTCCTCCGACTCGATCGCGTGCAGTGTGGACTTGCCGATCCCGGCGGCCGACGCCACGTCGGCCAGGCTCCGACCCGAGCGCAGCCGCAACTCGCGGACGGTCCGCGCGACGCGGCAACGCAGCTCACGCGGCTCCGGCGACCCTGCGGGTGCCGGGCGCTGCGATGCGAAGCCCATGCCACCTCCCTGCCTCGGGTCGTCGTGGGTCGTCGCGCGCAGCGGCGCGGCCGTGTGCGCGACGCCCGGTCCATCCGCGACGC
>CAYVJT010000309.1:0-3957 GCA_964451855.1 uncultured Actinomycetota bacterium
GCCCACCGACCCGGTCTCCCCCTCGCCCACCCAGATCACACCGGAGCCCCGCGTGGACCACGCCGAGCGACTGGCCGACTACCTGGCCGGTGAGCTTGCCGCGGACGAGCGTGCCGCCCTCGAGGCGCAGCTCGCCCGCGACCCCGCGCTGCGCCGACAGCTCGAGGCGCTCCAACGCGCCGACGCCTCGCTCGCGGAGCTCGAGAGCCCCGCGCCCTCGGAGGGGTTCGAACGACGCACCGACGCGCGGCTCGAGCGCGAGCTCGACGCGATCTTCGCCGCGGAGACGCCGGCAGCGGCCGGCACCGCACCTTCGTCGACCACGGACGAGCTCGCGGTTCGACGGGCGCGACGGGCGCCACCCCGCTGGGTCATCGCCACCTCGGGTGCCGCGGCCGCGCTCGTGGTGGTCGCGGGCGTCGGCATCGCGATCAGCGGCGGGTTCGGCATCCCATCCGAGGACGAGCTCGCCACCGAGGACGGCGCGATCCAGCCCTTGGACGCGGACGACGCCCCGACGGCCGAGCGTGCCGAGTCCCCGGCTGAGGCGGCAGACGGCCCCCTCGTCGTCGCCCGGGACCGTGAGCTCGACGACGCCGCGGCCGACAGGCTCGTCGAGGACGGTGAGGCGCTCGCGCTCGCGTTCGCGGGCCTCGACCCCGACACCGCCGCGGGGATGCGTCCGTCCTACCTCGACGTGTTCGCCCTACGAGCCGACGCCCCGGAGATCCTCGCGGACGAACCCGACTCCCTCGAGGAGGCCGACGACGAGGTACCAGCCGCCGGGTTGGACACCGCCCATCCCTTCCTGCGTACGAGCGGACCCGTCACCGACGCGCAGCTCGCCGACGTCTCCCGCTGCCTCGGCATCCTGCTAGAGGACAGCCCGAACGCGATCCCCGTGTACGCGGAGCTCGCGACCCGCGACGGCGAGGAGGTCGTGGCACTCGGCCTGGTCGACGAGGATCCGGGGACCGGCAGGTTCGAGCGACGGGAGCTGTGGATCCTCAGCCGTGACGGCTGCGAGGTCCGCCACTTCGTCCAGCGCTGAACGGTGGGCTCGGGCTCGCCGGTGCCACAGCGCCCAGGCGTCGAGCGGCCTACCTTCGGAGGATGCGGGCGCTGATCGATCGGATGCTGTCGGGGTTGGCCTGGCTCGCCCTGCGGGGCTTCTACCGTGACCTCGAGGTGCACGGCCACGAGCATCTCCGACGCGATCGGCCCGTGCTGGTGGTCGCGAACCACTTCAACGCCCTGCTCGACGCGGTGCTGGTGATGCACGCGCTGGGGCGGCTCCCACGGTTCGTCGCCACAGCCGCGCTGTGGCGTCCGGTGTGGGCACGACCCTTCCTGTCGGTCGCGGGGATGGTGCCGATCCATCGCTCGAGCGACGAACGCGCCCGCCCGGGGAGCAACCGCGCGACCTTCGAGCTGTGCCACCAGCAGCTCGCGCGCGGCAACGCCGTCGCGCTGTTCCCGGAGGGGCGGCTCTCACCGGTGCCCCGGCCCCAGCCGGTGCGCACCGGGGCCGCCCGCATCGCCCTCGGCGCCCGGGAGGCCGGCGCGGCGGGGCTCTTCGTCCTCCCGATCGGCCTCGTGTACGAGGACAAGGTGGCGCTGCGGTCCCGCGCGCTCGTGCGCATCGGCGAACCGATGGACCTGGACGCGGCGCTCGAGGACCTCGACGGTGTGGCCGCCGGTCCCGACGACACGGCCACGGTCCGACGCCTCACGTCCGAGATCGAACACCGTCTGCGTGCCGTCGCGCCGGCCTATGCCGACGAGCGCGAGGGCGCGGTCCTCGGGCTCGCCGCCGAGATCGCGTTGCGGGAACCCGACCGGCTGTCGCCCGGGCAGGTGCCGCTGTCCCAGCGCGAACAGCTCGCCCGACACCTCGCCGAGGCGCCGACCCCGGACCGGGAGCGGGTGATCGACGCGGTCAGCCGCTACCACCTCGGGCTCTCGCTCGCCGGACTCGACGACGCCTACCTCGTCGCCGACTACCGCCTGCGTCGCCTCGCGTGGCTGCTGATGAGCACGGCGCTGCGCCTGCTGCTCATCGCCCCCATCGCCGCGGTCGGTGCGGTGGTCAACGTGCTGCCCTACTGGGCGGTGCACTGGGCCGGCCGGATGGTCGCCAACCCGGCGATCCGCGCGAGCGTCCGGCTGCTCACCGGCGTCGCGCTGTTCCCGGCGACCTGGGTGCTGGCCGCGTGGTTGCTGCCGTGGGACGCCTGGTGGATCACCGTCCTGGTGCTCGTCGTCGCGCCGACATCGGGGCTGATCGCGGTCCGTGCCCTCGAGCAGGCGGTGACCGTCCACCGCACCTGGCGCGGCTGGATCGCGCTGATCGAACGCCGCGGCGAACTGGACCGCCTCCGGGCGGAACGGGCCGCGGTCATCGACCTCATCGATCGCGCGACCGACGGCGCGCGCTCCAGGATCGGGGACGCCGCCTGCGCATGAGCACCCCGCGTCGTCGGTCACGTCATCGGTCACCTGGGCGTCCTCCCGCGCCGGGAATACCTCGACGCGAACCGTGGTTAGGCTACGTGACGAACGACACGCGGACGCTGCGGCGTCGCGACCGTGCGCCTCTCGCCGGCCCCGATCCGGCACCTCCCCCCGCCTTGCTGAGGACGTGATGACCTCCACCGACACCACCCACCAGGTCGTGATCATCGGGTCCGGCCCTGCCGGACTCACCGCCGCCATCTACGCGGCCCGCGCCAACCTCGAGCCACTGCTCGTCGAGGGCATGGTCGAGGGTGGCCCCACCGGCGGACAGCTGACCCTGACCACCGACGTGGAGAACTACCCCGGCTTCGCCGACGGGATCATGGGCCCCGAGCTGATCCTGCAGATGCGCGCGCAGGCCGAACGGTTCGGCACCCGGTTCGTGACCGAGGACGTGGTCAAGGTCAACCTCGACCAGCGCCCCTACACCCTGGAGACCGCCTCGGGCGAGTCGATCCGGGCCAACGCGCTGATCGTGGCGACGGGCGCGAAGCCACGGCGCCTGGAGATCCCCGGCGAGGACGAGCTGTGGGGTGCCGGCGTCTCCGCCTGCGCGACCTGCGACGGCTTCTTCTTCCGTGACAAGCACGTCGTGGTCGTCGGTGGTGGCGACTCAGCGATGGAGGAGGCGACCTTCCTGACGAAGTTCGCCTCCAAGGTCACCGTGGTCCACCGGCGTGACGAGCTGCGCGCCTCGCAGATCATGCAGGACCGTGCCTTCGCCAACGACAAGATCGAGTTCGTGTGGAACGCGATCCCGATCGAGGTCAACGGCACCGACGGCCAGCTCAGCTCGCTGACCCTCAAGGACACCCAGACCGGCGAGGTCAGCGACCTGCCCGCCGACGGGCTGTTCCTCGCGATCGGGCACATCCCCAACACGTGGCTGTTCGACGGCACCCTCGACACCGACGATGACGGCTACCTCATCGTCGAGGAACCGTCGACCGCCACCAACGTTCCCGGCGTCTTCGCCAGTGGCGACGTGATGGACCACACCTACCGACAGGCCGTCACCGCCGCCGCAACCGGATGCAAGGCCGCGATCGACGCGGAGCGCTGGCTGGCCGCCGGCGGCGCCGAGTAGCCGCTCCTTCCGCGGAACCGGACCACGCCCGACCCTGCCCAACGGATGGCCCTACCCTCGGCTCTCTCGTTGCCCCACCGACCCCCTTCGCTCACCCGAACCCCACCCCTCGAGGAGATCCCCATGGGTGCTACCCCGGTCACCGACGCTGCCTGGACCTCCGAGGTCCTGGAGTCCGACAAGCCCGTGCTCATCGACTTCTGGGCCGAGTGGTGCGGTCCCTGTCGGATGGTCAGCCCGATCGTCGACGAGATCGCCGCCGAGCACGGCGACGCCCTCAAGGTCCTGAAGCTCAACGTCGACGAGAACCCGAACACCGCCCGCGAGTACGGGATCATGTCGATCCCGACGCT
>CAYVJT010000310.1:0-3924 GCA_964451855.1 uncultured Actinomycetota bacterium
GGCTCCCGCGTCATGGCGGCCGTGAACGAGACCTCCGACGTTGCCCAGGTCGCCGCCCGTGGCGGCGCCCGCATGGTCGACCCGTCCACCGGAGCGCTCGACGCCACACGTGCCGAGGCGACCGCCCAGGCCGAGATCGCCGCTGCCGGGATGACCGGCACGGTCACGATCAACGGACACGAGATCACCGTCACCGCCACGACCACCATCAGCCTCCCGCTGCTCGCCATCGTCGGAGTCGACCAGCGCACCGTCACCTCCACCCGCACCGCCCGCGCGATCAGCGACCCGTAGACGCCCCACGGAGAAGCCGCATGGCCGCAGCCACCACTCGAGCACTCGCCGCCTTCCTGGCGACGGCGCTTCTCCTCACGGCGTGCACCGGCACGGAGAACACCGACCCGACCAACGATGCGACGCCCACACCGTCGAACGGGAATGAAGCCAACGAGCCCGACCCCGTGGAGCTCGATGCGGAGACCGCGGCCGCCGTGCTGGTTGCACGATTCGAGGCGGTGTACGGGCTGCCGCCGACCCCCGCCGACGAACTCGACATCGATGCGGCTGGCGAGGGGATCGTTGCACCAGGCTCGCGGGAAGCTGAGCGGATCGCCGGTGTCCTGAACCAGGCGCGGGAACGCGGCGTCATCGATCGGGGCGACGTTCGCGCCGAGGCGCTGTCTGCCCCGACAACGACGGGCAGTGACCAGGCGCGCGCCACCCTGTGCATGTCGCAGGACGTGCGCACCACTCACGTCGACACCGGCGAGGAAGTCGCGGAAGCGCCCGCACCACCGGACGACTGGCTCCGAGTCGAAGCCGACTACGTGCGCGTGGACGACCAGTGGCTGGTCTCCGAGATCACCGCCGCATCCCCAGCAGAATGCGTGCCACCGTCGATCGAGAACGCCGTCACCGAGAGCTGGGAGGCGTTCACCGCCGCGTGGCGGGAGTGGGAGCGCACCGGTGGCGACGTCGACGAGCTGGTGGACCTCGTGACCGAGGACCACGCCGCGATCCTGCGGAGCTTCCCCCGCTTCGACCCCGTCGACGATCCCGCGCCACAGACAGACCTGCAACTGCACCGCGCCACCCGCACCAGCGTCGAGGGCGACTGGTGCCGACTCGGCAAGCTCGAGGAGGGCATCTGGCAGCTCGTCGACGGCGCATGGCTGGTCAGCGACGCAGGCCAGTTCGGAACCGAGCCGAAGGAGGATCCGCGATGTACCTGATGCGGGCGCTCCTTGTCGCCGCCGTTGTGGCGGCCGGCACGGTGGTGGTCGGTGCACCTCCGGCAGCAGCCGATCACTGCACGCCCTACGTGGAGCCCGACCCCGACGGACCCGGTACCCGCATCGTTCGCCCATGCGGGCCGGGAACGGACGCAGGCAGCGGCCACGACGACGAGTCCGGTGGCGGCTCCGGGGGAGGCGGCGGCAGCAACGTGACCTGTGAGCAGGCCTACTGGCCACCCGGCACCGAACCCGAGAACCCCGGAGAGGTCGACGGCGGGCCGTTCTACTGGTGGCGCGACATCGAGACTCGGGAGGACGGCAGCACCTGGGGGCACGGGCACTTCCGATGCACGAACCACGACACCGGCGAGGAGTTCGACGCGAACTGGTGGGTCTGCTACCTCAACTGCGACAGCGAGGCCACCGGACCCTCCTGGCGCGACGTGCTGGACGGCCTGCTGCAACAGGCCCACGCGCGCGTCGACCTCCCGCTGCCCGGGATCCGACACACGTTCGACCAGCCAGCCGACGACGGGACCATCCGTGCGATCGTGCTGGCCGAGACCTGGTGGTGGGCGGAGAGCTACGACCCGGTCGTCGAGGAAGACGCCGACGGCCCGGTCTGGGTTCGTGTCACGGCCACACCCGGTCCGCTGACGATCGACCCGGGCGACGGATCAGGGACGTTTCAGTGCGACGGCCCCGGGCTCGCCTACAACCGTCACCGCTCCTACTACGACCAGGTCCCGGGTGAGCCGCGCGGCGCCTGCGTGCACGTCTACGAGAGGGTGGCTGACTCGGTCACCGCCACCATGTCCATCACCTGGACCGTCACCTGGGAGGGGTTCGCGCCCGGACTCGGCCCGGTCAGCGGGGCCCTGGGCACCCAGACGAGCGAGCAGAACGCCACCTTCCCCGTGAAGGAGATCCAGTCCGTGATCGTCCGCTGACGATCGGCGCGAACGGCAGCCACACGTACCCGGAGGGAGCAGGCATGGAGGCCAGGACGGTGAGAACCCGGGCCGCCGGTGCTGCGCGACTCATCGCGGCGGCTGCCGGTCTCGCGGCACCGCCCACGCTGCTCTGGGTGATCATCGGAAACCCGTTGCCGTCGTGGCCGATCGACTGGGCCAACGTCGTCGAGGCGATCCAGGCTGGGCTGATCCCTTCGTCGGTATGGGTGAACGTCCTGGCCCTCGTGGCCTGGCTCGCATGGCTGCTCCTGATCGGGATGCTGACCGTCGAGGTTGTCGCGGTCGCCCGGAACCGCCCCTCGACAACTGGTGTGCCCAGGTGGATCCGGAACCTGGCCCAGGCGCTGGTCGCGGCCGCCATCGCGCTCTCCGGCCCCGGACAGCACGCGCTAGCCGTCGGTACGGGGTTCGCGACGATCACCGTCGCAGAAGCACCTGTGAACAGTCATCACGAGGTGACGCCCGTCACGGCGCAGCCGATCGCCGAAGGCCGGCTGGTCACGGTGGAGGAGGAAGACTCCTGGCGTGGGTTCGCCGAACAGGTCCTCGGGGACGCGTCACTCGGTCCAACCCTACGCACGGCCAACGTGGGCCGAGACGTCGGCGGCGGACACAGCGTGAGCGAAAACACGTCGTTCGTCGAGCCAGGCTGGCAGCTACTCATCCCCGCCCACCTCGACAGCACACCGGTTCCGGCCAACGAGTCAACACCGGCGGTTGTCGACGAAGACGACGCCGACCCACACACGTGGGACGTCCGGAAGGGGGACCACTTCTGGGGCATCGCCAAGGCCACCCTCGCCGAAGCCTGGGGACGCCAGCCCACCGACGCGGAGATCGTCCCGTTCTGGCGCCAGCTCATCGACGCGAACACAGACCGGCTTCTACCTCCCGGAGATCCCGACCTCATCTACCCAGGACAGCAGTTCACCGTGCCCCCGCCACCGCCGGATCCCAACACTGGCAGGGACGATCGAGCAGCGGCCAGCCCTCCTGGATCCGACCAGCCGGGACAGCCGCCCAGCGAGACGGCCCCGACGGCTGACCTCCCGCCGCATCCCGAGACCGACCGCCCGGATGCTGACCGGTCGTCCGCCGACAGCCGCTGGCGGGACGCGATCGAAGGCGATGACCTCCCTGCCACCACGCCTCCCGAGGCGTCGAGCCCGGCTGACGGGTGGCGGTCTGCCATCGAAGGTCGCGACGCTGACGTGCCCGCGGATCTTTCCGAGCCGACCGACCTCGACGACGACGAGGCCCGTACGGCACTCGGCGCGCCCACAGGCTTGACCGCCGGCGTGGCGGCCATCACCTTGCTGGCGGCTGGAGTTGTGGCCACCGTCCGGTGGCGCCGCCGAACAGCACTGCAACAGCGCGGTCCAGGGATGCGCCTCCCAACGCCGCTGCCGGAGGTCGACGAAGAGGTTGCGAAGCTGGACGCGGGCGCAGCCACCGACCAGCCTCTGGAGGATCTCACCGCGCTTCTGTGCAGCATCCCTCCGGACGTCCACCCGGTGCTGGTGCGGGTCAGTGACCACGGCGAGGTCACGCTGTTCTTCGACGAACAGCAGGCTCTACCCGAGCCGCCGACTCCGTGGACGCTTGCCGACGACGGAACCGACGGCCCGGTCGGGTGGCAGGCGAATCTCGGCGACCTGGACGTCGACCGGTCGTTCGGTCTGCCGCTGCTGGTCACGCTCGGCCGGTCGGGAACC
>CAYVJT010000311.1:0-3877 GCA_964451855.1 uncultured Actinomycetota bacterium
GCGGCGGCGATGGTCTCCTGCTGCAGGCGCTGCTTGGAGCGGAAGTGGGCGAACACCCCGCTGCGGCTCACCCCGATCTCACTCGCCAGGCGCCCGATGGTCAGGCTCGACAGGCCCTCGATCGAGGCCAGCCGCATGGCCGCCTCGAGGATGACCCGGTGGGTCTGCTCACCGTCAGAGCGACGTTGCGGCTCGTCCATCGAGCACCTCCCACTGCCGTGACCTCTTGACAAGATAGCGCACCTGTGCGAACTTAGTGTGCACCGTCGTTCTATCTATGATGGTGGGCCAGCCTCACCGGGGAGGAGCTCCCGATGCCCATGGGGACGGTCAACGGCGTCCGGTTGTCCTACGAGCTCAGCGGGACCGGAGAGATCCCCCTCGTTCTGGTGCACGGATCCTGGGGCTCCCGCCGCAGCTGGGATCCGGTGGTGCCACAGCTGGCGGACTCGTTCCGGGTGCTCACCTATGACCGCCGCGGGCACAGCGAGAGCGAAGCCCCGAGCGGACAGGGAAGTGTCCGCGAAGATGTCGCCGACCTTGCCGCCCTGATCGAGCAGCTGGAGCTAGGCCCCGCCTGGGTGGCTGGCAACTCCTTCGGGGGCTCGATCACGCTTCGGTTGGCCGGCGAGCGCCCCGACCTCCTCCGAGGCATCACGGTGCACGAGCCACCGCTGTTCTCGCTGCTCGCCGACGACCCTGCCGCCGCTGCACTGCTCGAAGAGTATGACCAGACCATTGCCGACGTCGCCGAGCAGATCGCAAGTGGCGATCATGCCAGCGCCGCCGAACGGTTTGCCGAGGAGGTGGCGGGGCCGGGCACGTGGACCCAGTTTCCGCCCGAGTCCCGGCAGACCATGATCGAGAACGCGCCCACGTACCTCGATGAGACGAACGATCCGGAGCAACTCGCCTTCGACCTCGATTGGCTTGGAGCATTCTCGCGCCCGGCTCTGTTGACCCAAGGCGACCAGAGCCCGCCCCAGTTCCCAGCGGTCATCACCAAGCTCGCTCAGGCGATGCCATCCGCCGAGGTGCGCACGTTGACGGGCGTGGGGCACGTCCCCCACATGGAGAACCCAGAAGCCTACGTCGAAACCGTCGCCGACTTCGTCCGCAAACACCACTGACTGCGTCAGGCGATCGAGGCGGCACCACGCAGGCAGTGGACTGACTTCGTCCGCCCGACTCCTCCCCGGACCCGTCAAACCAACCACGTCGCAAGGCCGGTCACCCCCGAGGGAAGCAGCCACAACCGGCACAGAACCGGCGCTTTCCTGCGCCTACGGTGTTGTCGCCCGAGAGTGTTTGTGCTGCCTCGCCCGGAGATGGAGGCGCCCGAAGTCACGGTTCCAGAGCAGCGCCCAACGCAAGGAACCGTTCAGGAGTCTTTGAACCCGAAGCCCTCCGCAGTCAGCGCCTCGCCGAGGATCCGGACCGCCTTGGGCCCGACGCCATGGATGGCGAGTAGCTCTTTCTCCGAGCGTCGCGCCACCTGTTCGAGGCTCGTGATGCCATTGACGGATAGTTCGCGAGCAGCGGTCTTGCCGATCTCATTCGGGAGATCGCCCACCGGACGCACATCAGGTGTGTCGGCCATCGCATCCTCCTTCGATTCGACGACTGCTTGCACCAAGCCTAAGAGGCCGTGCTCGCGTTCTGCGGGCGAAGCCGATGGGACCACATGCGCCATGTGCGAACGTGGTCGGTGATCACCCCGCGCATCATCACGGATGCGGGCGCGTCGGTGGTCGGGACGCCCCATTCGCGGTCAAGCGGCGCATGGGCTTGGAAGTGGAGGATTCTACGTCCGTCGGGTGAAGGTGAGGTGGGTCATCCCGCTCGGCGAGCTAACGGTCTCGACGTCGTAGCGCTGCTCGATGCCTTCGAGGCCTTCCCAGAGTCGGACGCCGCGACCGAGCACGATCGGCACCAGGACGAGGTGCATCGTGTCAATCAGATCCTCTGCCACGAAGTCCCGAAGGATCGTCGGACCACCACCGACTCGGACATCGAGGTCGCCGGAGGCCTCGCGGGCACGGTCGAGCACCTCCTGCGGGCTGCCCTCGACGAAGTGGAACACGGTCCCGCCCTCCATCTCGAGCGAACGTCGAGGGTGGTGGGTCATGACGAACACGGGGGTGTGGAACGGCGGGTTCGGGCCCCACCAACCCCGCCACTCGTCCTCTGTCCCGATGCCGGTCCACGAACCGGTCTGGGGGGCGAACTTGCCGCGTCCCATGATCTCCGCGCCGATGCCCGGGTCGTGACGCTCCGCGAAGGCGTTGTCGACGCCGACGCTGCCACCGGAGTCGCCCAGCATCGACGTCCCGAACCGGGTCGCGAACATCCACTCGTGCAGTCGGGTGCCAGCATGACCCATCGGCGCGTCTGCGCTGATCCCGTCACCGGTAGCGAAGCCATCGAGCGAGAGCGAGAAGTTGTGGACACGCACTTGGGACATGGGACGGCTCCGAAACGACGTTGATGAACGGACAGACGTCACAGTTGGCCTGAACTCATCGGTCACGAGCGGACGGATCGCCCAGCCTTCCAGGGAGATGACTCGGGGCCGCGCGATGCCGCGGCAGGGAGCGCTGCTGCTGCCGCGTCCGCTCGACCTACGGCTTGAGGAGCTGATCAGGAACAGGGCTTTCGCGTGCGCGCGCTACTCGTCATCGGGCCGACCACGAACACCGCGCACGGCTGACCGTCAGCCGCCGTTGCCGACGGATGCGGGGTACAGGTCGCGGAGGCAGGCCACCTCCGCTCCGTGGTGGATGACCTCACGGTTGATGTGCAGGACCAGCGCGGCCATCGGGTGGGTCGCGTACGGCCCCTCCGCCGCACCGGCAGCACGGCGGAGTCCGTCGTCGCCCAGTGCCTCGATGCCACGCTTCCACCGGCCGTAGGCGTCGCTGACGAACTCGATCGCTTCGTCTGCGGTCGTGGGCCAGTCCACGTCGTGGAGGTTGTAGGTGTCGTCGCTGAAGTGGTTGGTGGCCCGCATGTCCAGACAGTGCGCACCGATGTGGCACAGGCGCCAGGCGATCGTGGTGAACGGTGGCGGGTCGGGCGCGGCGTCCATCGCGTCGTAGGCGTCCATCCGCCAGATCCCGTCCGGTCCGGGTCGCACGCTCCAACAGCCCTCGACGGGCTCCCAGAGGTACTCGTCGTCCGTCAACCCTTCGAGGCGGGGTCGGAACCACACGTTGTAGTGCAGATCGAGCTGCTCGATCAGTTCGCGATTCCAGTCGACCTCGACACGCTGCTCGGTCACCATGCTGCGGCAACCTCGTCCAGATCGTCGATCAATCCTGACACCGACCGCGAACAATCAAAGCCCCGCATCACTGCCCACCGCCGTCACCACCAAGATCGCGTCCCCGGTGTCGTGTATCGCATCAAGTGAGGCCCTTCCGGACCGTGAGGCAGCGGGCGCTACGTCACGGGTTTCGTCGTCGCTCGGGCTGTCGGTCAGGGTACCTGTGGGGCAGATCCGGCGGGATGCGACGTTCTCGCGACCGTGCCGGGAGCGGAGGGCGATCTTTGCTGCTCTTCTCACCGCTGTGCTTGCCGGGTGCGTGCATCAAGATGCGGTCAGCTCTTGACAGGAACGCGCACACACGTGCAGTGTCGGGGGCTGCATCTCAAGGAGTACAGGGATGGCGATGGTGGGTGTCAACGGCGTCCGGTTGGCCTACGAGATCAGCGGGACCGGAGAGATTCCTCTTGTCCTGGTGCACGGATCATGGCTGTCCCGCCGGACCTGGGATCCGATCGTCCCCGCCTTGGCGAAGTCGTTCCGCGTGGTCACCTATAACCGCCGCGGGCACAGCGAGAGCGAAGCCCCGAGCGGACAGGGAAGTGTCCGCGA
>CAYVJT010000312.1:0-3876 GCA_964451855.1 uncultured Actinomycetota bacterium
GACACACGCAACCGGATCACCGGGGCCCACGACCACGTCGAGGTGTTCTGACGTGACCACCGCTCGGGATCGTGCCCGGTCGCAACGGACACAGGTGCTGACGGTGCTCGCCTGGACGCTCGTCCCGATCATCGTGGTGCTGACGGCTGCCACCGCCGTGATGTGGCCGCGCGACGACGAACCCCGCGATCCCGACGCCGTCGTCGTGCTCGGCGGGGTGGGCCAAGACCGCACCGACCTCGGCATCCGCGTGCGCGACCGCTACGACGCGGTGCTGGTGCTCTCATCCTCCGCGGCGCACTTCGGGGAGCAACGAGACCTCACCTGCGACGTCGAGGTGATGTGCATCGACCCCGTCCCGGAGACCACGCGGGGTGAGGCACGGACGGTCGGCCGGCTCGCTGCAGAACACGGTTGGCAGCACGTGACCGTGGTGACCTCCCAGCACCACACGACCCGGGCACGCGCGCTGTTCCGCCAGTGCCTGAACGACGACGTCACGGTCGTCGGGAGCCGCCGCCCGGTGGACCGACGCACGGCGCTCGGCCACTACCTGCGTGAGGCTGTCGGCACCGTCCACGCGGTGACGATCGGACGCGCCTGCTGAGCGACGTCGCCGGCAGACAGCCACCGCTAGCTGTGAGCCGTCCCCCCCTCACCCTCGGGCGACGGTCCGTCGTCGGCGTCCTCGGACGTGTCCGGTCCGCTCGTCCCTCGGGATCCGTTGGCGGGGTCGGTGCCGCGGAACCGCACGGTCGTCGCATGCCCTCTGAGAGACACACCCTCGCGACGCACCATCACCCACAAGGTCCGCAACAGGATCCGGACATCGAGCCAGAGGCTGCGATGATCGACGTACCACACGTCCAACGCCAGTTTGTCGTCCCAACTCATGTCGTTGCGACCGTTGACCTGCGCCCATCCCGTAAGCCCCGGCCGGACCTCGTGGCGGCGAGCCTGCTCCGGCGTGTAGAGGTCGAGGTACTCGACCAACAGCGGTCGCGGGCCCACGAGTGACATGTCACCTCGGAGGACGTTGACCATCTCGGGGAGTTCGTCCAGCGAGGTCGACCGCAGGAAGCTGCCGAACCGGGTCAGACGCTGCTCGTCGGGGAGCAGCACGCCCCGTTCGTCACGGGCGTCGGTCATCGTCCGGAACTTGTACAGCGTGAAGATCTCACCGTGCTGGCCGGGACGCCGCTGGCGGAACAGGACCGGACGACCGAACTCTCGGCGGACCCTCCACGCCAGCAACGCGAAGGCCGGCGCAAGGAGCACCAGGCCGATCAGGGTGAGGATCACGTCGATCCCCCGCTTGAGACGGTCGTAGGGTCGTCCAGACGCCATCATCGGTCGTGAGCGCCCTCCCCGACCGGACGCGCGGGGACCCCGACGACGGTCGTATCAGGTGCCACGTCCCGGATCACCACGGCGCCCGCACCGACCACCGCTCGAGCCCCGATGCGACATCCCTGGATCACCGACGCGCCGATCCCCACGTCAGCTTGCTCCTCGAGGGTCACGTTGCCCGCAAGTCGGGCACCGGGCGCAAGGAACGAGTAGGCACCCACCTGACCATCGTGCCCGACCAACGCCCCGTAGTTCACGATCGCGGCCCGTCCGACCTGGATATCGCACGTCAGGACCGCGCCCGGGCAGACGATCGCGCCCTCGTCGATCGTGACACGAGCGCCGATGATCGCCGAGGGATGCACCACCGTCAGGAGGGTTCGACCGACAGCATCGAGGTGGTCGACGACCAGAGCGCGCGACGCCGGCGAACCGAGTGCCACGACCACCTCCACGTCGAGGTGGTCATCGAGCCAGCCGAGGTCGCCGAGGACCGGCAGCCCCGCGACCGCCGTGCCGTGGAGGGACGGGTCGGCGTCCAGGACCCCAGCCAGGTCCGCCTCACGTCCGAGATCAGCGACCCAGGCGGCAGCCTCCCGGCCCATACCGCCGGCACCGACGATGACGATCTGCTTACCCACCTGCGTCGCTCCCCTCACGTTCGGGAGCACACGCTACTACGGCTGTCCGCCCGGTCTCCGGGCCACATCGCACGCAAGGTGCCGGCCGGCTGGCGGCGGTTACGCTGCCGGCTTCCGCCGGCATGTGTGGCGCGTCCATCAGGCCCGTCGCCACGGAGCCACGAGGAGGGGACGGTGAGCAGACGCCCGGTCGTCGTCCACCTCACGACCGTGGACATGTCCCTCGCGTTGCTGCTGCTTCCCCAACTCGTCGCCTTCCAGGAGGCGGGCTACGAGGTCATCGGGGTCTCCGCCCCGGGCCCATACGTGTCGAAGCTCGAGGAGCACGGGATCCGCCACATCCCGCTGACGCGTTCGACACGAGCGAGCGACCTCCGGGCAGACCTCGCGACCGCACGGGAGTTCTACCGCCTGTGTCGCCGGCTCCGACCCGACATCGTCCACACCCACAACCCGAAGCCCGGGGTCTACGGCCGGATCACAGCACGTCTCGCGCGCGTCCCCGTCGTCGTCAACACGGTCCACGGGTTGTACGCGCAGCCGACGGATCCTCTGCTGAGGCGAACCGTGGTGTACGGACTGGAGCGACTCGCCGCTGCGTTCTCCGACGCGGAACTCGTCCAGAACCCGGAGGACGTCCCGGTCCTACGTCGACTACGTGTCCCTGCACGCAAGCTGCGCGTGCTGGGCAACGGGGTCGACCTATCCCGCTTCGATCCCGACAAGCACGCCGACGCTCGCGGACAGGTCCGTTCGGAACTCGGCATCAGCGATGACGAGGTGGTGGTGGGGCTGGTCGGACGGCTCGTCCGAGAGAAGGGGTACCGGGAGGTCTTCGAGGCGGCCCGACACGTCCGGGCAGACCACCCCCTTGTGCGCGTCATCGTCATCGGCCCGACGGACCTCGACAAGCCTGATGCGATCTCCCAGCAGGAGATCGACCGTGCCCGTTCGGAGGCCGGCATCATCTTCCTCGGCGAACGCGACGACGTGGAGCGCCTCTACCCCGCCATGGACATCTACGTCCTCGCCTCCCACCGCGAAGGCTTCCCCCGTTCAGCTATGGAGGCGGCCGCCATGGGGCTGCCTATCATCGCCACCGACATCCGCGGCTGCCGTCAGGTCGTGGACCACGGCACCAACGGTCTGTTGGTTCCGGTCCGCGAGCCATCCTCACTCGCGGACGCAATCCACGATCTGATCGACGACCGGGACCGGAGGCGCGCGATGGGCGGGGCCTCTCGTGATCTGGCAGTCGCGAGGTTCGATGACCGACATCAGGTCGCCGTCACATTGGAGACCTACTCCCGGCTGGACGGATCTCGCTCTGCAGACCGCTCGTAGGTCGACTGTCCCGGCACGGCCGTGGGACCTCCCTGGCCGTCGGGACGGATCCACGGTCCGGCCTGCGTGGCCCACGAACCCCTGACCGGTGAGCCCGCTCATGCCCGATCCTGGCGTTCCTGTGTGTCCCCCCTGGCCGAGGTCCACCCTCGCAGTAGCGTCAGGTCACCGAAGCGATTACGTTGCCGTGCCAGCCAACCGGACGTGATCCGAGCAGCCAGGCTGTGATCACGCTGGAACACGGGGTCATCGATGGGTGGGTTGCAGCGGGCGATGGACGCGCTCTACGCCCGGAGCATGCCCGGCGCCAAGGGCCCACTGCGCGCGCTCCACCGCCGGTTGTTCCGATCTGCCCTCCCTGCTCGACTCCTCTTCGCAACCAGGGTCCGTGATGACACCCAGAGCTACGTCATGGATCTCACCAGCATCCTGCTGCGCAACTTCCTGAAGCCTCAGGTGAGGCGGCATCCGGATCTTCGGGTTCTCGAGCTTGGTGTCGGCCGCTTCGCCATCCCCAGCGGTTATCTGTCGCGCTACTCGG
>CAYVJT010000313.1:0-3858 GCA_964451855.1 uncultured Actinomycetota bacterium
CGCTCCCACCGGATGACCACACCCACAGCGAGTGGTCGTGGGACGCCTGGGAGGGCTCGATGGTCGGGTCCTGCGCTCGTGCCGTCGACCTGGGGCTGCGATCGATCGCGTTCACCGAGCACGTGGACGGGACCCGTTGGACGGTCCCCACCGAGATGCGCGACCGGTTCGCCGAGGCCGGTCGGGACCTGGTGGACGAGGACGGTCGCTTCGCTCCCTCGCCCTTCGACGTGGAGGGCTACCTCGCCGCGATCGAGGCATGCCGCCAGCGCTTCCCCGACCTGCGCGTCGTGACGGGCGTCGAGCTCGGCGAGCCCCACTGGTTCGCCGAACAGGCTCGCACGCTGCTCGCAGGCGGGCGGTTCGAACGCGTCCTCGGCTCGCTGCACGTGCTGGAGTTCGATGAGCAACCGTGGTTGGTCGACACCCTGATGATGCCGAGCCAGCGGCAGGGCCCGACAGCCGCCGAGGTGGTTCGGGGCTACCTGCGCGAGGCCGCCACGATGGTCCGAGATCTGCCCGACGAGGTGCAGTCCCTCGCGCACATCGACTACCCGCTGCGGCGATGGGAGGGGCCGTTCGATCCGGCGTGGTTCGAGGAGGAGTTCCGCGAGGTGCTCGTGGCCCTGGCGACGAGCGGACGGGCGCTCGAGATCAACACCCGGGTGCCGCTCGCCGCCGAGATCCTCGGCTGGTGGCGTGACGTGGGCGGACGGGCGGTGTCCTTCGGCAGCGACGCACACCGGCCGTCGGCGGTGGCTGACGGGTTCGCCGACGCGGCGGCCATGGCCGAAGCGCACGGGTTCCGAGGTGACCGCGATCCGCACGGCTTCTGGCACCGCTGACACCGTGGTGTCAGCCGACGACCACGAGGTCGTCACGGTGGATCACCTCGCGGGCGTACCCGACCCCGAACTCCTCGGCCGCTTTCGCCGTGGACCGTCCGGCGATGCGGACCACGTCGCTGACGTCGTAGTTGGACAACCCGCGGGCCACCAGCGTGCCATCCGGGGCGATCACCTCCACGGCGTCACCTGGGCCGAAGGTGCCGTCCGCCCGGGTGACGCCGACGCTGAGCAGCGACACCCCCCGGGTCCGGAGCGCCTGGGCCGCACCCTCGTCCACGTGGATGCGACCGTAGGCGGTCAGCGCGAACCCGATCCACAGCCGCCGCGCCTCGATCCGCTGCGGCGCGGCGACGAACCAGGTCCCGACCTCCTCGCCGTCGAGCACCTCGGCCAGCACCCCGGGCCGTCGCGCATCCGCGACCACGGCGTGCGCCGCCGAACGCACCGCGACCCGTGCTCCCTCGACCTTGGTGCGCATCCCACCCGAGCCGACGTAGGAGCCGACCCCACCGACCCGTGACAGGTCGAGGGATTCGATGTCGTCCACACGGGAGATGAGCTTGGCATCGGCATCGGTGCGCGGGTCACCGTCGAACAGCCCGGGCACGTCCGAGAGCAACGCGAGCACCTCCGCCTCCAGCATGGAGGTCACGAGCGAGGCGAGGTGGTCGTTGTCGCCGTAGGCGAGCTCGTCGGTCGCGACCGCGTCGTTCTCGTTGATGATGGGGATCGCGCCCAGCTCGAGCAGGCGCCGGATCGAGGTGCGTGCGTTGAGGTAGCGGGCGCGCCGGATGAAGTCGTCCTGGGTGAGCAGGATCTGTGCCGCCGGCAACCCCGCCTCGGCCAGCACCCGTTGGTAGGCCTGGATCAGCTCGCCCTGTCCGACCGCTGCAGCCGCCTGCAGGCTCGGCAGGTCGACCGGGCGCCGCTCGAAGCCGAGCTGGCCCATGCCCGCCGCCACCGCACCTGAGGAGACCAACACGATCCGCGTCCCCGCGGCGTGCGCGGTCGCGACCTCGGCCGCGATCCGCTCGACCTGATCGCGATCGAGCCGACCGTCGGGGCCACGCAGGCTCGACGAACCGACCTTGACGACGGCCAGCCGCGGCCGCGAGAACCGACTCACCGCCCTTCCTCCTCCACCTCGTCGTCCATCCCGAGGCCGGCGTAGGACACCTCGTCCTGCTCGTCGAGCTCCTCCTCGGCCTCGGCGGCGAGCACCGCCTCGCGCTCCTCGGCGGGGAGGTCGTCGAGCTCGGGTTCGAAGTCGAAGACGGCGTCGCCGATCACCACCTCGTCACCGGCCCGGGCACCCGCGTCGATCAGCGCCCGCTCGACGCCGGCACGTCGCAGCCGGCCCTGGAGGTAACGGGCTGCCTCCCAGTCGCCGATCGGCAGCATCTGCACCCAGCGTTCCACCCGTCGGCCGAGGACCACGTAGCGCCCTTCGACATCCTGCTCCACGGTGAAGTCCGGGCCCGTCGGCTCGATGCGGATCACGACCTCCTCGTCGTGGTCGAGCAGCTCACGGACCTCACCGACCCGGTCGCGCTCGGCGGCGACCAGTTCCCCGAGCCGGAACCGCAGGGCGTCGAGCCCGGCACCGCTGATCGCGGAGACCTCCAACACCTCCTCACCCTGCTCGCGCAGCTGCCCTCCGGCGAGCTCCGCCATCGCCTGACCGTCGGGCAGGTCGACCTTGGTGATCACCACGAGCTGTGGCCGCTCCAGCAGCGTCGGTTCGTGCTGGCGCAGCTCGTCCCGCAGGGCGGCGAGGTCACGGACGGGATCGCGATCTGGCTCGAAGGGCATGCCGTCGAGCACGTGCAGCAGGACGAGGCAGCGTTCGATGTGCCGCAGGAACCGGATGCCCAGCCCCTTGCCCTGCGCCGCACCCTCGATCAGTCCCGGTACATCTGCCAGCACCACGTCGATCGGTGTGCCGTCGGCGCGGTCACCGGCACGCATCACGCCCAGGTGGGGCGTCAGCGTCGTGAACGGCCACGCTTCGACGCGCGGCTTGGCCGCCGACAGCCGCCCGACCAACGAGGACTTCCCGGCGGAGGGGAAGCCCACCAGACCGACGTCGGCGATCAGCTTGAGCTCGAGGCGCAGCGAACGTTCCTCGGTGCGCTCGCCACGTTCGGCGAACCGGGGGATGCGACGGCGATGGGTCGCGAACGAAGCGTTGCCACGACCGCCGCGACCGCCCTCGGCAGCGACGTAGCGCTGACCCTCCCGGACCAGGTCGGCGAGCACCCGTCCGGTAGCGAGGTCACGCACCACCGTGCCGATCGGCACGGTGACGACCACCTGCTTGGCATCGCGCCCGGTGCGGTTCATGCCCGCACCATGCTCGCCGTCCTCGCCACGCCGGTGGGGTGAACGGTGCAGGTCGATCAGCGAGGTGACGTTGCGGTCCGCGACCAACACGACGTCCCCGCCGCGGCCGCCGTCCCCACCGTCGGGGCCACCACGCGGGACGTGCGCCTCACGGCGGAACGACACCGAACCGTTGCCACCAGCGCCACCGCGCACGTGCACGGTGCACTCGTCGACGAAGCTCGGCGCTTCCACGGAGGGGCTCCTGTTCAGGTGGTCGCCTCGAACGTGAGCGAGGGCGGCCACGCATGGCCGCCCTCGCTCACGTGGTGCGGGGTCTTCAGGCGTCGACCGGGTCGACGTTCGCGACGGTGCGCTTGCCGATCTTGCGGAACCGTACGGAGCCGTCGGCGAGTGCGAACAGCGTGTCGTCACCGCCCCGGCCGACGTTGTCTCCCGGGTGGATCTTGGTGCCGCGCTGGCGGACGATGATGCTGCCGGCGGTCACGACCTGACCGCCGTAGCGCTTCACGCCCAGACGCTTGGCGTTCGAGTCACGGCCGTTGTTGGACGAGCCGCCGCCCTTCTTGGTCGCCATGTCGGTCCTCCTGGTCCCCGCCGTCGGGGTGTCGGTCGAGCCCGGCTCGGCCGGCCCCTTGAGATGATCAGTTGGGGATGATCAGTTGGG
>CAYVJT010000314.1:0-3849 GCA_964451855.1 uncultured Actinomycetota bacterium
GCGGTGCGCACCGCCTTGACGATGTTCACGTAGCCGGTGCAGCGGCAGAGGTTGCCTTCGAGCCCGTGGCGGACCTCCTCCTCGGAGGGGTCGGGGTTCTCCCCGAGCAGGTCGGCGGCGGCCATGATCATGCCGGGGGTGCAGTACCCGCACTGCAGGCCGTGCTCGGTGTGGAAGGCCCGCTGCAGCGGGTGCCACCCGGCGGTGGCGTCGCCGTTGCCGCTGGCATCGGCCGGGCCGGCGAGGCCCTCGATCGTGTCGACCGTGGCGCCGTCGGCCTGCACGGCGAGCACGGTGCAGCTCTTCACGGACCTGCCGTCGAGGTGCACCGTGCACGCCCCGCAGTTGGAGGTGTCACAGCCGACGTTGGTGCCCGTCTTGCCGAGTTCGTCGCGGAGATGGTGGACGAGCAGTGTGCGTGGTTCGACGTCGCCCTCGTAGGGCTCCCCGTCGACGGTCATCTGGACGCTGGTCACTGGCGGCTCCTTCCCTGACCCATGTGGGCCGGTCGGGCGAACCGTGGAGGATCGGCTCGCCGGGTCTCACCAACTTCGTCCGGTTCGTCCGGGGAGCGGGGCCGTGCGGCGGCTCGGGATCGAGGGGGCCGTCCACGGGGCCGGGGGACGTGTCCCTCGTCCCGCGACCGCGGGCTCCCGACCGAGGTCGCGAGACGAGGTGGCACGTGCCACGTTCCTGCGCCAGGCTCCCGTCCAGCACAGCTCCCTCTCCGGGTGAACGTCTCCGCAACCTACGAAGCACGGTCCCGACGTGACGGGAGAACGGGGCAACCGCGCCCCATCGTGCGCTGAACGAGGCAACATGCGCGCGGCGCGTGCACGTGGTGGCGTGGCATGCTGGGGGCATGGAGATCGCCACCCCGGAGATCCTCGAGGCGCCCGCGTACTGGCATGCCCGGTGGCTCCTGGAGCGCGGGCTGGCGCTGGTCTACCTCGTCGCCTTCGTCGCGATCCTCGACCAGTGGCGGCCCCTGCTCGGCGAGCGTGGGCTCATGCCGGTCCCCGAGCTCTTGGCCACGACGCACCGCCGGCCGGTGTCGCTGTTGCGCTTCGGCTACTCCGACCGGCTCGCGACCACGCTGGCATGGATCGGGGTCGTGCTGGCCGCGCTCGTGCTGGCCGGGGTCCCCCAGGCCGGCCCGTGGTGGCTCACCACCTCGACGTGGCTGGTCCTGTGGGTGCTGTACCTGTCCTTCGTCGAGGTCGGGCGGATCTGGTACGCGTTCGGGTGGGAGACGCTGCTGCTCGAGGCCGGGGTGCTGGTGGCGTTCCTCGGCCCGGCCGAGGCCGCGCCACCGTGGCTGACGCTGCTGCTCGTGCGGTGGCTGCTGTTCCGGGTCGAGTTCGGTGCCGGCCTGATCAAGCTGCGGGGCGACGCCTGTTGGCGCAAGCTGACCTGCCTGGACCACCACCACGAGACCCAGCCACTGCCCGGTCCGCTGAGCCGGCGCTTCCACCACCTGCCCCGACCGCTGCACCGCATGGAGGTCGCCGGCAACCACGTCGCGCAGCTGATCGTGCCCTTCGGGCTGTTCCTGCCGCAGCCGATCGCCGGGATCTGCGGGCTGGTGATCGTGGCCACACAGGGCTGGCTGCTGCTCAGCGGCAACTTCGCGTGGCTCAACCTGCTGACGCTGGTGCTCGCGGCCGCGGCGTTCAGCGACGGCTGGTTCACCTGGTCACCGTTGAGCGTTCCCGAGCCGCTCGCATCGACCCCGAGCGGGCTCTTGCTCGTGACGATCGGGCTGGCGATCGTCGTCGTGGTGTTGAGCCTGCGTGGACCGGTCCCCAACCTGCTCGCCCGCAGGCAGCGCATGAACGCGAGCCACGACCCGCTGCGGTTGGTCAACTCCTACGGCGCGTTCGGGTCGGTGACCCGGGTCCGTCACGAGCTGGAGATCGAGGCCACCCGTGCTCCCGATCCCGGTGCCGATGGCGCGACGTGGGTCGCCTACCGGTTCCGAGCCAAGCCCGGGGACCCGACGCGACGACCACGGCAGATCGCCCCGTACCACCTGCGCCTGGACTGGCTGATGTGGTTCGCCGCCATGGATCCGGTGCCGACACGCAACGTGTGGTTCACCCGCCTGCTGGATCACCTGCTGCGCGCCGATCCGCAGCTGCTGCGGCTGCTCTCCCACGACCCCAACGAGGGATCGCCGCCGACGGCTGTCCGCGTCGTGCGCTACCGCTACCGCTTCGCGAGCCGTCGTGAGCGCCGCGAGACGGGCGCGATCTGGCTCCGCGACCAGCGCCAGGTCGTCGTCGATCCGGTGGTCAGGGCGAGCCCACCCTCCCACCGTTGACGGACCCGTTGACGGGCCAGCCCCGATGTCGGGGACCCGTCCCAGCCGACGTACCCTCGCGGCTGCTCCCCTGTCTCCGCCCCGCTGCCGCGCCTCCCCCGCGGCCGGGCCCCGCCTCACCCCTCGTCGGGGCACGTCCCCCGCCGGGTCAGGCCGTACCACCTCGAGGTCGTGATGCCTGCTCCCCGCCTTCACATCCGTGCGGCCGCGCTCGCCTTCGGGGCGCTGCTTCTGGCCGGCTGCGTCGACTCCGGTCCGACCCCCGCCGCTGCCCTGCCCGACGAGCTCGGACCCGTCGCCGACGACCCCACCGTCGTGGTCGGCGACAACTTCTACGAGCCGGACGACCTGGTCGTCGAGGTCGGCACCGAGGTGACCTGGGTCTGGGAGGGTCGGGCCGCGCACGACGTCGTCGGGGACGGCTTCGGGAGCGAGATCCTCGCCGAAGGCACCTTCACGCACACCTTCGAGGAGGAGGGCGCCTACGCGTACGTGTGCACCCTGCATCCCGGCATGGAGGCCACCGTCTACGTCGTGCCGGAGGGACACTGACACGCGAGGACAGGGCGGCTCGCCGCCACCCTGCAGATCGTCGTGACCGCGATCCCGGCCCAGGCGACGCTGTGCGCTCGACCCGCCGAGACGTAACCGGCGGCAGGTCCCGGCGGGGCCGACGTCGACCGTCCGCCGGTCGGACCCACCCTGGACGTTCGACCCTGCGATGTCCTCGTGCCCTCCCTACGCTCGATCGCGACAACCCCACGAAGGAGCAACGTGACCCGGAACGTGTTCGTGATCGCACTCGACGACTTCAACCTCGAGACGATGCGAGGGCTTCCGGAGTACCGGCGCTACGCCTTCCACGCCCTGCTGCCACAGGGCGAGGTCCTCAAGGCCGAGGAGTACGACTACGAGCAGCTGCTCGCGGATGCCAACGCCGAGCTGCGCGGCTTCGACGACACCGTCGACGGGATCGTGACCTGGTGGGACTTCCCGTCGTCCGGCCTGGCCCCGGTCCTCTCGGAACACTGGGACTGCTACGGCCCGGACCTGCGCAGCGTGGTCGTGCTCGAGCACAAGTACTGGAGCCGGTTGGCGCAGCGGGCGGTCGCCGGGGAGCACGTCCCCGCGTTCGCGGCCTTCGACCCCTTCATGGACGACCCTCTGGACTTCATCCAGACCCGCGGCGTGGCGTTCCCGTTCTGGCTCAAGCCGGTCAAGTCGGTGGGCTCGTACCTGGGCTTCCGCATCGACGGGCCGGAGGACTTCGAGCCCGCCATCACCACGATGCGCGAGGAGATCGGCCAGTTCGGCGATCCCTTCGATCAGGCCCTCGCGCGGGTCGAGCTGCCCCCGGACGTCGAGGCTGTCGGTGGTGTGGCGTGCCTCGCCGAGGGGATCATCGGCGGGTGGCAGTGCACGCTGGAGGGCTTCGTCTCCCACGGTGAGCCCGTCGTCTACGGCACCGTCGATTCGGTGCGCATGCCAGGGGTGTCGACCTTCCGCTGCTACCAGTACCCGTCGCG
>CAYVJT010000315.1:0-3810 GCA_964451855.1 uncultured Actinomycetota bacterium
TGCGCCCGGACGAGGGTGCGCAGGGACCACGCAGGCACACGAGCTGCGGATCCCTCCCCCATCCCGTAGGGATCCGCACCGGACGCGTAGCCAGCCACCCCGGACCGGCCGGTCCCTGCCTCACCCCGGAGGGATCCGCACCGGAGGCACGGAGGACGGAGGCGGGCCCTACTGCAGGTTCGACTTGGCGATCATCTGCAGGAACTGCTCGTTGGAGCGTGTCGCCTTGAGCTTGTCGATCAGCAGCTGCAGGGAGGCCTCCGCGTCCATGGTCGCGAGCAGGCGCCGCAGCTTCCAGACCGTGGCGATCTGATCCTCCGGGAGCAACAGTTCCTCGCGGCGGGTCCCCGAGGCCTGGATGTCGATCGCCGGGAAGATCCGCTTCTGTTCGAGCCGGCGGTCCAGGCGCAGCTCCATGTTCCCGGTGCCCTTGAACTCCTCGAAGATGACCTCGTCCATCTTCGAGCCCGTGTCGATCAGCGCGGTCGCGATGATCGTCAGGCTGCCGCCCTCCTCGATGTTGCGTGCCGCGCCGAAGAACCGCTTGGGCGGGTACAGCGCCGCGGAGTCGACACCGCCGGAGAGCACCTTGCCCGACGTCGGGACGGCGAGGTTGTACGCACGCCCGAGCCGGGTGATCGAGTCGAGCAGGACCACCACGTCCTTGCCGGTCTCGACCAGGCGCTTGGCGCGCTCGATGCAGAGCTCCGCGACCTGGGTGTGGTCCTCGGCGGGGCGGTCGAACGTGGAGGAGATGACCTCGCCCTGGGTCGAACGCTCGAAGTCGGTGACCTCCTCCGGGCGTTCGTCGACGAGCAGGACCATGAGGTGCACGTCGGGGTCGTTGGTCTCGATCGAGTGCACCAGCTGCTTGAGCACGGTGGTCTTGCCCGCCTTCGGTGGCGAGACCAGTAGCCCGCGCTGGCCCTTGCCGATCGGCGCCATCATGTCGACGAGGCGCATCGCCATCGGCGTGTTCTCGTCGAGCTCGAGGCGCAGGCGCTCGGTGGGGAACAGCGGGGTGAGGTCCTTGAAGGCCGGTCGCTTCGGTGGCGGCTGGCTGCCGTCGAGGGGCTTGCCCTCGATCGTGTCGACGCGTGCGAGAGCCGGGAACTTGTCGTTGTTCTTGTTGCGACGGATCGGCCCGGCGACCTTGTCACCGCGGCGCAGGTCGAACCGGCGCACGAAGGACTGCGAGACGTAGACGTCCAGCTCACCCGAGAGGTACCCGGTCGTGCGGAGGAACCCGTAGCCCTCGGGAAGCAGGTCCAGGACGCCCTCACGCACCTCGGCGTCCTCGAGGTTGTCCTGCTGCTGGCCGCCACCCTGCTGCTGGCCGCCACCCTGCTGCTGGCCCCGGCCGCCCTTGCGTCGACGGTCGCGCTTGTTGCGATCACGGCCATCGCCCTTGTCGTGACCCTCGCCCTTGTCGCGATCCTGGCCCTTGTCGCGATCCTGGCCCTTGTGTGGGTCCTCCGCATCGGAGCGTTCGCGGTCGTCGTCGGACCGCTTGCCGCCACCCGGACGGTTGCCCTGGTCACCGCCGCGCTGGCCACGGTCACCGTCGCCATCGCCTCCGGATCGTTGACGCGCACGAACCCGGGTCGAGCCGGGGGCTCCGCTGTCATCCTGGGTCCCGGAAGCCTCGGCGGAGCCCGTGCTCGTGTCGGAAGCGTCGGTGTCGGCACCCTCACCACGACCTGCCTCGTCGCCGTCGCTCGGCTCACGCTCGAGGCTCGAGTCGGCACCGGCGGCAGCATCGTCGGTGTCGCTGGCACCGTTGCCGGACCGACCGGTCTCCATGATGAGGTCGACCAGGTCGGCCTTCCGCATGCGCTGGTAGCCACGGAGCTCGAGGGTCGAGGCGATCTCACGGAGCTCGGCCAACGCCTTCTTCTCGAGCAGGCTGCGATCCATGTGTCTCTCCAGAGTGGTCTGCAGCAGTGGTCGCGGGCGGGGTTCCCCGTCCCGGTGATGACCGGCGATCGGCGGTCGATAGCACGCCAGCGGATCAGCTGGCCGAGGGTCTTTCGGTAGCTAACGCGAACGCCTGTCGAGGCGGGCACGCAGGAGGTGTGTCGATCGGTCGTCAGCGATCAGCAGCTGCTGATCGGGGATGACCGCCGCGACGTCGGCGAGCAACGGTCCTGTGCGAGGTCGGGCCGATGAGGGGGACCCGTCATCGTGCGTCCTCCACCGCGCGTCCCCTCGTTCCCGACGGCTTCCCGACGGCGGTCGTCACCGACGTTGACCGGATGAGGTCAGAGGGCGGGAGCGGTGTCCCAGGATCGCGACCCGCGAACGAACGTTGCGGAGACGTCGGTCATGATAACCGCTCGCGAGGACACTGCGCGCACCCGCCCCGGCCAGCCAGCCCACATCCGTCGTCCGGACAGGCCAGAGCACCGGACAGGTCGAAGCCCAGGGCCTTCGCGACGAAGCCGTGCTCGGCCGCGAGCGCCTCGCAACGCTGCGCGATCGGCCGATCCTGCACGCCCTCGGGGACGGCGACCGCGACCGACGGGCCCGCACCGGAGAGCCATGCGTGCAACCCCGCCTCACGCAGGACCGCGAGCAGCGCGGCCGAGGAGCCCATCACCGTTGCCCGCGCGGGTTCGTGCAAGCGATCGCCGCTCAGCCTCGGATCCACCGGCCACAGGCCCGTCAACGCCCCCAGCACGTGTCCGGCCCGGGACGTCTGCAACGCCACGTCATCGACGTCGAGGTGGTCCGGCAGCACCGTGCGCGCGTCCGCGGTCACCTGCCTCGTCGTCGGGATGCACACGATCGGCCGCAAGCGTGGTGTCGGGTTCACCCGACGGGTCACGAGCGCGCCGGTGTCGTCGTGGCTGCACACGACCAGCCCACCGAGCAGCGCCGGAGCGACGTTGTCGGGATGCCCCTCCAGTTCGGTGGCGAGGGCGACCAGCTCACGGTCGCCGACGGCCGCGCCGGTGAGTGCGCGCCCGAGCACCATCCCGGCCACGATGGCCGCGGACGACGATCCGAGCCCGCGTTCCAGGGGGATGCGGTTGGTCGCCCGCAACGCCACGTCGGGGGTCGGGGCACCGTGATGCTCGCAGAAGGCCGCGAGGGCGCGCCAGACGAGGTTGTCATCGCCGTTGGCGATGGTGCCGCCTTCGCCGTCGGCAGCGACGCGATCGGCCTGTGCTGCGCGCGGCAGGCTGCGGACAGCGAGGTGGAGATCGACCGCGACCCCGTAGGCGTCGTAGCCCGGACCGAGGTTGGCCGAGGTCGCGGGGACCTGGACCGTGTGATGCCGCACCGGCGCCGAGCTCACCCGCAGCTCACGTGAGCTCGAGAGCAGCAGCCGCCGCCTCGAGCTCCGCCGGGATGGTGACCGGTTCCGCGGCACCGCTGATCGCCCACTCCGGATCCTTCAGACCATGACCCGTGAGCACGCACACGATCACCTGGCCGGGCTCCAGCTCGCCGGCCTCGTGCAGCTGCAGCAGGCCGGCCACCGACGCCGCCGACGCCATCTCGGCGAACACGCCGTGCCGGGGGATGAGCCGGAACGCGGCCATGATCTCGCGGTCGGTGACCGAGCGGATCGATCCTTCGGACTCCTCAGCGGCGGCCACGGCCTGGCCCCAGGAGGCCGGATTGCCGATCCGGATCGCGGTGGCGATCGTCTGTGGCTTCTCGACCGGGTGGCCGAGCACGATCGGTGCCGCGCCGGCGGCCTGGTAGCCCCGCATCACCGGCAGGCTGCCGCTGGTGCCGTCTGCGGCGTACTCGCGGTACCCGCGCCAGTAGGCGGTGATGTTGCCCGCGTTGCCGACCGGC
>CAYVJT010000316.1:0-3806 GCA_964451855.1 uncultured Actinomycetota bacterium
TGTGGGCGGTGGCGTCGCGCGTCGGTAGCCGAGCTCGGAGAGCACACCCAGAGCGTCCTCGAACTGCTCAGACCGGAACAGCAGATCGTTGTCCCCGAACATCCGGTGGCTGGGATCCGCATGCACCAGGTGCGCCGAGGCGGTGCCCTTCAGCACCACGAACTCGATGTTGGCGCGCTCTAGGGGGCCGGCCAGCGCCAGCAGGATCCGTTCGAGGCGCAGGGCCGTGGCGCAGGACCGCAGATGGAGATCATCCACCTGCTCGCGTTGTTCGGCGGTCACCGGCAATGCCCCGGCTTGCACGGCAGCGTGGAGGTAGCCCGGCAGACGTTGGGCGGACACGATGCTGATCAGTTTGCGCCAGTCATCGTCGTTCAGCGGTTCGGCGAGCTCGTCGCCCAAGAGCGGACCGTCGTGCCCTGGCAGCCCGAATGCTGCGACCGACCGAGCCAGATCCTGTGCGATCACCGTGATGCGACCAGGCCCGCGGACCGGAGCTCCGTGAGGAACGATTCCACCTCTCCACGCACCTCCTCGGCCTGCACACCGAAACTCTCGCTGAGCTCGGCGACCAGATCCTCCTCAGAGGCCGGCTGTTCCAGTGCATCCCAGATCGGCACCCCGGTGCCCTCGACGACCAGCACGTCCTCGGTCGATGGTCCCATCAGGATCCTGCGGTCACCCGAGCGACGCCACAGGGCCTCCGGCGCTCGCTCCCAGATCCTCATCGCTTGGCCGCCCGATCAGCAACCTTGGCACCGTAGACCGGGGCACGCTGATACGTCCCGACACTACTCGGACTGTTAGCGCGCTCCTTGGTCGGCTCGTAGTAGCCGTAACGGCGACTGCCTTCGCCCCCGATCAACGCGATACCTGCCACGTCCGCGCTGACCCTCGTCAGGCGTTCGATCGTGTCGCGCGCCTGGCCGAAGCTGACCTTGCGTGCGCGAGCGACGAGCAGGGTCGTGTCGACCGCCGGGATCAACGCCAGCGCCTCGTTGGTGAGCAGCACTGGCCCGGTGTCGAACACCACAACGTCCGCCAGATCCACCGCCTGCTCGACGATGGCGCGACTGTGGTTGACGAACCACGGTGGTGCGACGCCAGGCTCGCCGGAGCGCACCAGTTCGATGTCGTTGAGACTGGTCGCGACGACCAGGTCCTTCAGCGGTCGCTCGTAGGGGTCCTCCAGGTTGCGGAGTCCCTCGCCCGGCTTGACACCGAGCATCTCGCCGACCGCGGGACGCCGGAAGTCGCAGTCGATCACCAGCACGCGCTGGTCGGAGCCTGCGAAGCTGGCCGCGAGGTTGGCCACAAGGGTCGACTTGCCGTCGCCCGTCAACGGCGAGGTGACCAGCAGCGACCGCGGTGCCTCGTGCTCGGTCACCGCAGCGACCGAGCCCACGGCGTCGCTTCCCGTCGGAACCTGCCCGGACAGGTGCCACGTGGGAGATACGAGGACGGCCAGCCGCAGCGACCGGAACGCCTCCGCGGTCGCCCCGTCCGGCTCGCTACGCACGGGCAGGGGGTGGCCGGATCGTTCCTTGGTGGAACGGCGAGGGAACTCCGCGATCACCGGTAGGCCGAAGGCATCCTCGGCATCGCGACGGGTGCGGACACGGGTATCGAGGTGGTCGATCGTGAACACCGCACCGACACCGAGCAGCAACGCGAGGATGCCCCCGAGCGCGAACCGGGCGCCACGGCCCTCGGGTACGTCCAGCGTGGTCGGGCCCTCCGGAGCGGCTGTTGACACCGGCGACGGCTCCTGCAGGGTCTCGAAGGGCACGATCGCACTGGTCTGCTGGTCGGTGAGCCTCCGCAGCTCCTGCTGCAGCGCCGCGTACTGGTCGATGAGTCGATCGAGCTCAGCCTCGGTGAGGCGACGGTCGACGTCGCCTTCGGGGAGTGCCGCGATCTCGTCCTCCAGCTCGTCGATGCGCTCACGGAGGTCCACGAGACGCCGGTTGGTCGACTCGATCGCCTCCTCCCTGGACGTCTCGTCGCGCTCGAGGAGCAGGTCGTTGAGTTCGTCCGCGTAGGTGCTAGCGAGCTCGCTCGCGAGGTCCGGGGTCGGCTGCACCGCCGTGATCGAGAGCGTGCCGATGTTGTTGTCGGGTTCGAGGCTGACCGCGTCCACATCGTCGGGCGATACCTCGCCGTCCATGCGCTCGACGACCCGGTTGGTCAGGTCGCCCTGCCGGGCGAGGAGCATCACCAGGTCGAAGTTGTTCGCGGCCGGTGAATCGCTGTTGCGAAGCAGGATGTGCGTCGCCCGGTAGGTCACGGTCGGATCCGCCAACTCCTCCTCGGTCGGCTCCTGCGGAGGCTCCGGAAGGGTGATCCAGGCCACGAGCAACCCGAGTGCCAGCGCTCCCACCAGGACGGGCCACCAACGGCGCAGGGGCACCAGGTAGCGGTCGAGCGGGTTGAGATCCTTCATACGGTCATCGCCCCCGAGGTCGACGTCGGCCGGCTGGAACGGCTGGCCCACATCGGTGCAACATCGTCCGTAGGAGCCTCCGCTAGCGTATCGGCACATCCTCGTCGTTCTTGATCCTGATCGGACCCTGCTGGCCCTTGGGAGGGCCGATCCAGCACCGACGGAGCACGACCGAAGACGAGCGGCGTCAGGTGACATCCTCGCTGCCAGGAGGCGGACCTGCTGGACATCCTCGTGGTCTGTACGGCCAACATCGGACGGAGCCCGCTGCTCGCGGTACTGCTGCAGGACCTCGCCGACCGACGGCTCGGGACCGGAGCGGTGACCGTGGGTTCGGCGGGTGTCGCTGCCCGCGCTGGTGCTCCTGCAGCGGAGGGGTCACGACGTATCGCCGCCGGATGGGGCCTCTCGCTCGAGGGCCATCGGGCGACCCCCGCACGGTTCGCGCCGCTCGACGATGCTGCACTCATCATCGCGATGACCCGGCGACACCGCCGGATCCTGTCGCACCACATGGAAAGCCTCGCGCCGCGGACCTTCACGCTGCGTGAACTCGTCGCCGCGCTCGAAGCGGTCGACGACCTGGACGAAGCCGTCGAGGAGGCTCGGACTCCCCAGGCACGCCTCCACGCGGTCGTCGCTGCGGCCGATGCGCGACGTCCACCCACGAGGCTCCGCCGCAGGTTCGACGTCCCGGACCCCGTCGGAGGCCACCTGGAGGTGTACCGGGCCCTTGGCGAGGAGTTCACCGAGGCAGCGGAAGTCATCGCCGACGCGCTGTTCGGACCTGAGCGCAGGTGAGGCGAGGGCGTCACAGTAGAGCGACGGGGTGGCCCTGAGGTGCGATCTCCTGGGCAACCGTCGATCCAGGGTTCATCCCGAGCAGCAGGCCGACGGCCAGCCGTCCGGACATCACGATCTCGTCGCCTTCAACCAGCATCCCGCATCTCGTGCGACCGGTTCACCCGGAACCGGGTGAACCGCCTCCTCGTCGGGTGCACCTGCACCCGCTGAGACGAGGCTGCGTCCTCGTGCTCCGGTCCCGATGACGGTTGGTCATGGCCGTCGCCGTTGTCGGTGAGGTCGATGAGCCTGTCGGTCAGCTCGTCGACCTCCACGGTGAGCGGGGGGCGGTCCGGTGCGACCACCGGAAGGGCGTCTCGGGCTGCGTCATCGTCCCGCTCCTGAACGGCGCTGGCGAGCAGCGCCAGCACGTGGTCCAGCGAGCCGTTCGCCGGGATCGTGGGTCGAAGCTGCAAGATCTTCGGGTGCGACGTCGGGAGCGGCTCCTCGGCCAGCGCATACAGTTCCTCGACGAGCTTCTCGCCGGGACGCAGGCCGGTGACGCGTACCTCGATGTCGA
>CAYVJT010000317.1:0-1402 GCA_964451855.1 uncultured Actinomycetota bacterium
GCGTAGAGGTTGTCGTGGACCGCGGCCATCCAGGGCGCGAGCTTCTCGTCGAGGTCGCCGGGGAGGTAGCCGACCTCCTGACGTCCGACCGCGATCAGCGGCCGGTAGACCGAGAGCCTGCGGTAGGCGGTGGCCTCGACGACCTGCTCCAGCCCGGCGGCGAGCGCCAGGAACGTCTTGCCCGTCCCCGCCATGCCCATCAGCGACACGCAGGGCACGTCGGGGTCGAGCAGCAGGTCGATCGCGAAGGTCTGGCGCACGTCCCTCGGCGACATCCCGAACACGGGCCGGTGGCCCTGGACCCGGTGGAGGGTCGCGGTGCCGTCCTCCGCGACGTCGAGCACCCGGCCGAGCCCCGAGTTGGAGCGACCGGCCTTCAGCACGAGGCAGGCGTTCGGCCACAACCCGACGTCGAGGTGGGTGAGGTCCGCCAGCTCGGCGTCGATCTGCACCTTGCCGTCCCGGTGCAGGGCGTCGAGCACCTGCGGATCCACCTCGACGTCGATGATGCCCGTGACGTGCTCCTCGGTGCGGGCGGTGTCACCCCGGTAGTCCTCGACGGTGACCCCGAGCTGGCTGCCCTTGATCCGCAACGCCGAGTCCTTGGTCACGAGCGTGCCCCCGAGGCCCATCGCGACGCACAGGATGCGGTGATCCGCCTTGTGCGCGTCGAGGTAGGGCGGCAGGGCGACGTCGACGTGGTTGGACTCGATGCGGATCGTGCCGCCGCCGGGCAGCTCCAACGGATCGTGGAGGCCACCGCCCGAGGCCACGCGCAGCTCCTCGATCGCGCGGAGCGCCAGGCGGGCGTTGCGCCCGACGTCGTCGAGCGCGGTCTTCTTGCGGTCGAGTTCCTCGATCACCACGAGCGGGATCACGACCTCGTGCTCGTCGAACCGGGTGAGGGCGTTGGGGTCGGCGAGCAGGACGCAGGTGTCGAGGACGAAGGTGCGCGTGGCGTCGACGGTGGGGCCGGTGGCGTCGGTGGCGATGGTCGGGGCGGTGCCGGTGGCGGCGGTCGCCGTGGTGCTGGCTCGAGCGGTGGTGGCGGTGGGCATCGGGGACTCCCTACCGGGGCTCACGCGGATCGACGGCGATCCGCACCCCGGGAACGACGAACGCCGCCCCGGAGGGCGGCGTGGAGGGCGTTGGGCGGCGACGGGCTCCGGAGCGTCGGACCCCGCGTCCCGGCCAGATGGAGCCTGGCTCCCGGTCTGTACGTCGGCGGCGTCGGCACCTGAGCGTGGCCTCGATCGAGCGAACTGGTGGTCGGTCGAACCCGGCAGACGGTAGCGGGGCCGGGCCCGACGACCGAGCAACCTCGACGTCGAGGTGGCCCGCGTCGGGCGCCGACCCGAGCTGCCCCGGGCGGTGACGCGGCTGCGAGGGGGCGGTCGCGCGA
>CAYVJT010000317.1:1502-3771 GCA_964451855.1 uncultured Actinomycetota bacterium
GCGAGGGGGCGGTCGCGCGAGGGGGCGGTCGCACGCGGCTGCGAGGACGTGGTCGGTCAGCGGCCGAAACGGCGGGTGCGGCGCTGGTAGTCACGCAGGGCGCGGAGGAAGTCCACGCGTCGGAACGCGGGCCAGTACGCGTCGCAGAAGTAGAACTCGCTGTGGGCCGACTGCCACAGCAGGAAGCCGCCGAGGCGGACCTCACCCGAGGTGCGGATGATCAGGTCCGGGTCGGGCAAGCCCGTGGTGTAGAGGTGATCGCCGATGTCCTCGGGCACGAGCGTCTGGGCGAGCTCCTCCAGCGACATCCCCTGCGCGGCGCGGTCCGCGAGCAGGCTGCGCAGCGCGTCGGTGATCTCCTGCCGTCCGCCGTAGCCGACGGCGACCTGCACGCGCAGGCGGTCGTGGTCCTTGGTGGCCTCCTCGGCCTCCTTCAGGACCCGCCGGGTGGACTCGGGGAGCAGGTCGAGCGCCCCCACGGCGGTCACCTTCAGGCCCCGGGAACCGGCATCCTGCGAGCACCCCATGCGCCGGACCGTGTCCTCGATGATCCCGATGAGCGCGGAGATCTCCACCTCGTCGCGGCCGAGGTTGTCGGTGGACAGCAGCCACAGGGTGACGTAGGGGATGCCCAGGTCGAGGCACCAGTCCAGGAACGGTTCGATGTGCCGGGCACCCGCCTCGTGACCGTCGGAGGGCGTGGTCATCCCACGCTCGGCCGCGTAGCGTCGGTTGCCGTCGAGGATGACCCCGACGTGTGCGGGCAACGGACCGTCGGCGAGCTCGCTGCTCAGCCGCCGTTCGTACACCCGGTAGGCGAGGTCCGTGATACCCATCCCATCAGGGTACTGCCCGGGGTCACGTGCCCGTCGGACCCCTTCCGGACGGACGGGCACCACCAGCCTGCCGAGGTGCTGAGCAGGCTGGTATCCTACGAGGCAACGTCACGCCCGGGCGCTCCTTCTACGTCCGGGCGTTCGTCGTGAGACCCCCGCGGACCCCGTGCGCGGACCCCGTGAGAGGGTGTGATCACACGACCGAGACATCCTGGAGAGGTACATCGTGGCCGAGACCTGGCTCACCGAGGACGCGTACGAACGGCTCCGCGCGGAGCTCGAGACCCTCAAGACCGAGGGGCGCGAGCGCATGTCCGCAGACATCGAGGAGGCTCGCTCCCACGGTGACCTGCGCGAGAACGCCGAGTACCACGCCGCCAAGGACGAGCAGGGCAAGATGGAGGCGCGCATCCGCCAGCTCGAGGAGCTGCTCCGAGACGCGCGCATCGGCGAACCTCCGGACAACGACACCGTGCGTCCCGGGCTCAAGGTCGTGCTCGACGTCGAGGGCGACGAGGAGACCTACTTCATCGGCAGCCGCGAGGACCATCACGAGGACCTCGAGATCCTCTCGTCCGAGTCCCCGATGGGACAGGCGGTGTTGGACGCAGCCGTCGGCGACACCGTGTCCTTCACCACCCCGACGGACGTCACCGTGAAGGTGACCGTGCGCTCGATCGAATCGATCTGACGATGGCGGGCTCCGCACGCGATGCCGCGCGAACGGGGGGCCCACCGGAGGCGTTGGTCGTCGCGGACGACCGACCCGTGCTGCGCGCCGGGCTCGCCGCGATGCTCCACCCCTACCCCGTGGCAGCCCAGCTCCCGATCGAGGGGCTCACGGACGCGATCGCCGGCCTGGATGCCGACGCGCTGGTGGTCGGGGTCCGCGACGACGATCCCTCGACCTTCGCCGCCGTCGCGGCGATCACGAAGCGGCAGCGCGATCTTGCGGTGGTCGCCGTCGCGGACAGCGCCACGGTGATCGAACTGCGGGAAGCGGTGATCGCCGGCATCGGCAGCTTCCTGCTGACGACCGCGACCGCGGAGGAGCTGCGGGACGCGGTCCGACGCACGTACGCCGGCGAGCGGGTCGTCGCCCCGTCGATCGCTCTGCAGCTCGCAGGCAACTGGCGGCCGAGCGAAGCCACCTCGGCCGCAGCCAACGTCACCCACGCGGAGCTGGAGGTGCTGCGCCACGCCGCGGACGGGCTCACCAACGAGGCGATCGCGAAGGAGCTCGGGATCGGGGCACGCACCGTCAAGACGCGGATGCAGAGCCTGCTCACCAAGCTCGACGTCCCCGATCGCACGGCGGCCGTCGCCCGCGCCCTCCGCCTCGGCCTGATCAGCTGAGCCTCGCCCCTGTCAGGAGCGCGAAGGGCTGGAAGCACGGGGGTTCAGGAGGCGCGACACGTCCTGCCCGCGCAGCG
>CAYVJT010000318.1:0-3707 GCA_964451855.1 uncultured Actinomycetota bacterium
GCGATGAGGGCGACCATGATGCCGTACTCGACGGCGGTGGCGCCTTCCTCGTCCGTCAGCTGGAGCTTGAGCAGTTGGAGGGTCAGGAACAGTCTGTCGAACATGGTCATCCCCTTGGGGAGGTCGGCGCCCCGGCACCCGGCCGAGGTGTTTGCACCGGACACCTCAAGGGTGAGCCGCCACCTCGATCCCGACCTCTCCAGGATTGGGGAGTGACGCTCCGTAACCGGCCGAGGCATCGTCGCCTGCGCACCTCACCTCTGGAGTGCGCGCTCCTGCGGTGGCCGCCAGCCGGCGTCGCGCGCCATGCCGATCGCCTGTACCTGGGAGTGCGCGCCGAGCTTGCGCAGGATCGCCCGGACGTGGGTGCGCACCGTCCCAACTGAGACGTAGGAACGCACTGCGATCGCCGCCACCGTCTGCCCAGCCATCAGGTCGCCGAGGATCTCGGCTTCGCGGCGGCTGAGCGCCTCGAAGGGGGCGAGACGCCGGCGCTCAGCACGTTCGTGCTCGCGGAGGAGGCTGAGGTGCTCCTCACGTTCGTGCCGGGTCAGCAACGACCCGTCGCGCAGCGTCCGCGTGATCGCTGCGAGCAGGTGATCGAAGCCGCTGGCCTTCCGCACGACACCGGCCGCTCCGGCGGCCACGCACCGGGCGTGGCGGACCGGGTCGTCGATGCCGGTGACCACGATGACCTGGACGCCGTCGTCCGCCAGCGCCGGGATCGCGTCGGTGGCGTCACCCCAGGGACCGAGGTCGAGGTCGAGCAGCACCAGGTCGGGAAGGGCGGCCTGGATCGTCGGCAGCACCTCGGCGTCGGGGGTCAGCTCGACGACGTCGACGATCCGCCCGCTGGCGGACAGCGCCGCGGCGAGCGTGTGGGCCATCAGGCCGTGATCCTCGACGATCACGATCCGTTCGGGTGCCCGGTTCTCGCCCATCTTGATGATGCGCTCCCTTCCACGACCGGCTTCGATCGGGTCATGGGATACGACCCTCGGCGCCGGCAACGCGTCGCGGTGGCAGCGACGCCGGTGCTCCTCTCCGATTGCCTACGCGTGCTCCTTCGGGATCACGTCGAGGTGACCATCGTCCTCGACGACACGATCGGGGACGATGCAGCTCGGGACGGGCGCACGGCGGGAACGCCGCCACACGACGTCGTGCGCGACGACGGTGCGCGGCAGCCGAGGTTCGACCTGGCCATCGTCACGCCCGGGGGCCCCACCGTTACCGCTGACATCACGATCGTGCTGCACCAGGGCAACGACGCCCGCGGCGGGGGGACGGTGCACCAACCGAACGGCGAGCCCACCACGCAACTCGACGACCTGGGTGCCGTCCTGCACTTCGTCGAGGACCGAGCGGGCGTCGTCGGCGATGACGGGTAGCGAGAGGACGAACGCTGCGCCGTTGCCGTTCGGGGCCGCGAGGCGGAGGTCCCCTCCCAGCTCGCGGATGAGCTGACGTGACACCGGCAGCCCGAGGCCCTCGCCGCCCGATCGCGGGTCGCCGTACCAACCACGCTCGAAGATGAGGTGGCGCCACCCGTCACGGATCCCGGGTCCGTCGTCCTCGACACGGACGATCGCAGACCCGTTGTCGCGCCCGACCTCGACGGTGACGGCCACGCGTCCGTCACGGGAGGCGTACCGCGCCGCGTTGGTGAACAGGTTGTCGAGCGCCTCCATCACCGGTTTGGGCTTCCCTGTGGCGCGCACCGTGGTGTCACCGCGGACCTCCACCGACATGGACCGCGAGCGGGCGAGGGTCGCCTGCCCTTCTACGAGCCGGTAGAGGTCGAGCGGTCCCGCCGCCACCACGGGGGGCGGTGTCGTCAGCTCCCGGAGCTGGGCGATCTCGGCGGAGATGGCCTCGTCCAGCCGGGCCTCCTCAGCGGCTTCGAGGTGGCGGTGCTCGCGCTGGAGGCTGCGGGTCGCACCCTCGATCACGAGCAGCGCCGTGCGGATCTCGTGCGCCCGCTCGCGCTCGGTACGCAGGTTGCTCTCGACCTGCGCGCGTTGCTCGATCATGACCTCGTGGAGGTGCTCGCGACGTGCCACAGAGCACTGGAACAGCCCGTAGATCGCGCCGCCCGTGGCGAGGAACACCGCCAGCAGCGCCACCCCGCCCGTGACGGTTGCCCACAGCTCAGCACGCGTGACCGCGAGGTAGTGGCCCAGGGTGAGGATCAGGTTGGCCACCGCCAGCCAGGTGAGCCAGCCGGTGAGGTGGTTGGTGCCGCGGCGCAGGTGGAGGAGCCCGATCACGCTCACGGCGGCCCAGGATCCCGCTGCGCTGAGGTCGAACGCCCCTCGTTCCACGGCGACGAGCACGAGCGTCGTATCGGCCACGGCCCAGGCGAGCAGACCGGCGGAGCCGGTGATCGCGACCGCGATGAGGAGGTACCGGCCCGGCCGGTGGCTGGTGTCGACCTCCCGGGCGGTCAGGGCCCAGACGAACCACAGGGCCGCTTGGACGTACAGCGACCAGCGGACGACCGCAGCGACGGGCACGGCCTCGAGCGTAGGCAGGCTGAGGGCGTGTGACGCGGCCAGCAGCCACGCACCCGTGCTCAGCAGGCACCCCGCCGAGCGTCCTGTCGCACGCCAGTCCAGTTGCGCTGCGATCGCCACGATGATCAGCAGGAGCAGCACACCGGCGTGAACCCCGATCCACGCATGCTGCGGGTCGCCTCCGAGGGAGAGCCAGCTGAGGGCCAGGACGACGGAACCGAAGATCAGCCCGCCGTAGACCCACGCGAGCCCGGGATACGAGAGCGGTGGTTCCATCGGCCGGCGGCGATCGACGCCGCGGTACTTCGGACTCCCAAGCGCCGGGGACCTGTTCACATCTGCCGTACCCCTTCGGGATGCCAGCATCAACCGCTCCCGAGGCTCCCCAGGCCCCCCGTGCGTAGCGGCCATCGGCAGCGAACCACCGGACGGCCGGCTGGGCTAGGGCCGAGTGGCCTCATCGTGGCGGCCGCGCCACCGCCGGGGCTACGCCCCATGGGGGTACCGTTGCGAGCTGGACAGAGGAGGTCGGCGTGCGGCACGTCGTCTGGGACTGGAACGGCACCCTGTTCGACGACCGGCACCTCGTCGTCGAGGGGCTCAACGCCGTGCTCGACGACGCCGGGCTGCCGCGACTGGACGCTGCGACCTACCAGCGCCTGTACACGCGTCCCCTCCAGCGCTTCTACGAGCGGCTGTTCGGCAGGGAGCTCTCGCCGCGGGAGTGGAGGCGCATCGACGACGTCTTCCATCAGGCGTACCGCGCGGCGCTCGACCATGCGGGGCTGGCGGCTGACGCCGAACCGGCGCTCGACGCGCTGGACGACGCGGGCGTGACCCAGTCGCTGCTGTCGATGTGGCGCCACGAGGAACTGGTCCCGCTGGTCTCGCAACTCGGGATCGCCGACCGCTTCGCCCGGATCGACGGGCTACGCGGTGTCGGGGGAGGGGCCAAGGCGCCGTTCATGGAGGAGCACCTGGAGCGGCTGACCGCGGACCCTGGGGTCGAGCCCGACGACGTGGTCGTCGTCGGTGACGCGCTCGATGATGCCGCCGCGGCCGACCACGTGGGTGTCCGGGCTGTGCTCTACGACGGAGGCTCGCACCCACGCGACCACCTCGAGGAAGCTGGGGTCCCGGTCGCCTCGACGCTCACGGAGGCGCTACGACTGGCCGGGTTGCGCTGACACC
>CAYVJT010000319.1:0-3696 GCA_964451855.1 uncultured Actinomycetota bacterium
CGCGGTACCGGCTGACGCGGTCCCGGCTGACGCGGTACCGGCTGACGCGGTGCCGTCAGGTGCCGGAGGCCTGCAGGAGCTGGATCACGGCTGCGGCGACGATCAGCACGAGCAGCACGACCAGCAGGATCGACGTTCCGGTACGCATGGCAGGCTCCTCGAGGTGGTAGCGGGTGCTCAGCGCGGCGGGGGTCCGGCCGTGGGCTGGTCCGCGTCGTCCTCGTCCAGACCGGGCGCGACCTGCACGACGTCCGGGCGGCCGAGCACCTCCTCCGGCGACCCACCAGCGAGCAGGTCCGCGCACTTGCGCCGCTCCTGCCGCAGGTAGCCGACGAGGGCCGCACGGTCCTCGAGGTAGCGGCGGCAGTCGAGCTCGAGGGTGATCGAGGTGCCCCTGCCGCGGTCGACCTCCGCGGCGGCGGTGGTGGCGTCCGGCTCGTCGCGGCCCACCCGGTGGAGGAACCGCCCGAGGGGGAGCACGCCGTGACCGAGGGGGGCGTGGCTGTCCTTGCCCTCACCGCGGTAGTCGGAGACGTGCAGGTGGGCGATCCGGTCCCACAGGAGCTCGTACGCCTCGACGATGTCCACGCCGGCGACGCCGAGGTGGCTCGTGTCGAGCACCACGTTGGTGAAGGGCAGCAGGTGTTCGGGGTCGGTGTAGCGGTGGAAGCGCACCGGACGTCCGCGGACCGTGACGGGGTAGAGGTTCTCCACGCCGACGCGTGTGTCGTGCGCGGCTGCCTCGACGTCGCTCTCCTCCAGCAACCAGCGGTGGAACCCGCGCTGCCACCGGAACGGGGGATGGACCACCATCAGGTCGGCGCCGATCGTGCCGGCGAGCTCGACCGAGCGGCGGGCCTTGGTGACCAGGTCGGTGCCGAAGACGCGGCGGGTGATCAGCAGGAACGGGCCGTGGACGACCGGAGCTGCGATGCCTTCGGTGCGCATGGCCTCGACGACCCGTTCGGGGTCCTGGGTGGCCGGATCCTGGGTCACCATCAGCTCGACACCGTCGAACCCGGCCTCCGCCATCACCCCCAGAGCCCAGTCCAACGGACGGGCGAAGAGGGGGCCGGTGGAGGCGAGGATGCGCATGGGTAGCGAGCGTACCCCCGGCCCGGTGGCGTCCCCGCCGGCGTGTGGCCTGGCTGCGGCCCCTGGGCCGGTTCAGCCCTCGGCGGCGAGGACCGCGTCGAGGCTGGACGAGAGGTCCGTGGCTTCGAGCCTGGCGAGCTTGAGCGTCAGGCGGTCCATCTGCAGGGGACGCTCCACGACCTCGTGGGGCTCCGGCTCGGGGTCGGGTTCTGGCTCGGGTGCTGGCTCAGGTGCGGGAGCGGAGCTGCCCGACGACCCGGACGAGCCCGACGAACCGGACGAGCCCGACGACCCGGACGAGCTGGAGGAGCTCGATGAGCTGGAGGAGTCCGAGTCGGAGTCCGATGAGCTGGACGAGTCGGACGAGGGTGCGGACTGGCCGGCCGGCAGGCGGAAGACCTGGGTGACCCACACGGTGCCGTCCTCGACGACGACCCCGACACCGACCTCGGTCCAGCGTTCGTCGAGGATGTTGTCACGGTGGCCTGTCGAGGCCATCAAGGCGGCGTGGATCGAGCTGACGCTCGGGCCGCGACCGACGTTCTCGCCGACCCGCTGCCAGTTGCTGACCTGGGAGCCGAGGTTGGGGTTGTGGTAGAGGCTGCCCTCGCTGGCCATCGTGCTGCTCCACGAGCGGGCGACGGACGTCAGCGAGCTGTTCGTGGACAGCGCCGGTAGGCCGCGGCTCGTGCGCTCGGCGTTCAGCTGGGAGACGAAGGAGGACTCCATGCCGCTGTCCGCGTGCGCCGACGGGGTCACCGCAGCCAGGGGAGCGAGCAGCAGCCCCATGACCAGCAGCACGACCAGCAGCGGGGTGCGGGTCGGGAGGCGGGAGGCGGTGAGCGACATCGGTCGTCCTAGCGGGTCACGTGCGACGGCGGCGGTGGCTGTCCATGTCCTTGCCATCGACCACGTAGCGTGAGGACTTGAATCCGGAGAGTAAGTACCCTCGGATCGTGCGGTCCGCCCAGCACCCCGTTCCACGGGTCCCGCCCACTACGCTCCGAGGGTCACTGCGGACGAGGAGTCGCGATGCCGACCGCGAAGCTCCCGGCCGAGCGCGTGGACGTCGCTGCTCGTCTCCGGCGGACCGCGGTGGCACGTCCCGACCACCTCGCGCTCCGTGCCGGGGATGCGCGGATCACCTACGGGGAGCTCCACCGCCGCGTCGACGCGGCCACGGCGGCGCTGCAGGCGCGCGGGGTGGGGCCGGGGTCCCGCGTGGCGTTCGTGCTCGGGACCACACCGACCTTCGTCGAGGTGGCGGCCGCGGTGCTGCGCGCGGGCGCGGCCATGGTCCCCCTCCTACCCGGCCTCGCGCCCGACGAGCTGCGGTTCGCGATCGCGGACGCCGGGGCCGAGGTGGTCATCGTCGGCCCAGAGCGTCTCGAGGCGGTGGCCGCGCTGGGTGACGAGCTCACCGATCTGCGGCACCTCATCGCCGCGGATGTGCCCGAGGAGGAGCTCGCTCGGTTCGACGACGCCCCGGCGGAGATCACGTCGTGGGCCGCGACCTGTCGGGATGCCGCGGCAGGCGGTGCGCCCGACCGCGTGGAGCGCGGACCCGACGACCTGGCCGCGCTCGTCTACACGTCGGGGACCACCGGGCGGCCACGTGGCGCGATGCTGACCCGCGGCAACCTCGCCGCCAACCAGGACCAGTCGCTGGCGGGGCGCTTCCACGTCGGTCCCGACGATGTGATCCTGCTCGTCCTGCCGCTGGCGCACATCTACTCGCTGAACGTCGGGCTCGGCGCCGCCATCACGGCAGGCGCCACGATGGTGCTGGTCGAGCGGTTCGATCCCGATGCCTGCCTCGCGGCCATCGAGGAGCACGCGGTCAGCGTGGTCCTCGGCGCTCCACCGATGTACGTGGCGTGGGTGGCAGGTGACGCGCTCGAGCGCACCGACCTGAGCAGCGTCCGGCTGGCCGTCTCGGGGGCCGCGCCCCTTCCCGTCCCCGTGCTCGAGCGGTTCCGTGCGCTCACCGGCATCACGATCGAGGAGGGGTACGGGCTGACCGAGGCGTCACCCAGCGTGTGCGCGACCTCGATGGCGGAACGCGCCGTGCCGGGATCGGTCGGGCTGCCGCTGCCCGACGTCGAGGTGCGCATCGTCGGCGAGGACGGCCACGACGTCGACCACGGCGAGGACGGCGAGCTGTGGGTGCGGGGCCCGAACGTCTTCCAGGGCTACTGGAACGACCTGCAGGCCTCGGAGGCCGCGCTCACCCCGGACGGCTGGCTGCGAACGGGCGACGTGGCGATCCGCGACGAGGAGGGCCTGATCTACCTCGTGGACCGGCTCAAGGACCTGGTGATCGTCAACGGGTTCAACGTCTACCCGCGGGAGGTCGAGCGGGTGCTGCTCGGCTCCGGGGCCCTCGCCCAGGCGGCGGTGGTCGGTGCGCCCCACCCGCTGACGGGGGAGACGCTCGTGGCCTACGTGGTGCCGCTGCCCGAGGTCGAGGTCGACGTCGACGACCTCGAGACACGCTGTCGTGCCGAACTCGCCCGCTACAAGTGCCCGAGCCGCATCGAGGTGGTCGACGCCGTACCGACCACCGCGACGGGCAAGGTCAGGCGGCGCGCCCTGCGGGAG
>CAYVJT010000320.1:0-3670 GCA_964451855.1 uncultured Actinomycetota bacterium
GCGGTCTGGTAGCTGACCACGCCGTAGGCCACGGTGTGGGACTTGTTGAACCCGTACTCGGCGAACTTCTCGATCAGGTCCCACAGGCTGGTCACGAAGGCGCGGTCGTAGCCGTTGTCGATGCCACCCCGGACGAACTGGTCCTTCTGCGCCTCCATGAGGTCGCGGATCTTCTTGCCGACCGCCTTGCGGAGCGCATCCGCTTCGGCCATCGTGAAACCGCACAGGTCCGTGGCGATCTGCATGACCTGTTCCTGGTAGACGATGACGCCGTGGGTCTCGCCCAGGATCGGCTCGAGGTCCGGGTGATCGAAGCTGACACCCTCGATCCCGTTCTTGCGGTCCGCGAAGGTCAGGTGCATGTCCATGCCGAGCGGCCCCGGGCGGTAGAGGGCCAGGAGCGCCGAGATGTCCTCGAACCGGGTCGGCTTCAGGCGCCGGACCAGGGTCTGCATCCCGCTCGAGTCCAACTGGAACACCCCGAGGGTGTAGCCGGTCCCGAGCATCTCGTAGGTAGCGGGATCGTCCATCTCGCCGAGCAGTTCGGCGTCGTCGAGGTCCACCTCCTTGCCGCGGTTCGCGCGGATGTGACGTTCGGCGTCGGAGATCACCGTCAGGTTGCGCAGGCCGAGGAAGTCCATCTTGAGCAGCCCGATGGCTTCCGATGCGTTCATCTCGTACTGCGTGAGGACCTCGCCGTTCTCGGTGCGCATCAGCGGGATCGTCTCGGTCAGCGGCTTGGCGCCGATCAGCACGGCGGCGGCATGGATGCCGTGGTGGCGCTTCAACCCTTCGAGCTTCTCGGCGGTCTCGAGCACACGCTTGTAGCCCGGGTCCTCGCGGGCGTCGCGCAGTTCGGAGGACTTGGTGTAGGCCTCGCTGAGGGTCGACTCCTTGCCCTGCACCGGAGGTGGCATCATCTTCGCGAGGTCGTCACCGACCTTGAAGGGCTCGTCGAGCACCCGGGCCGCGTCGCGGATCGCGGACTTGGCCTTGATCGTGCCGAAGGTGACGATCTGCGCGACGTGGTCGTCGCCGTAGCGCTTGGCGGCGTAGCGGATCATCTCGCCGCGGCGGCGGTCGTCGAAGTCGATGTCGATGTCCGGCATCGACGCCCGGGCCGGGTTGAGGAAGCGTTCGAAGATCAGCTTGTGCTTGATCGGGTCGACGCGCGTGATGTCGGTGCAGTAGGCGACCACCGAACCGCCGGCCGACCCTCGGCCCGGTCCGACCCGGATCCCGACCGACCGGGCGTGCTCGCACAGGTCGGCGACGATCAGGAAGTAGGCGGGGAAGCCCATCTGGTCGATGACATCGAGCTCGTACTCGGCGCGGCGGGCGACCGGCTCGGGGACCGGGTCGCCGTAGCGCTCGCGGGCCCCGTCCCAGACCTTCTGACGGAGGAACTGCGACTCGCTCATGCCGGGTGGGCAGGGGAAGGCCGGCAGCAGGTCGAGGTCGAACTCGATCTTGGCCTTGCACATCTCGGCGATGTCGAGCGTCGCGTCGAGCGCCTCCCGATGGTCCGGGTACTGCGCGCGCATCTCCGCGGCGGTCTTGACGAAGTAGTCCGGCCCGCTGAAACGGAAACGATCGGTGTCGCTGATGCGCGAGCCCGTCTGGATGCACAGCAGCGCGTCGTGGGCTTCGGCGTCGGCCTGATCGGTGTAGTGCGAGTCGTTGGTGATGACGGTGCGCAACCCCAGCTCTGCGGCGAGCTTCTCGAGCATGGGGAAGGTGCGCTTCTGCTCCGGGATGCCGTGGTCCATCAGCTCGACGAAGAACCGCTCGGCGGTGTAGATGTCCTTGAAGTCGGACAGCGCCTGCTTGGCACCGGTGACGTCGTCCTGCAGCAGCAGCTGGTTGACCTCCGAGCCGAGGCAGCCCGACAGGACGATCATGCCCTCGCTGTGTTCGGCGAGGAGCTCGCGGTCGACCCGTGGCTTGTACCAGTAGCCCTCGAGGTAGGCGCGGGTCGAGAGCGCGATGAGGTTCTGGTAGCCGACGTCGTCGGCCGCGAGCGCGGTGATGTGGTAGTAGCGCTGCCGTCCATCCGAACCACCGAGCTGTTGATCGTGGCGCGACCCGATCGCCTGGTAGAGCTCGGAGCCGAGGATCGGGGTCAGGTCACGCTTCTGCGCCGCCGCGTAGAAGTCGACGAGGCCGAAGAGCACGCCGTGGTCGGTGATCGCGACGCCGGGCTGGCCGTCCCGGGCGACCTTGTCCATGAGCTCATCGATGCGCGAGGCCCCATCGAGCATCGAGTACTCGGTGTGCACGTGCAGGTGGACGAAGCTGTCACGGTCGCCGGTCGCCACGGGTCGGAACTCTCCCCACATCTGGTCATCGGACATCGGGCTCCGGACACGCCTCGCGCACCCACCGTCGGGCACCCACCATCGGGCACACCGTTCAGGCACCCGCCGTCGGGCACACGGGGTGATCCGAACACCGGACACCGGTGTGACGGGGAAGTCGAACCACACCGCTGTCGTTCGTCGGTGAACATAGCAGTCGGCGGCGACGTCGCCGACGAGGCGACGTCCAGCGCGGACGGTTCGACCCGGCCGTAGTCGCTCGGCACAACGCGGCGTCCGCGCACCGCACTGCCACGGCCACGCGGCCCGGCGCCGGTTGGACGACGCGAGCCGGGCCACCTACCGGCGCGGCCCCTCGTCGCCGTGGGCCAGGTGCTCGGGCGCGGTGATCCCGGAGCGTGCGCACGCGTCCGCGAGATCGTCGGGGACGGGATCGGCGACCTCCACCTCGGCGCCGGTCACCGGGTGGACGAAGCGCAGAGCGGCGGCGTGCAGCAGGGGGCGGTGCGCGTCCAGCGCGCGGGCGACGTGGCGCCGGGATCCGTAGACGGGATCGCCGATCACCGGGTGGCCGAGCGCGGTCAGGTGGACGCGGATCTGGTGGGTCCGGCCGGTCTCGAGCGTGCAGGCGACCAGGGCGACGGGCGCGGGCGGATCGGTCGGCGCCTCACCCTCGGCGAGCACCACGTAGCGGGTCACCGACGGCTTGCCGCCAGCGACCACGCCGAACCGCGTCCGGCTCCCCGGCTCACGCCCGATCGGCGCCTCGATCCGCCCGCGCCGCTCGGTCGGGACGCCGAACACGAGCGCGAGGTAGCGACGCGACACCTCGCCGTCGGCGAGCATGCGGACGAGCCCGTGGTAGGCCTCGTCGGTGCCTGCGACCACCAGCAGCCCCGAGGTATCCCGGTCCAGCCGGTGCACGATGCCCGGCCGGTCGGCGCCAGCGGCCGCGGCGAGCGGGATCCCGGCCGAGAGCAGGGCATCGACCAGGGTGTCTCCGGCGTGACCAGCCCCGGGGTGGACCACCAGCCCGGGCGGCTTGGCCACCACGAGCAGATGGTCGTCCTGGTACCGGATCGGCGGCACCGGTGGTGCCTCGACCTGCGGCGCCGTCGTGCGCGCGGCGAGCTCGATGCGCTGGCCGGCTCGGACGCGGTGCCGCTTGGTCACCACCTCGCCGTCGAGGGTGACGTCGCCGGCCTCGATCCGGGTCACGGCCTGGCTACGCGACATGCCGAACCCGGCCGCGACGACGACGTCCAGCCGGTCCCCGGCCCACGCGTCGCCGATCAGGAGCGTGCTCACCGTGGCGGCGGTCCGTCGCGGCCACGGTCGGCCTCCCGATCCGT
>CAYVJT010000321.1:0-3635 GCA_964451855.1 uncultured Actinomycetota bacterium
GGGTCCTCGTCCTCGGCCGGCTCCTCCTCGGGCTCCTCCTCGATCTCCTCGAGGATCTCGACGCACGGGCGCCCCTCGAGGTCCATGAGGTCCTCGCGCACGTCCGGCATGCGGCCGTGCTCGTCGGGCTCCTCAGGCGGGTCGGCGTGCTCGTAGCCGTCGGGGCACTCGTCCGGCGGTGGCGGGATCTCCACGCACGGGCGCCCCTCCTCGTCGGTGATGTCGGTCAGGACGTCGGGGAAGAAGCCACGTGCGTCGGCCTCCTCCGGCGGGTCGTCGAACTCGTAGCCCTCGGGGCACTCGGTCTCCTCGTTGACCCGTTCCAGGCCGCTGAGGTCGGGAGCGACGAAGTCCTCCTCCTCGAGGTCCTCGACCGCCTGCGACATGTAGGTGGCCCACACGGGCGCGGCGAGCCCACCGCCGGTGGCGTTGTCCGCCTCGATCGGGGAGTTGTCGAGGTTGCCCAGCCACACCGAGGTCGCGAGCTGCGGGACGTAGCCGACGTACCAGACGTCGCGGCCGTCGTTGGTGGTCCCGGTCTTGCCGGCCGAGGGACGACCGATGTCGGCGGCACGTCCGCTGCCGTCGGTGACCACGGCTCTGAGCGCGTTGGTGACCGTGCGGGCGACGTTGACCGAGACGTCCTGCTCGATGCGCACGTCGGTCTCGTGGATCACGTTGCCGTCGGTGTCCTCGACCCGCGTCACCAGGTGCGGTGAGGCGTGGAAGCCCTCGGCGGGGTAGGTGGCGAAGGCGCTGGCCATCTCGAGCGGGCTGGCCTCGTCCTGGCCGAGCGTGAGCCCCGCCAGCGGGCGGAGCGCCGGGCCGTCCTGCCGCTCGGTGGGGAAGACCTCCTCCGACTTCTCGCGCGGCAGGCCGGCCCGCCGCGCGGCGTCGATCACCTGCTCGCGGCCGACGAGCTCCTGGAGCTGGACGAACACGGTGTTGGTGGACGACGCGGTGGCCTGGCGGACGGTCTGCTCGCCGAAGGACGAACCACCGAAGTTGCGGATCGGACCCTCGGCGTCCTCGATCTCGATCTCGGCCGGCGCGGAGAACCTGGACTCGGGGTGGTAGCCCTCCTCGAAGAAGGCCTGGAGGGTGAACGCCTTGAAGGTCGACCCGGGCTGGCGAACCGACCGGACCGCGGTGTTGAAGGGCTGGGCCTCGATCTCCGGCCCGCCGACCAGTGCACGCACCCCGCCGGAGTGCGGATCGACCGTGACGATGGCCCCGGTGTCGGTCGGGCCCTCCGCGACGGCGTCGGCGAGGGTGCGTTGTGCGGTCGCCTGCAGCGACTGGTCGAGCTGGGTGTGGATCCGCAGGCCCTGGAACAGGGCGCCGTCAGCGAAGTCGGGCAGGCTCGCGAGCTCCCGGCGGACAGCATCGATGTAGTAGGCGTTCGGCCCCTGGGCCACGGTGCGCCGCTGGGTCACCTCGGGCATGCCCGCGGCCACGAGCTCGTCGTGCTCCGCCTGGGTGATGAAGCCCTCGTCCAGCATCCCCGCCAACGCGTAGCGGCGTCGTTGATCGGCGCCTTCGGGGTTGTCGAGCGGGTTGAAGTGCTCCGGTGCGGCGATCACGCCCGCCAGCGTCGCCGACTGGTTGACATCCAGTTCGCTCGCGGACGTGTCGAAGGTCGTCTGGGCGGCGGCCTCGATGCCGTAGGCGCCACGGCCCCAGTAGATCGAGTTGAGGTAGAAGGCGAGGATCTCCTCCTTCTCGTACTCACGCTCGAGCTTGATCGCCAGGGCGGCTTCCTCGACCTTGCGCCGGTAGGTCTGCTCCGGGGTGAGCGCCGCGTTCTTGATGTACTGCTGGGTGATCGTCGAGCCACCCTGGGCGACCCCGCCGGCACGCAGGTTGGTGAACAGCGCCCGGGTGATCCCGGTGGCCGAGATGCCGCGGTGCTCGTAGAAGCCCCGGTCCTCCGCAGCGAGCACGGCCTGTTCGACGTGGTCCGGCAGTTCGTCGAGGTCGATGTCCTCGCGGGCGATCTCGGCCGCCAGCCCGCCGACCTCGTCACCGTCGGCGTCGAAGACCACGGACGAGGCCGGGGCGATGTCCTCGGGCAGCGGGACGGTGGAGAACACGAGGTAGAACAGCAGCAGCCCGACGGCACCCAGTCCGAGCGCCGGGAACACCAGCAGCAACAGCCACCAGCGCTTCCACCAGGGCCGGTGGCGCCTGGCGTGCTTGGGGGCCTGCGCACGGTTGCGCGCTGCCTTGCGGGAACGTGAGGACGAAGCCATGGAGCGGGGGATCCTCGGATGGTCGCCGGGCCCCGAGGGGCCGGCGGGTGGTCGCTGGCCGACAGGGCCGGCGGGTGGGCATGCTCAACCCGACGAAGCTACCGCGTGGCACCAGGTGAACGACAGCACCCGGACCCCCGACGGCCGGTGTCCGGTGGTCGGTGACCGGTGTCCGGTGGTCGGCGCCCGGCGGCCGTTGGTCGGTGGCCGGTGCCCGTGGGCTGGTGTCCGGTGGTCGGTGGCCGGTGCCCGGTGACCTGGGGTGGAGCCGGGATGTGGGTGATGGGTGCGGTTGCGACGGTGAGCCGTCGCAACCGCACCCATCACCACCGGGCGGAGGCTGAGACGCTCAGAAGGCCTCGCTCAGAAGGCCTCGTTGGGCAGGTCCATGAGCGCGCCGTCCTCCTCCTGCGCCGTGCGGCGCCGGACCGCGATCTTGGGCAGGACGTGGCGGGCGAACCAGCGCCCGGAGGCGACCTTGCCGGTGTAGAACGCCCGGTCGTCGTCGCTCAGCGCCGCGTCGCCGTCCAGCTTGTCCTTGGCCACCTCGGCGTGGCGGAGCAGCAGCCAGCCGATCAGCACCTCGGAGAGGGACTCGAGGAAGCTCGTGGCGTGCAGCCCCGACTTGTAGATCTCCGTGCGCTTGTCCTCCTCCATGGAGGCCATCGCGTGGGTGAGCAGCACGCCGAGGTGCTGCTGCGCGTCCTCGAGCGCCTCGCCGAGGCGCTGGCGCTCGTCGTGGAAGGGATCGTCGTCCGTGCCGTCCTTGACGTAGGCGCGGATCTGATCGGCGAACCAGGTCAACGTCTCGCCCTGGTCGCGTGCGATCTTGCGGAACAGCAGGTCGAGCGCCTGGATCGCGGTCGTGCCCTCGTAGAGGGTGTCGATCTTCGCGTCCCGGATGTACTGCTCGATGGGGTAGTCCTGGGTGTAGCCCGAGCCACCGAAGGTCTGCAGCGAGATGCCGAGCAGCTCGTAGGCCTTCTCCGAGCAGTAGCCCTTGACCAGGGGCAGGAGCAGGTCCTCGCGGGCGATCCAGCGGTCGTGGTCCTGCGCCTCCTCGTCGTCGACCTCGGTCGAGGCGTGGGTGGCCAGCTGCGCCTTGTCCTGGACCCATCCCGCGTAGAGGGTCAGGGCGCGCATCCCCTCGGCGTGGGCCTTCTGCTCCATCAGCAGCCGCCGCACGTCCGGGTGCTGGATGATCTCCACCTTCGGGGCGGTCTTGTCGGTGGCCTGGGTCAGGTCCGCGCCCTGCACGCGCACCTTCGCGTAGTCGAGGGCGTTGAGGTAGCCCGTCGAGAGGGTGGCCATCGCCTTGGTCCCGACGCTCATCCGGGCGTACTCGATCACGAGGAACATCTGCTTGATGCCCTCGTGGACGTT
>CAYVJT010000322.1:0-3611 GCA_964451855.1 uncultured Actinomycetota bacterium
AGGAAGTCGGGATGCCCGGTACGCGCGGTCAGCTGGAAGCGCACGCCTACCTCCGACATCCGAACGCGGCGATGCTGTCGCGGCCAGGCCAGAGGCCGGCCACGACAGCATCGGGATCATCCCTTCACGGAGCCGGCGGTCAGTCCGCGCACGAAGAACCGCTGCAACCCGAAGAAGACGATCAGGGGCACGACCACGGTGATGAAGGCGCCAGAGGTCAACAGGTGCCAGTCCTGGCCACGCGACCCAACCAGCTCGGCCAAGGTGACCGTGACCACCTCGTTGTCGACCATGAAGACCAACGCGACGAGGAAGTCGTTCCAGGTCCACAGGAACTGGAAGATGGCGAAGGCCGCCAGGGCAGGGACCGAGAGGGGGATGATCAGCCGCCAGAAGGTCTCGAAGTGGCTGGCACCATCGACCTTCGCCGACTCGATCACCTCACGCGGCAGCGAACCGATGTAGTTGCGGAGGATGTACACAGCCAAGGGCATCCCGAACCCCGCGTGCGCGAGCCACACCTTGACGAAGTCGCTGGTGATGCCCAGGTTCACGTACATCCTGGTGATCGGGATGAATGCGACCTGGAGCGGGACCACCAGGAGGCCGACGAACAGCACGAACAACCACTCGCGCCCGGGGAACTCCATCCATGAGAAGGCATACGCCGCGAACGCCGCCGCCAGGATCGGGATCACCGTGGCCGGCACGGCCACCGTCAACGAGTTGATGAAGGCGTCACCCATCCCCGCGCCCAACACCTGCGCGTAGTTGTCCAGGGTGACGTTGAAGCCCTCGCCGGTGAACACCGTCCACCAGCCGCTCGTCCGAGTGAGGTCCCGATCACGGAAGGAGGCGACCAGCAGTCCAACCGTTGGGATCGTCCAGATCGCGATCACCAGGATCAAGCCGAGCCGAACCGGCCAGCTGCCACGCGACGCCTCCTTCGGCGGCGCGAGCGGCGACGCGGCATCCTCGGTCGCTGTGTCGGTGTCGGTATCCGGAGCGGGGGTCGGTGCAGCGCTCATCGCATGGCCTCCTGCTCGCGGAACCGCTTGATGTTGATGTACATGAACGGCAGCGTCAGCACGATCAGCGCGACCACCACCACGGAGGCGCGACCCTGATCACGTGCCGTGAAGAACTGATCGAAGTAGACGTTGGCGATCACGTCGGTGTTGAAGTTGCCGTTGGTCATCACCCGTGGGATGTCGAAGATCTTCAACACCAGGATCAGGATCGTGGTGGTCACCACGACGATCGTGGAGCGGATCTGGGGCACGGTGACCCGCCAGAAGATCTGGATCTCGCTCGCGCCATCGATACGCGCGGCCTCGATCGTGTCCTCCGGCACGTTCTTGATCGCCGCGGAGAGCAACACCATCGCGAAGCCAGCCTGCAGCCAGATCATCACCACCATCAGCGAGAAGGTGTTCATACGCAAGGTGGTGTTCTGCAGGATCGGGGTCTCCATCGGATTGCCGAGCGCCTGCGCGATGGCCGCCAACAGGCCGATCTGATCCTGTCCGGGCACCCGCCAGGTGTAGATGAACAACCAGATCGTCGAGGCGCCGACGAAGCTGATCGCCATAGGCATGAAGATCATCGACTTGGAGATCTTCTCCCACGTCGAGGAGATGCGGTCCGCGAGGACCGCGACCAGCAGGCCCACCGCGACGGCGATCGTCGGGACGAAGATGATCCAGAGCAGGTTGTTGATGAACGCGTCGTGCAGCGCAGAGTTGGTGAAGAGGTACCCGTAGTTGGCGAGGGTCCATCGCTCGTCCGGTGTCCCGATGCGGGTCCGGAAACTGTCGACGATGGTGACCAGCGACGGGTACATCAGGAACACCGCGACGACGACCATCGCAGGGCCGATGAACACGTAGGGTCTGAACCGTTCCTCCTGGCGCTTCGGGAGCCGTTCGACCAAGGTGTTCAGGGCCCAGAACAGGATCACGATCCCACCGACGCCCAGGGCGATCGCCCCCAGCCCGGATGCGAGGTTCCCCAAGACATCCCTCCCTGTGTGCTGACGGTGGTGGGTCCCGTGCGGGACCCACCACCTCGTGGTCTAGCAGATCAGTTCGGCCACGCCTCGTCGATGTTCGCGAGGGCGGTGTCGAGGTCCTCGCCACCGCGCTGGATGTAGTTGACCATCTCCGTCCAGAACGCTCCGGCGCCAACAGCACCCGGCATCATGTCGGAACCGTCGAACCGCGCGAAGTCGGCATCCGCGACGATCTCCCCCTGTGCGACGAGCGACTCGTCGGCGTAGGCCGAGGTGTCGAAGTCGACGAAGGGCGAGAGCCACGCACCCTCCGCAGCCCACGGCTCCCCGGACTCCGGGGTGGAGAAGTACTGGAAGAAGTCCGCGGTGCTGGGGTTGTCGGTGTAGGCCACGGCAAGGTCACCGGCGATCAGTACCGGCGCGCCCTGTCCGGACGCCTCGATCTCCGGCAGGTAGAAGAAGTCCACATCCTCACCGATCTCGGTGCCCTCTGGCATGAAGCCGGCGATGAAGCTGGCCTGACGGTGCATCATGCAGTTGTCCTCGAAGAGCCCCAGGACGGAGTCCCCGAAGGAGGTCTGCAGGATGTTCGGCGGACCGCCGAAGACCATGTCGTCGCCGAACCAGATCGGATCCATGTAGCCCTCGATCGCCTCCCGCACCTCGGGAGAGTCGAACGGCACGTCGTTGCTGACCCAGTCGTCGTAGACGTCGCCACCGTGCAGGCGGAGGATGATGTCCTCGATCCAGTCGGTCGCCACCCACCCGGTCGCGTCCGCAGACTCGACACCGATGCACCACGGCGTGTTGCCGTCGGCGACCATCTGCTCGCTGAGGGCCAGCATCTCTTCCCACGTCTCCGGGATGTCGTAGCCGTTGGCCTCGAACTGTTCGGGCACGTACCAGACCAGGGACTTCAGGCTGAGGCGGACCATCAGACCGTAGAACTCATCGTTCCACTCTCCGAGGTCGACCAAGCCGTCGACCATGTCGGCACGCAGTTGGTCGAGGTCGAGGTTGTCGTCCTGCGGGACGGCGAGCCCTTGATCGATCAGGTCACGCATCAGGCCCGGCTGCGGGTGCAGCAGGATGTCCGGCGGGTTGCCTCCCTGGACCCGGGCGACGGCGAGCTGCTCGAAGTCCCCGGTCCCAGTCTCCTGGATCGTGATCCCGGTCTCGTCCTCGAACCGAGCGAAGGCGGCCTGCAGCCCAGCGACGTCGGTGTCGCCGGTCATGGCGTGCAGCACCGTCAGAGAGCCTTCCTCGCCACCTACGCCGAGGTCCTCGGCACCTTCGAGGTCCGTGTCCTCGGGCAGTTCCTCATCGACTGCAACGTCGGTGTCTTCACCGCATGCGACCGCCAGCATCGCGAGTGCGGTCATGGCGGCCAGTACGTGCCACCAGCGCTTGTTGGTCAGTCTCACGATCATCTTCCTGTCTGTCGTGACTTCAGGGTGAACTGTGCTTGCTGTTCCGAGGGGACCGTCCTGCTGCGGACGGCTCCCTCCGTGCTCACATCGGTGCAAGATCGTCGCGTCAGGATCCCCCTGCGATGTCGGCCGGCCCACCGGGTGTGCCTGCTCGTCCTGTGCCCGGCTCA
>CAYVJT010000323.1:0-3579 GCA_964451855.1 uncultured Actinomycetota bacterium
GCGCGCGGCCTGGCGCCCGCCACGATCGCGCTCAAGCTCGTTGTGCTCACCGGGTGCTTCCGCTACTGCGTTGAGGAGCAGCTGATCGAACACTCCCCGGCCGTGCATGTGCGACGTCCGAAGATCTCCCAGGAGTCGACGAGACTCGGGCTCGACCGCTCCGAGCTCGGCGCGTTCCTGGTCCACGCCGGGCTGTCCGGGGGCAACGACCACGTGCTGGCCTGCCTGCTCGCGCTGAACGCGCTGCGGGTCTCGGAGGCCTGCGGTGCGGAGCTGTCCGATCTCGCGTTGGCCAACGGGCACCGTGTGGTGCGCATCGTCGGGAAGGGCAACCGACCCGCGCTCATCCCGCTGGCCCCAGGCACCTCGCGAGCGATCGACGCTGGGGTCGGTGAACGCACCGTTGGACCACTGCTCGCCCGTGCTAACGGAAGCCGACTGGATCGGCACGCCGCCGGGCGGATCGTGCGTCGGCTCGCGAAGCGTGCCGAGATCGACAAGCCCATCTCGCCCCACTCGCTACGGCACGCCGCTATCACGGCCGCGTCTCGATGCCGGCTGCAGCCTGCGCGATGTGCAGGACTTCGCACGGCACGCGGATCCTCGCCAGACCCGCCGCTACGACCGCGCCCGCGGCGCCCTCGACCGCAACCCGACCTACATCGTCGCGACCTACCTGGCCGGCGCAACCGGCGCCCGGTGAGGCTCGGGATCCGCTCACGGCTGCCGGGAAAGGCGCTCGGCAGCCGTGACTGCGAGCGGCGCGTGGATCGAGCCGATCCGACCATAACAACAGGGCTGCGGTTATCGCCCGGTTGGGCAACGGTTCCCGTTGGCCACGAGGTTGACACCGAGTTGGCCTTGCCACGACCGCTTCGGTTCCGGTGGCCATCCCGCGTTCGTGGCTGGAAACTCGCGTGTAGCCTCGATGAGCGACTTCGAGCGAGGGAGCGATGGCGGGTTTCGGTGCCACGGTGTTGGGACGTCCGGATTCCGTCCTTGCGCCGCGCGGCTTTCCGCGCGACGCCAGACACAACGGGATCGCCGCCCCTGAGAACGAGGTCTCATGTAGTGCGGAAGCCGCACTGGTCCGGGGAGAGTTCGAGGTCGCCGAGGTCATGGGCCGGTATCTCGGGCGTCGGATCTGAGCGGGTCTGATCGGTAGGAGTCTGCGTGGTGGTGTCGTATCGAGGCGCAGGCGTTCGTGGAGTAGGTAGCGGCGGTCAGCCGAGCCGCCGGATGCGACGAGGCAGCGGCCTCGCCCAGGACGAGAGGAGCCGCCGATGGCGCGATACCTGATCATGTTCAACGACGAGTGGGTGCCCCAGCACACGTTGGAGCAGTTGCGGGAGAAGTCCACGACCTCCATGAAGGTGATCGAGGAGATGAAGGCGGCCGGGGTCTTCGTCTTCGCCGATGGTGGCATCGACGCCTCGACCGCGGTGTGCAGCGTCGAGACCAGAGCCGGGGAGCCGATCTTCACCGACGGTCCGTACGTCGAGACCAAGGAGCACCTCGGGGGCTTCACCGTGGTGGACGTGCCCGATGACGAGACCGCGCGGTACTGGGCGGGTCGGCTCGCCGTCTCGCTCGACTGGCCGCAGGAGGTGCACCGGTTCCCCGGCACGCCGGACGAGTGGGACGGACCCGAAGAGAGGTGACCGCGATGCCGAGGTATCTGCTGTCTGTCTTCGCCCCCGCCGATCCCGCTGAGTTCGGCCCCTATCCCTCGAGGGAGGTCATGCTCCAGTCGTTGGCCGACACCGGGGTCTTCAACGACCGGCTGAAACGTGAGGGGCACCTCGTCTTCGCCGACGGCCTCGAGCCCGTCACCTCCGCGACCACCGTCGACGGGCAGGGCGAGACGCCGATGTTCAGCGACGGCCCCTACCTCGAGACCAAGGAGTGCCTCGGCGGCTTCTGGGTCATCGAGGCGGCCGACCTCGACGCGGCGCTAGCGCTCGCTGCTGAGGGATCCAAGGCGTGCCGCGGCAAGGTCGAGGTCCGTCCCTTCCACACCGACCGATCCCTCGACGCGATGCTGGAGCCGTGACCACTCACCCCGAGCAGGAGGTGATCACCCGCGTCCACCACGAGGAGTGGGCAAGGGTGGTCGCCGGCCTTGCGCGCCGCTTCGGTGACCTCGATGTCGCTGAGGAAGCGGCGGCCGAGGCGTTCGCCGTGGCGGTGGAGCGATGGCCGCGCGACGGCGTACCCCCCAATCCCGGCGGATGGCTCACCACCACCGCAACCCGCAAGGCGATCGACCGGCTTCGTCGTGAGTCCCAGCGCGACACCAAGCACCAGGCGGCCTGGATGTTGCACGACGACACCCCTCCCGGAACGACCGGCCCCGTCGAGGACGACCGGCTGCGACTGGTCTTCACCTGCTGCCACCCGGCACTAGCGATGGAAGCCCGGGTCGCGCTCACGCTGCGTCTCATCGGTGGCCTCACCGTCGGGGACATCGCTCGCGCGTTCCTCGTGCAGGAGACCACGATGGCCCAGCGGATCACCCGCGCGAAAGCGAAGATCAAGGCGGCGCACATCCCCTACCGGGTGCCGACGGCCGACGACATCCACGAGGGGCTCGCCGGCGTGCTCGCGGTGATCTACCTCGTCTTCAACGAGGGCTACCTCGCCAGCGAAGGGAACGATCCGTTGCGCGTCGACCTCACCGACGAGGCGATCCGCCTCGGGCGCCTGCTGCGAACGCTCGTCCCGAACGACGGCGAGGTGGCCGGCCTGCTGGCCCTGATGCTCCTCACTGATGCCCGGCGGCGGGCGCGAGTGTCCCGCACCGGCGAGTTGGTGACCCTCGATGAGCAGGACCGCGGCGCATGGGACCGCACGCTCATCGCCGAGGGCCACGCTCTGGTCCGCGAGCGGCTCGAAGCGGTTGCGGCCAACGACGGGCCACCTGGGCGCTACCAGGTGCTCGCCGCGATCAGTGCCGTCCACACCGCTGCCCCGTCCGCCCGCGACACCGACTGGTCCCAGATCGTCGCTCTGTACGACCGCCTCGTCGTGCTCGACCCTTCACCGATCGTGCGGCTCAACCGGGCCGTCGCGGTCGCCGAGCTCGACGGTCCAGAGGTCGCCCTGGCCGAGGTGGACCGGCTCACCGAAGCCCTCGACGACTACCACGCTTTCCACGTCGCGCGTGCCGAGCTCCTGCGGCGACACGGGCACAGCGACGAGTCGCGGGCAGCCTACGACCGAGCCATCGCACTAGCCGGCAACCCCGCCGAGCGCGCCTACCTCACCCGCCGCCGCGACCAGCTCGCTAGCTGACCGAGCCGTCGAACCAGCCGGTTGCCCATGGCGGCCCTCCTTTCCTCGACACCGACTTCACGGCCCTGGAGATCGGACGCTGCAGCTGTAGCCACAAGCCGGGAACCCTTGCCCAAGCCTCACAACAGCTGCGCCCAGCAGTTAGACCCGAGCCACCCAGCGGGTCGGGACACTGGCGTTCACCCGTCCGGTCTTCCCCTTCGCCTGTGGCCGCTGGATGGAACAGCAAACCTTGGGCTTGATCACCTGAGCTTCGCACCCCGCCGTTACCAGCGACGCACGTCA
>CAYVJT010000324.1:0-3576 GCA_964451855.1 uncultured Actinomycetota bacterium
TCGCCCAAGGGTGCGACACCGAACCGGCGACCTCGACGGCTGTGGACAACCATCGTGCGGTGGGAGCGAGTGGCGATGCGGCGGGCGCCGGCATCGTGCACGCGCCGCCTGCCTGCCAGGTCGCGGCGGGTGAGGTGTCGCCGCGTCCCCGTGATCTCGGGAACCTCCTCCGGCGTCCTACGCTGCTCCACCCGTCACGACGGAGGTCCTCATGGTGGTGCGGTCGGTGCTGCTGCTCGCTGCGGCCGGTCTCGCGGAGATCGGAGGGGCGTGGCTCGTGTGGCAGGGACTCCGGGAGCGTTCCTCCCTGCTCTACATCGGCGCCGGGGTGCTCGTGCTCGCCCTGTACGGCTTCCTCCACGCGTTCCAACCGATCACGGAGTTCGGTCGGGTCCTCGCCGCCTACGGGGGCGTGTTCATCATCGCGTCGATGCTGTGGGGCGCCGTGATGGATGGCTTCCGTCCTGACCGCTTCGACCTCATCGGAGCGGGGCTGTGCCTGGTCGGCATCGCGGTCATCATGTACGCACCGCGCGGGTGAGCGACCCGCGGGTCGGGACCTGGCCCGGGGCGGAGGACGGCCCATCGGTACGCTGGGTGGGCGCGAACCTGCTCGCGTGCACCTCCCGCCACGACGATCCCGGAAGGCACGGGTATGGCTCGTCTCTCCGTCCTCGACCTCCGCGGTGATCGCTCCGATCCCCGCGACCGGTTGCCGCGCCCGATCCTCGACCTCGACGCGGCACGCGAGGGTGTCGACCGGTCGGTCCATGCGGTGCGCGACCGGGGCGACGAGGCACTCCGCGAGCTGACCCGCACCTTCGACCACATCGACCTCGATGACGTGCTGGTCCCCGACGAGGTGCTGCAGCAGGCGCTCGACGCGCTCGACCCGGACATGCGCGCCACCCTCGAGCGCAGCATCGAGCGCGTCCGCTGGTTCCACGAGCGCGCCAAGCCCACGCCGTGGGAGGACGAGCGCGACGGGATGCGCATGGGGGTCTGGTTCAACCCGATCCGTCGGGTCGGGGTGTACGTACCCGGCGGGCTGTGCCCCTTGCCGTCCAGCGCCATCATGACCGCCGTCCCGGCGCAGGTCGCCGGCGTCGAGGAGATCGTGCTCAGCACACCTCCGACCGGGACCGACGCCGATGGCAACCGCACGGGCTGGCCCGATGCCACGATCCTCGCGACGGCCAAGCTCCTCGGTATCGACAAGGTGGTCGCCGTCGGTGGCGCACAGGCGATCGCCGCGCTGGCCTACGGCACCGAGAGCGTCCCCCGCTGCGACAAGGTGGTCGGGCCCGGCAACCTCTACACCGCGCTCGCGAAGCAGCAGCTGGCCGCCGAAGGGCGGATCGGCACCGAGGGCTACGCCGGTCCGACCGAGGTGGCCATCATCGCGGACCACACCGCGGATCCACGTCACCTCGCCGCGGACCTGATCGGGCAGGCGGAGCACGACGAGCTCGTCACCGCGCTGCTCATCACGCCGAACGAGGAGCTCGTCGCGCCCGTCGAGGCGGCGATCGAGGAACAGCTGGCCCGCACGAAGCACGTCCAGCGCATCACCACGGCGTTGGAGGGCCAGGGCACGATCGCACTCGTGGACGGCATCGACCACGCGATCGAGGTCGCGGAGGCCTTCGCGGCGGAACACCTTGAGGTCCACACCGACGACGCCCGCAAGGTCGCCGAGTCGGTCCGCTACGCCGGAACCACCTTCGTCGGTGCGCCGACGCCGGTCAGCCTCGGCGACTACGCGGCCGGGCCGAACCACACCCTGCCGACCAGCGGGACCGCGCGCTTCAACGGTGGGCTCACCACCTCGTCGTTCCTGGTGCCGGTCAACTTCCTCGAGTGCGATGACGACAGCCTGCGTGGCATCGCGGAGGACGTGCGCCGCTTCGCCGCCGCCGAGGACCTGCCGGCCCACTGGGCCGCCGTCGAGGTGCGACTGGACCCGGAGGCATGAGGCCAACAGGAGCGATCGGCGCCGACCGCGTCCCGGTCCGCGCCGACCTGGCCGACGTCGAGCCCTACGGCGCACCCCAGCTGGACGTGCCGGTCCGCCTCAACACCAACGAGACCGCTGAGCCGCCACCGGCCGGCTACCTCGAGGAGGTCGGTCGCCGCATCCAGGGGCTCGAGCTCAACCGCTACCCGGACCGGCCGGCCACGGAGCTGCGCGAGGCGCTTGCGGGACGCGTCGGGCTCACCACGGACCGGGTGTGGGCGGCCAACGGCTCCAACGAGGTCCTCCAGCAGCTGCTCCAGGCCTACGGTGGTCCGGACCGGCTGGCGCTGCACGTCCGCCCGGGCTACTCGATGTACCCGGAGCTGTGCCGCACCTCGCTGACCCCGACCGTGGAGGTCGACCTCGACGAGCGGTTCGAGCTCAGCGCCGAGGTGGCGGCGGAGGCCGTCGCGATCCACGACCCGGACGTGGTGCTGATCCCGTCCCCGAACAACCCGGTTGGCACGCCCGTCACGCACGACGCCATCCGGGCGCTGCACGACGGTTCCCGCGCCCTCGTCGTCGTCGACGAGGCCTACATCGAGTTCGCCGACGCGCACCTCGCCGCACTCGGGCTTCTCGACGAGCTGCCGCGGCTGGTGATCGTGCGGACCCTGTCGAAGGCCTTCCGGCTGGCGGGCCTGCGCCTGGGCTACGTCCTCGCGCCGGACTGGGTGGTCGACGACCTGCAGAAGGTCCGCCTGCCCTACCACCTCGACGCCGTCAAGCAGGTCGCCGGCATCGTCGCGGTTGAGCAGGAGGCGAGCTTCCTCGGCCACCGGCGCCGCGTCGCCGACGAACGCGACCGGGTCGCCGCCGCTCTGCAGCAGCGCAGCGACGTCGAGGTGTTCCCGTCGGTGGCGAACTTCGTGCTCGTGCGTAGCCAGCGGTCCGACCTCTTCGATCGGCTGCTGGAGCACGGCGTGCTCGTCCGCGACTTCTCGTCCAAGCCACGGCTCGAGGGCTGCGTCCGGGTCACGATCGGGACCGTGGAGGAGAACGACGCGTTCCTGCGCGCGCTCGATGCCTCCCTGGCCGGCTGACGACCACCCCCGGTCGCCCCGCATCGCCCGGTCGCACCGCATCCCCCGAGCGCCCCGCGCCGTGAGGCCGGGCTCGCCGGCGGGGGAGTACGACGCCGGGGCACGCCGCGCCTACCCTGACGCGGCGACGATGCCGGCCACCCGCGAGCCGGCCCACCGAGAAGGATCGCCCGTGAGCACCCGTGTCGGTCGCGTCGAGCGCGACACCAAGGAGACCCGTATCGAGGTGGAGGTCGACCTCGACGGTCGTGGCACCTGCGACGTCGCCACCGGGGTGGCGTTCTTCGACCACATGCTGGATCAGCTGGGGCGCCACGGACGGCTCGACCTCACCGTCAAGGCGCAGGGCGATCTGCAGATCGACGCGCACCACACCGTCGAGGACGTCGGGATCGCCCTCGGCCAGGCCCTGAGCGAGGCGTGGGGCGACCGGAGCGGCGTCGAGCGCTTCGGCGATGCCACCGTGCCGATCGACGAGGCCCTGACCCGGGTGGCGATCGACCTGTCGGGCCGGCC
>CAYVJT010000325.1:0-3547 GCA_964451855.1 uncultured Actinomycetota bacterium
ACCACCTCGTCGTCCACTACCCCCGGAGCCCGTCCGTGTCCACCGTCACCCCCGCCCTCGTGGAGGGGCTCAACCCTGCGCAGCGTGAGGCGGTCACCTCCGTCGAGGGGCCGCTGCTGGTGGTCGCCGGGGCGGGCTCGGGCAAGACCCGCGTGCTCACCCACCGCATCGCCCACCTGATCCGCGACCACGACGTCAGCCCCTTCGAGCTGCTCGCGATCACCTTCACCAACAAGGCCGCCGGCGAGATGGCCGAACGGGTCGGCGGACTCGTGGGGGAGCGGCTCTCCGACAAGATGTGGGTCACCACCTTCCACAAGGCCTGCGTGCGGATCCTCCGCCGCGAGCTACCTCGGCTCGGCTACAAGAGCGCCTTCACGATCTACGACGCGCAGGACAGCCAACGGCTGATCGCGCAGCTGGTGAAGGACCTGGGGATCGATCCCAAGCGGCTGTCCCCGCGCGCGATCCAGACGGCGATCAGCAACGCCAAGGATCGGCTGATCGACTTCGAGACCTACAAGCAGCAGGCGATGGACTGGCCGGAGTCGCAGATCGCCGAGGTCTACACCGCCTACCAGGACCGGCTGTTCAGGGCCAACGCGCTGGACTTCGACGACCTGATCGTCAAGACCGTCGAGGTCTTCCAGCTGTTCGACGCCGCGCTCGAGCACTACCAGCGCCGGTTCCAGCACATCCTGGTCGACGAGTACCAGGACACCAACCGGGCGCAGTACCACCTCGTCGAGCTGCTCTCTGGCGCCCACCGCAACGTCATGGTCGTCGGCGACCCCCAGCAGGGCGTCTACAGCTTCCGCGGCGCGACGATCCAGAACATCCTCGACTTCGAGTCCGACCACCCCGACGCCCACGTGGTGATCCTCGACCGCAACTACCGCTCGACGCAGACGATCCTGGACGCGGCCAACCACCTCATCGCACCATCCCCCGTGCAGCGGCGCGCCGAGCTGTGGACCGACCGTGGCGTCGGCGACAAGGTCGTGCGCCACCGCGCCGAGGACGAACACGACGAGGCAGCCTTCGTCGCGGAGGAGTGCGAGAAGCTGCGCGCCGCCGGACGCAGCTTCGACGAGATCGCGATCTTCTACCGGACCAACGCGCAGTCCCGCGTGCTCGAGGACGTGTTCATCCGCGTCGGGCTGCCCTACCGGGTGATCGGGGGCGTGCGCTTCTACGAGCGCAAGGAGATCAAGGACGTCCTCGCCTACGCGCGGCTGCTGATCAACCCGGCCGACGACGTCTCGGCGCGACGGATCATCAACCTGCCACGTCGAGGTATCGGCGACCGGACCGTGCAGGCGATCGCGGACCACGCGGCGCGTGAAGGGGTCACGTTCATGGAGGCGTGCCGGCAGGCTGAGCACGTGCAGGGCCTGGCCGCGCGGGCCGTCGGTGCGGTGGGCTCCTTCGTCGACCTGATCGACGGGCTCTACACCTCGCTGGAGCACGACCTGCCGACCGCCGAGCTGATCGAGCTGATCTGGGACCGCACCGGCTACCTCAAGGAGCTGCAGGCCGACCGCACGATCGAAGCGCTCGGCCGCATCGAGAACCTGCAGGAGCTCAAGTCGGTGGCACAGGAGGTCCACGAGCGCGGTGGTGGCGCCGTCGGGCGAGAGGGTCTGGAGGCGTTCCTGGAGTCGGTGACCCTGGTGTCCGACCAGGACCAGCTCGAGGACGACGTCGACGGCACCGTCACCCTGATGACCCTGCACACCGCGAAGGGTCTGGAGTACCCGGTGGTGTTCCTCGTCGGCCTGGAGGACGGGGTCTTCCCCCACGTGCGCTCGCTGTCCGAGCCCGAGCAGCTCGAGGAGGAGCGGCGGCTGGCCTACGTCGGGTTCACCCGCGCCCAGGACCGGCTCTACCTCTCCCACGCCGATCACCGCACGTTGTGGGGCGGCACCTCGTACAACCCGTCATCGCGCTTCCTCGACCAGCTCCCGGACGAACTGGTCGAGCGACGACGCTCCGGTCGCGGCTCCGGTCGTGACGGGTCGTCGGCCAGGCGCCTCCGGGACGCCGAGGTGCTGGAGATCGGCGGGATGGAGTTCCACGTCGGTGACCAGGTGATCCACCCGAAGTTCGGCCCGGGCAGGATCGCCGAGCTCAGCGGCGAGGGCGAGAAGGCCGAGGCCACGGTCGACTTCGAGGAGGTCGGCCGCAAGCACCTCGTGCTGGCCTACGCCCCGCTCGTGCGGGCCTGAAGGTGTGATGGAGGCGTTGCTCGCGTCCTTCGGGCTGGTGTTCCTGGCCGAGCTGGGGGACAAGACGATGCTGCTCGCCCTCGGCTTCGCGACGCGCTACCGGCCCTGGCCGGTGCTGGCCGGCATCGCGATCGCCGCGTTCGCGGTGCTCGGGCTCTCCACGCTGGTCGGTGCGGCACTGGGCGCGGCGCTGCCGGAGCGGGTGCTCGCGATCGGCGGCGGGTTGCTGTTCCTCGGCTTCGGGGTGTGGACGCTGTGGCCGGAGGACGAGGAACGCATGGACGGGGCCGAGGTGCGCGGAGCCTCGGTGCTCCTCGGGGTGACGGTGGCCTTCGTGCTCGCGGAGTTCGGGGACAAGACGATGCTCGCCACGGTCGCCCTGGCGAGCACCCAGGCGGCCGTGCCGACCTGGCTCGGTGCCGGGCTCGGGATGACCGCTGCCAGTGGCCTCGCGATCCTCGTCGGAGCGGTGCTCGGGGCGAGGCTGCCGGAACGCGCCGTGCGTATCGTCGCGGGGATCGCGTTCCTGGCCTTCGGGGTGTGGTTCCTGGTCGATGGTCTCACCGGCGCATGAGCCCCGTGGATCCGCGCAGTGGCCCGGTGACGTGGCCCGTGAGGTGGTCCCGCGAGGCGCCCCGGTGACGTGGCCCTGTGAGGCGGCTGCGCGACGCGGCCCGGTGACGTGGCCGTGTGCTGCGGACCCCTGGCGGGCTTGCGATGCCGGTGAGGCGTGATCCGGGCGAGGTTGCGGGACAGGCGAAGCGGTCGAGGGGCGATACCTCGGCTCCTCGGTGACGAAGTACCGTCGAAGGACGAAGGGCCCGAACGTCCTGAACGTCCTGAACGTCCCCAACGATGCTCCCTGGAGGGATCCATGCCCAAGCGACGTCAGGTCTCGACGAGCCGCGTGATCGCTGCCGACCGGCAGGCGATCTTCGACGTGCTCGCCGACCCGGCGATGCATCCGGTGATCGACGGGTCGGGGACCGTGCAGGGCGTCCAGGACGGTGGTCCGGACCGGCTCCACGAGGACGCCCGGTTCGGCATGGACATGAAGATCGGTCGCCCCTACCGGATCCTCAACACCGTGGTCGAGTTCGTCGAGGGCGAACGGATCGCTTGGCGGCACTGGCACGGCCACGTCTGGCGCTACGAGCTACGCGACGTCGACGGGGGCACCGAGGTGACCGAGACCTTCGACTGGTCGAAGGCGCGGTCGAGGCTCGGGGTCGAGCTGATGGGCTACCCGAAGCGCAACCTGCGCGGGATGCGCGCGACCCTGGAACGCTTGGACGGGCTGATGACGACCGGTCAGGTCG
>CAYVJT010000326.1:0-3546 GCA_964451855.1 uncultured Actinomycetota bacterium
GCTAGCGGCGATCCGTCCTGGGCTGCGAGCGCGAGGGCTACCTCTGCCAGGGATGGCCGCATGTGCGGGTGCTGCTCGAAGTGGGCCTCGAGCGCTGCTTCGGTCACGGCGGTCTCAAGGGCACGCCGCAGCGCCGTCGTGGCAGTCAGGCTCGTGGTGCTGCCCGCAACGCCGAGATGCTGCACCGCGAGCGCCGCCGCATCCCGCAGAGTCTCAGGCAGGCGCATCGACGTGTTCACCGTCGTGTCACCGTCTGCGTCGAGCAGACGGTTGATCTCGTCGAGAACCTGGAGCTCAGCCATGAGCGAGACTGCACCACGGCTGTGTGGTACGGCAAACATCCGAGTGTCGCACGGCGAGGACTTGTTCCCAACGAAATCACACGGGGGGGCAGGGCGGTTGAGGCTGTGGCGGTCGCTGTATCTCGCGTGAGAGGCTAGGACACCGAGCCTCAGCCGAGGCTCGTGACGTCTGCCGCGCCGTCCTTCTCGAACTCACGTGCGTCGTGCGGAAGCCCGACGCGCATGTAGAACCGCGCGAACGCTTGAGCGAAGTGCTCCTTGTAGGGAGAGATCAGCCGCAGGCGACGCCGGCTGCCTGGCTGGCCGACGAACTCGTCGATCATGGCGCGGTCAACGACGTGAAGTTCGCGGAAGTCGACCACCGACCAGTCCAGCGGGGGCTGCGGCTCGCGGGCGTGAAGCAGCATCAGCGGTGGGATGTCGCCGCGAATGAGGTTGCGTCGAAAGCTGCCGCTCTTGACCGCCGTGTTGCCTGCAGCGAACTGCGCCGCAGCGAAGTCTGCCCAGGTGGTGACACGGGCCAGCAGGATGTTCGCCACCTTGGCGTTCTCGAGATCGCAGGTCTGGGTGACGACGATCGCGTCGATGACCTCTACCCGTGAGGCAACCTCAGCCGTGTCGCCGGACACGTCCACGGACTCCACACGGACGACCGGGAAGTCACGCAGGAGGTCGCCCCGCTCGTGCCCCGGCCCGGAGGTGGCGGTCCACCAGTCAGACAACGACGGTCTCCTCTGCCCAGTCCTCGACGTCGAGTGCGGTGTCGTGGACGCGGACAGGGGCGGGAGTGACGCGCGCGGTCGACGTGGACGCCGCGAGCACCGACTTGGGAGCGACCGGCACGTACGGAACCCCCTCGACGAGATCCTCGCCCTCAAGGATGCCGAGGGCTTCTGGGTCCCGCTCGCCGAGCACGGCTCGGACGGCCTCTTCGACGCTGAACCGTCGATGCCCGCCGGGTGTGGTGTCGAACGGCAGCCGGTGTTCCCGTGCGTACTTGCGCACGGTGGCGGGCTTGACGTGCAGGGCGGCAGCGACCTGCTCTGTCGTCGCAGTGCGTGCCATCACGACTCCGTTACGGTTCCACCGGCTATCACGGTTGTAACGGTTACTGTACCGGGCGCGACTCGGAGTGCAACCTGCCTCTTGCCGCTAGGCGGCGTGATCGCGTAGGTCAAGGGACATGGGGAGGGCTCCCCGCTTTGGGTCGCCCTCACCTGACCAGTGGAAGGACAGGCATCGCCAGCTACACCGGCAGGTGCCCGGCCCCTTCGCGGTGCTTCCGCGGAAGCGGTTGCCGCAGCGTCACAAGGTCACGCTGCCTCGTTCAGCAGCCTTGCGGCCCGGTTCGCGACGTAGTGGCCGGTGGGGGTCTCGTCGGCGTGTGATGCGATCGTGTGAACCCACTGGTCGACGAGATCCGGAGCGTCGTTCTCCGGGATCTTCCATGCCTGACGGCCCGCGATCTCGCGCACGAGTTCGGTGCGGGTGACGTCTTCGAGGCTGCGATAGACGCCACCGACCCACATCGCGCAGCGAACCTTGAGCTTGGGGAAGAGCATGGTGGGCACGGTGTCGTACAGCGGGGCGAGACGGACCGTGCCCGGTGGGTCGAGCAGCAACGAGAGGTTCTTGGCGTGCGCGTCGGCGTTGCCGATAAGCACGGTGAACACCATCGCGCCGACCAGCGCATCGAGTTGTGCGTCAGGGTCGGTTGCCCGTTCGAGCAGCAGCGTGGCGGCGTCGCGGTAGCCCGGACCTCCATGGTCTTGATACTTGACCCGACCGTGACGGGCGGACGGGTCCAGGCCGACCGCCTGCAGGAGGTCTTCCTGGTGGATACGGCGGACGGTGTCGTCCTCGACGGCCCGGTCGTAGCGGTTGACGAGCAGGCACGGCCGCCCGCCGATGTCCAGCAGCTGTGGGTCGATCGTGGTCAGGCCGGCCCCACGGGCGATCTGCAGCGCTTCGGCCTCGCGGACAACGACCCCGGGGTGGGTGAGCGGATCCGGTTTGAGGATGTGGGTGGAGGGCAGGCCCGCGACAGGCCGTCCCCAGCCGGTCGGTCCGTCGGTTGCGACCAGCAGCAGCTTGTCCTGTATCCCCGCCAGGGACAGCTCGCTGTCATCGTGTGCGCCGAGCGGCTGGTCCGGCAGGGCCGAGATGGCGGACGCGAGCTCGTCCTCGTTCGCGTAGTCGACCGCGTGCGGCGTCCGTCCCGCACGGTCGTCGTCCGGGTCGCTGATCACGAGCGCTCCGGCGATGTCGCGCCCGTAGGCCGCGAGCAGCCCCCAGGTGTCGGATGCGACGAGGTCGCGTTGCGCAGCCAGCGCCGCACGGGCCTGCCCCTCTGGCAGCAGCCCGTTGAGGAACGCGGTCGCGTCCTGGCGGCCGCCGGACACCGGGAGCGAACACGACACCACCGGCGTGCGGGCGGGCCAGCGTTCGCGCGCGAGGTCGGTGTAGGCGAGCTCGATCTGACCCGACCGGCGTTTCTCGCGCAGATGGGCGATGACCTCGCCGTGCATCGAGACCTGCAACAGCTTCGGACGGTCAGCCATCGGAGCGACCGCGTCGGCGCACGACGAGCTCGAGGTCGAGGACACGCAGCAGGTCGAACAGCAGATCGAGCAGCCGGGAGGTCCTCCCGTGCTCGACCTGCGCGAGGTACGGCCGTGAGATACCGACGCGACGAGCGAGCTCTTGCTGGGTCAGCCCGGCGCCCCGGCGCGCGTCACCGATCGCGGCGCCAAGATCGGTCGCGCTGCGCACCGAGTGCGTCCCACGCTGGTTGGCCTCCACGACTGCCTCCGGTTCATGTGCCGATATCGGAACATCATACCGTGACGGACCGACGTTGTAATAAAGTAACTATCGCCACGCGGCAGCGGGTGTAACGATATTGTGACGAAGTCACGCACACACCCGCCTGCCTGGACCGTGAACATGCGCCACCTCGACTCGTTCCGGGGTGCCGTTGGGGGTGCCTTCCTCGGCGGCCTGTGATCCTGAAGGACCCATCCCGCAGGTAGCTCTCCGCGGACCAGCAGCAGGGGACAAGGCCCGTGTCATCCACCCGGCTGCGGCGGTTGTGCACAGGTTCGTCAGTGCGCTCCTGCGGGCCGAGGACCGCTCTTGTCGGCGTAGCGAGTCAGTCTCAGATGTCTGGACATGGGGGTTCAGGCGGCAGCTTCTGAGTGGTGCATGGCGAGGTGGTAGGTGACGGGCAGGTCGGTGCCGGGGT
>CAYVJT010000327.1:0-3525 GCA_964451855.1 uncultured Actinomycetota bacterium
CACAGAACGCGGAACGGATGGGCGGCCGGGGTAAGAAGCGCCGTCGTCATACACTTCGTACCAACCGAAGGCGTTGGGCGGGCGGCGTGGACGACAGCGAGCTGAGCGAACTGCTGGAGGAACAGGGCCGCTACTACCGCGCCATCGCCGCGACCTACGACCTCGTCGCGGAGCAGGAGAGCACGCAGCCCCAGCTTCGGGAGGCAGTCGCTGCTGTCTACGACTGGTTCGACAAGCTCCCTATCGCTGGCACGGTGCTCGAGCTCGGCTGTGGGACGGGCCTGTTGACGCAGCGGCTCGCGCGCAAGGCTCAACACGTCCACGCCATCGATGTGGCGCCCGAGATGCTCGAGCGGGCCCAGGCCAGGCTCCACGGGACCGACCATGTGACGTTCGAGCTCGCAGACCTATACCGCTGGCAGCCGGCCGACGCCTACGACGTGGTGTTGTTCTCCTTCCTGCTGAGCCACGTGCCGCCCCAGATGACTTCTCGGTTCTGGCGTCTGGTCGCGTCAAGTCTCGCGAGCCGCGGCATGGTCGCGTTCGTCGATGACGCACCGAGCAGACACCAGGTGGAGCACTGGCTGGCAGGCGGCGTCGCCCGGCGAGCTCTGGATGACGGCACCCAGTATCGAATCGTCAAGGTCCTGCCGACTCCCGAGGAGCTTGTCGACACGATGTCGGCACACCGGCTTGGGGAGGCGAACGTGACCGTTCTCGGGGACGCATTCCTGGCAGGCGTCGCACGTAGCGGGCCGGACCCGCGCGTCATGTAGCGCCCGTACCTGTGCGCCAGGTGGGCCGTGCGGCGTCGGCGCATTCCTTCGATGGCTATGGGGAGAACGTGGTCTGGAGATCCTTGATGCGGGCCGCCAACGCAGGGCGGGTTCGGGCTGCCTCCAGCCGCACGAACCCGTAGCGCTCGTAGAAGGCCGCGGCTGCTTCGTCGAGTGCATCGACAGTCATGAGCACGATCCCCACATGCTCGGCGGCGGCCAGGACGTCGCGTACTGCGGTGCCAAGGAGTCGTTCGCCCAGCCCCCGGCCCTGGTAGTCCTCGTGGATGGCCAGGCGAGCCAGTCGAACGGCAGGGACGGCGTCGTAGCGGGGAACGCCCTTGACGAGTTGGAGCGGTGTGGAGTCGTAGGCGACGGCGTGCGTGGCCAGCGAGTAGAAGCCGACCACGGTCTCGTCATCGACGAGGACGGTGGTGCGGGCCGAGCGGTTGCGCCGCTGGGCTTGCATCGCAGCGGTGCGGAACCACTCGTCCAGTTCGTCACGGCCGCAGCGAAATGTCGACCGGTCGTGGCTCTTGGCGAGCTTCTCGACCCTCACGAGCGCTCGAACGGTTCCGCATCGGCCAGTCGCCTCGCGGCGTGCAGTTCAGTCGCGGGCTCGTCGAGCCACGCCTCGAACTCCGCGGCCGCTTGATCAGCGATGCGCAGCACCTGGGTGTCGGCCAGGACTTCGCGTGCTTGCTCCACGCCTGCTTCGATGACGAAGCGGGAAACCGGCTTGCCGAGTTCTGCTGCGGCTTCCCGCAGCAGTCGGTCTTCCTGTTCGGTCAGGCGCGCGTTCAGTCGCTGATCTCGCTCGATCGTTGCCACGACACCACCTCCTGCGTGAGTACGAGCGTACATACACTGTGCGCCATTGGCAACGAACCAACTACCGCTGCCGAGAATGCCACGCCGTGAGAGATCGCCCGTTCTCCGACGTCCCAAGTGTGGAGATGGCCGCTGCGGGTAGGTGGGCAACACGGGTGTCTCCGTACGGTCATCGACGGACTTCGTCAGGTCGGGACCGCTGGCTACCGCTTGTGGCAGGATGCAGTCACAGAGGAGGGAGCCGATGGACATCCGCTTCCAGGTCGTGGGTTCGACGCGGCTGAGCTCGAGCCGAGCAGTGCGTTCTGGGCGGGCGTACTCGGCGGAACCGTGGATGTCGAGAACGACTGGCACATGGTCATGGACGGCGACGGGGTGCCGCGCATCGGGATCCAGCTCGCACCGGATCACGTGCCGCCCGACTGGCCGAACGGCGAGCCGTCACAGCAGGTGCACCTCGACCTATGGGTCGACGACCTGTCCGCGGCACACGCAGAGGTGATGGCGCTCGGAGCGAAGCTCTTGCAGGCCGCGCCGGACCTTGATGCGGAGGAGGGCTGGCAGGTCTACGCCGACCCGGCCGGCCACCCATTCTGCCTGTGCTGGCACCGTTCGCTCATCACCTGATCTGCGTCCAAGCCTCGCGACCTCGACCACCAGCCCGAAGACGTGGCCATAGCGAGCGTTCCCACTCGTTCGGAGGCGGACGCGGTGAGTTCGGCTGGCGGCTGCTGACTGAAGGGTGGCTAGGTCGGGTGCTTCCGCGGAAGCGCTTGGCCCCACGACAGCGGTCCGATCGCCACCGCAGGGTCGATCCCCGACGGGCTGCCCGCGGATCCTGTGATGGGTGGGCACGAACGGCTTCTGGCGCAGCCGAAGCCGCAGACGACCAGCATCCCGGCCGGTCCGATCCGACGGCGGCGGTGGCCACCACCGCCCGTCAGGAGTGGTGCAACATGTGGCACGGCGGCGGACGATGCCATCGCTGCTGCCCGCTGCCCCACGGAGGGTCCACGAGTTCCGGACCCAGCGCACCGACGGCCGCTTCCACCAAGGCACGACCGCGGACTTCCTGGCGCAGGTCGAGTAGCAGGACACGTGAGCGAGGTCATCGACCAGTGGCACCCGGACGTGGTCGCTGACTTCCGCGAGCTGCCCCAGGATGTGCAAGCGGCGTACCTGGAACCGATCGAGGTGATCAAGCCCGACCCGAAGCTCGGCGAACACCTCGACCGGCGGGCGAGCACCGGTGAGCTGTCCGTTCACCGCAAGGTCAGGTTCGGCGCCAAACCGTTGGGCAGTCTTGCATCCGACATCGCCCGATCGACATCTGGTGCACGCGCCACGGATCAGGGGCGGCCCGGATGCCTGCCCTGCTCGTGTCGTCGTGCTTGCCCTAGCGGGCAGCCGGTTGCGCGAACTGTGAAACTCGGTACAGTCGTGATAACCGTGAAAGGCGTGTGAATGCGTGACCAGACGACGAAGCAGATCGCCGATGCCCTTGGGCTGGCGCCCAGCACCGTGCAGAAGTATGCCCGTGACGGCCGCATCCCTCACGACTTGACGCCTGGGAACCACCGGCGGTTCGACCTTGAGGAGGTCCGGGAGGTGTTGTACGCGCCGGTGAGCAGCCTGTCTTCGGCTCCTCTTCCCTGGAACGGAGGCCTCGGCACAGGAGAGCCGGTCGTGTACTCGCCGGCTGCAGCGGCCGAGCGTGACACGCGCGCGCTCGTTGCGTTGCCTGACCGTGACTCCGCACCCGAGCGTACGGCGCTGGAGGATCTGTTTGGAAGCGCCCGGCGGGTGCTCGTCTCGACTGCTGGATGAGCACGACGGATAGCGGACGGGGCAAGCTCGACCAGCTGCTTCGGACGCTACGTCAGGGTGACCTGATCTCGCTGGGTGCCGTCACACTGGT
>CAYVJT010000328.1:0-3498 GCA_964451855.1 uncultured Actinomycetota bacterium
ACCGTGATGATGTGCTGCTGCTTCCAACACCCCCGACGCGCATAACGAACACCCGATGGGGCCAACCGAGTTCTCCCACCGACGTCTCGGCACTTGGCGTGTCTCGACTGCCTGCGTGATAGTCGGAACCGCTCTCGCCCTCGGCACTCATTCGCGCGATATGTCGATAGCTTCGGTAGGAGCTGAGCCCGGGTGCCGGCCAGGCCGCGCTCACAGCTGCTTCGTGGTGAACAGCACATCCCCGTGGACCTTGCCGGGCTCCACGCGGTCGGTCTCGATGAACTCGAGTTTCGCCAGCACTCGGCGCGAAGCAGCGTTCCAGTCACTGACGGTGGCCCAGAGACGCCGGCAACCCGACGCCTGTGCCCAGCTGAGGACCGCCTTCGCAGCCTCGGTTGCATACCCCTGGCCCCAGAACCTGCGAAGGAACTCGAACGCCAGCTCCGGCTCTCCCTCCGGCACCTTGGTGTTCTCGGTCAGCCCGCAGTAGCCGACGACGTCACCGAAGCCCTTTCGCTCCGCGGCAAGAAGCCCGAGAGCGGAGCCGTGAGAACCCGCGAGGATACGGGCTTGGAGGTCCTCCACGGTGGGGCGACCATCGGCATCGATCCGACGATGTGGCGGGACACGAGGGTCGCGCTCAGACCACAACTCGCGCAGGATCGCAGCCTCGGACACACGCCAGGGTCGGAGCAGTAGTCGATCGGTTTCGAGCACGATCTCCGGTGGGTGTGCTGTCGGGCGTCCCATGCCGTCAAGGCTACCGGTGCCGGCGAGGACGCCCTGTACCGGTGCGCTCCACCCGACCTGCTCACGGCCGGACCGCCCAGAAACACGCGTGGTCCGTACCCGCGCGAGTGACTCCGAGCAGCGTCGCCGGCGAGGCCTTGCCGCTCATGCGTCCCGGCGGTCGAAGGGCATGCGATCTGGCTGCGGCCGGTGTCGCGGACGTGGCTGTCGTGGCGTGGCCAGCTGTGGGACGCTGTTGGCCATCGCCACTCGTAGTTGGAGGCCTCCCTGCGCACGCGGCACTGTTGTCAGCAACTGCTACGAGTTCGTTGGACTTGTTGGGCTGCGTCACCTAGCCGGCGTCGGATCGTGATGCGACGACGGGCGCCGTAGGTGGGTGACGCACGTGGCGGACCGCCATCGTGGCCTGCTGCAGGCCTGCACCCATCGATGCAGAGTGTCGCCCCGGCGTCGACAGCTGAGGATCGATCAAGAGCGGGCTGCGGCGGCTTCTCTGCGCCAGTACTTCGTGCCGTAGGTGACGACCATGCCGGCTTCGTCGACGTGGATGTCTGCGGCGAAGCTGCCTGACCGGTAGCGGTAGGTCTGTTCGGTGATGCGTTCGTAGGTCTGCTCCGATGAGATCACCTCGAGCTCGGGGAAGCTGACCCAGGCGGCTCTCAATGATGCCTGGGCGCCGACCTCGAGTCCGAGCCGGCGGATCGGCAAGGTGTTGGTCGAGGGTGAGACCCGCAGGTCGACATCGGTGCATCCGGCGAGTGCCGGGTCGCGCATCCCGTCGACGTGCCAGTGCTCATCTGCAGAGCTCAGCTCGAACTGGCGTTCGATCCTCAGGCCGGTCAGACGCAGCTCAACGCGGTGCGCGTTCCAGCCCTCGTCGATCTCCACGCGGTAATCGCAGCGTGCGGGGGCGCCATCGGCAGGAATCAGCACGAGTCCTTCGAGCAGCCAGCCTGACGGGTCGGGGCGGAGCTGGCACAGCTCGGCGCTGAGGTCGTAGGGGTTTCGCCACAGCACCGATTGGATCGAGTTCATCGGGTCCTCCGAGCCTTCATCTGTTGAACCAGCGGGCGTTGAACGTCGGCGTCGGATCCCTCGTAGCCGCTCCACAGGAACGAATCCGACGTGATGTCGGAGAACATCCAGCGGCACCGTGTCCCATCGAGTTCGGTTCCCTCCAACACGATGGCATCCCCGTCGCGCCCACCGGCAAGATGGACAACGACGCTGCGGACGGGCGCGAACCAGCTCGCGTGCCATACGTCGCTTCGAGGGTCGTACATCCGGATGGTCGTGCCGTACTCGCGCGCTGGCGCTCCGGTGCGGCGACGCTCGGCCACGGGTGGTCCGAACAGGACGTCTTGGACCGCGCGACCCTCAAGCACCCACCCGAAGTGCCACTCGGCCGGCCGTTGTTCCTCGACGTGTCCCTCGACATCGAAGTAGGTGATCTCAACGTCCCAGGAACCGACGAACTGGCCGAAGAGCTGCAAGCCGTCGGCGCGGTCCTGATCGGGGCCGACAGCGGCGAGGGCGTCGATGGCGGCAGCCGACGAACCGAAGGGCTCCGCCTGCTGTCGAGGTCGGTTGTACGGGGGTTCGTCGAACGAACGATGGTCACTGTTCACCGATGCGCTCCCTCTCGCCGCATTCGTCCGCATCGCAGGTACGACGCCTACCTTGCGCACCAGCGCATCGGACTGCTTGAAGATCGGTGCTCACTTTCCGGAGTAGGCCATGCTCGACAAGACCGTCCACCTCACTACAGAGCACCTTGAGTTGCGAGAGGTTCGCTGCCAGAACCAAGCTTCGAGTTGGTCGTCGCCAGAGGAGGCGACAGCGAACACGGTGGTGCTGGTGCGGGCAGGCAGTTTCCGTCGCGATGTCCGAGGTGTGGAGTCGGTTCTCGATCCGGCGGCGGCCTACTTCACCCGTCCTGGAGACGAGCAACGCTTCGAACACAACGGGCCGCACGGCGATGTGTGCACGGTCATCCAGATCGGGAACGAACTGCTGGCGGCCACCTGGGGCGGCGAGCCCCGCCTGCCCGAGGGCACCCTTCTCACCTCCCCTGAGGCCGACCTCAGCCATCGACGACTCCTCGCGGCCACCCGCCTGCCGGACCATCACGAGGTGACCGAACAGGCGCTGTCGCTCGTCGCCGTACTCCTCGACGAGGCCGACCCTGCACGCGTCGCCGCGGGACGTCCCGCCACGCTCTGCCGGCAACGCCGACTGGTCGCCGCCGCCCGCGAGGCGATCACCGCCGACCCGACCATCGCCCTCGTCACGCTGGCCGACAACCTCGCGGTCTCCCCGCACCACCTCAGCCGCACATTCCGCGCCCACACGGAGAGTACGATCTCGCGCTACCGCAACCGGATCCGTGTTCGGCTCGCCCTCGAACGGCTCGCCGAGGACGAACGGGACCTGGCCGCGCTCGCCGCCGACCTGGGGTTCGCCGACCACGCGCACCTGACGAGGACCGTCCGCGCCGAACTCGGGTCGACACCGTCCAAGATCCGCGACGTCCTTGTACCCACGTGAGTCGGTTATTGAACACAATCACACGGCCGCGGAACTGCACGTCCGTGCTGCTCGGGGAGCCGTCGAAACTCCCGGTCTAGCACCCACGGCCGGCATCCGCGGGCATCGGATGGCAATGCACGTCAACGAGGTCGGTCTCGACGATCCCGCAGCATGACGGGTTGAGCCAGGACCAGTGCTCGCCCCGTACATCACCGTGAT
>CAYVJT010000329.1:0-3491 GCA_964451855.1 uncultured Actinomycetota bacterium
AGGTTCTCGTGGATGAAGGTGTGGTGGGTGATCTCGTGCACCCAGTGGTCGTACTGTTCCTGCGTGGGCAGCTCGCCGTGGACCAACAGGAAGGCGACCTCGAGGAAGGTGGAATCGTCAGCGAGCTGCTCGATCGGGTAGCCGCGGTAGCGCAGGATCCCCTCATCACCATCGATGTAGGTGATCTCGCTGCGGACGTTCGCCGTGTTCTTGAAGGCGGGGTCGTAGGCGAGCAGGCCGAAGTCGTCATCCGAGACCTTGATCTGGCGGAGGTCCATCGCCCGGATAGCGCCGTCCTCGATCGGCAACTCGTAGGTCTGACCTGTGCGGTTGTCAGTGACGCTCAAGGTGGGTTCGCTCATCGGGGCGGGACCTCCTGATCTACGAGCGGATGGGTCCCCCACGCTAGCCGCGAGGGTGCTGACTCGCGCGGTCCGAGATGGGGCCGGTCGTCGTCTCTTCTCGGGCCCTCCGACCGGGGTGTGGTCGGTGTGATGACGTGCGAGATCGGCGGCCGGGACCGATGGACCGGACCCCATGGCTGTGCACGCAACGGCATCCGGTCACCGCGCCGAGGACGGCTGGCTCACCGTGCGGCGTTGGAGGCCTCGCGGGCGGCGGTGGCGATGCGGGCCAGCACCCGCTCGAGCAGCTCGGCCTCGTCGTCGTCGACCAGCGAGGCGAAGTGCTCCCGCACGCCACGCAGGTGCGTCGGTGCGCTCCGGCGGAGCGTGTCGAGCCCGTGGGGGGTGAGCTCCGCGAACGTCCCGCGCCGGTCGTCCGGGCAGGCCGTGCGGCTGACGAGCCCAGCACGTTCCATGCGGTCGATCAGGCGCGTCAGGCCGCTCTTCGACAGCAGGACGCGGTCGGCGAGCTCCTGCATCCGCAGTCGGTAGCCGTCGGCTTCGTGGAGCTGGACGAGCACGTCGTACCACGCCAACGGCAGGTCCTGCTCGTCCCTGAGCTCCTTGGCGAGCAGTTCCGTGGTGTGGGAGTGGGCCTCGAGGAAGGCGCGCCACGCACCGAGCTGGGCCGGCGGCACGCTCGTGATCGTGGCATCGCGCATGGTCGACATGGGGGTAGGGTAGCTCCACGAGGTGTCGTTGCGCCAGTAACGATTGCTGCTGCAACGGGTGAGCCGCGTGTGTCGCGACGCTCGGACACCGCCTCCGGGAACCGACGTCGGGGTGGTGCGGGATGCTCGCGCACCGGTCCTCGAGCCGGACGTGCCTCGGGCCGAACCTGCCTCGGGCTGAACGTGGTGTGGGCCGCCCCGTTGAGGGGCGGCCCACACCACAAGAGGTCGTGACGACCAACACGTCGTAGGGACGCAGGGTGCCGCGACCGTTCTCCTTGGCGCGCTTGGCCGCCTCGGCGATCATCTTGACGATCTTGTCGTTGAGGGCGTCGGGGAGCGACGAGTCCGTCCGCAGCCCCTGCGCCTTCACGGCTTCCTTGACCTTGCTCTGCACGATGAGCGATTCCGCCATCTCACTGCCTCCTGTTGGAACGGAGCGATATCCGTCACAACCCACCTTAGAGGGCCTTCGGGCGTGGATGCGAGCACCCTGGCCCGTTCGGGTGGCCGTGGTGCGCGTGCCCCGCGCAGGCCGCGCGAACACCTAACGTGGTACTTCAGCCGCGGAACGTGAGTCCCCGGTGGCCGATCGTGAAGCCGGCGGCGACCAGTGCCGGGCGCAGTGGATGGTCGTGGACGTCGATGCCGTCCACCTTGGTGACCTCCAGCTTGCGGCGCCGGCCCGACGTGACCTCCTCGGTCAGCGCCTCGAGCCACACGTCCGGGGTGAGGTGATGGGCGAAGGTGACCAAGCTGCGGCCGCCACGTTCGAGGTAGACCGCGGGGGCGCCGTCGACGAGCACGACCGATGCTCCCGCGGCCCGCGCCGGGCGCCCCGCCGATGCCGGCCACGGCAACGCCGCCCCGTAGGGCTGGGCGGGGTCGGTCGCGGCCAAGCGCACGACCTGCGGGGTGTCGCCCACCTCGCGTCCGCCGCGGAGGCGATCGATCGCACCGGCCGCGGCGAACTGTGCGGCCCCGAGCCCGGCCACCGCGTACCCGCGGCGGATCCGCCCCGCCTCCTCCAGCGCCTTCAGGACCGGGTAGATCGTGCTGTACCCGCCCGGGACCGCCTCGGCGCGCATCGCCTCGCGCGTGAGCACGCCGTGTCGCTCGAGGAGCTGCTGCGCCAACGCGTGGGCCCGTTCGGTCGGGTCGGGTTCGGGGACGAGGAGCTGGCTGGTTGCCGACCAGCGCCCCTGCGCGGCAGGTGGGCCGCTGCGCTGCAGCCGACCCGGCCGCGGGCGCCCGCGGCCGGGGGAGGACGCTCGCGCCCGACCTCGTAGCAGACCCCGAACCGGCGCGTAGGTGTCGTTGGTGACCTCGCCGGCCCACACCAGATCCCACAGCGCGGCGAGCACGGTGGTCTGGTCCGCGACGCCGCTCGCCGCCTGCAGGTCCGGCCAGAACGACGCGCCCCTGGTGGCGAGGTGGGCGCGGATCGCCTCGTGCACCTCGCCCTCGGGTGGATCACCGACCGGTTCCGGGGCCAGCAGTGCGAGCTGGTCGCGGAAGCACAGCACGAGTCGGCCGTCCCTGGCGCCAAGTGGCTCCACACCGAGCCACACCACGTCGCCGGCCGCGATGAGCTGATCGAGGTCCGCCTCGCGGTAGCCGTCGAGCCGGGCGGGCAGCACCTCGCGTTCCAGTACCGAGGCGGGCAGCGGCGCCCCCTGGAGGGTCCCGATCGTCTCGAGCAACGCGTCAACGCCGCGGCGACGGGGCTCGCCCGCGGCCGCGCGCACCCGCTGCCATGCCGGCAGGAACCGTCCGAAGGTGGCTGCGTCCACCGGTTCCACCTCGGCGCGCAGCGCCGCGAGCGAGCGCCGTTTCAGCCGCCGGAGCACCTCGGTGTCGACCCACTCGCGGTGGTGGCCGTCGGGTCGGAACTCCCCCTCGAGCACCCGGTCCTGCTGGTTGAGCCAGCGCAGGGTGGCCGCGACGCGCTCCTGCGGGATGCCCAGTCGCCGGGCGCACGCATCGATGGTGAACGGCCCGTGGCTACGGGCGTAGCGTGCCACGAGGTCGGCCAGCGGGTCGTCGACGGGCTCGGTGAACGCCTGCGGCAACCCGGGAGGCAGGCTGACGCCGATGGCGTCACGCAGGCGGGCGGCATCCTCGGCGGCGGCGAGCCGCTCCTGGCCGGCGACACGTACCTCGATGGCCCGGCGTTCGTCGAGCAGCCGGCCGATCCAGGGCTCCGGATCGTCGACGCTGCGGTCCGCGAGCTCGGCACGGGTGAGGTCGCCCAGCCGCCGTAGCACGTCGTGGAGCTCATCGGCGTCGCGGGCCCGCCGGTCGGGTTCCACCTCGGCGTCCACGGGGGCGAGCAGCTGCAGCTCACGTTCCAGATCCGCCAGCACCTCGGCGTCGAGCAGGTCGCGCAGCTCGTCGCCACCGAGCAGCTCGCGCA
>CAYVJT010000330.1:0-3476 GCA_964451855.1 uncultured Actinomycetota bacterium
CCGTGTGATCACGTTGGGAAGATGTCGCACCCCGACCGCGGTATCACGGCGGTTGCGCACCGGTCGGAGGGACGCGATCCTGGGCTGTCGCCCCGCACTGTTCCCGCGGATGTGCCAGCTTCCCGGACCACGCTGCAACGCCCGAGTGGAGGCAGGGTCAGCGAATGCGGTTGTTGGAGTTCCAGTCCGGAGAACTTCGCCAAGCTCCGGGTGTTCGCGGTCCAGCGGCTGGCCCGCTTCGTCGACTACCGACATCACGAGAAGCGGTTCAAGCAAGGCTGGGATGAGCTCGTGCACCAGTCGCCAGACCAGGATCGGACTGCTCAGCCTCAACGGCATCGTCGTCGCACCCAGGGTGAGCAGGCCCTGGCGGGAGAAACCGAATGCCACACGGTGAACGACGTCGGTGAGCCGCGTGCGGGAGAACCGCATGCACGGTTCGATGGGAGGACGCTGGAAACGGACACGAGCGGCCCACGGCGCGGACACGAGTTCGCGGGAAACCGCACGGCATGAGACCCCGTAGCTACAGGTCGGCACCGCTCCGCGCCAGCGTCCTACCCAACCAACCTCGACTACGGTCAGAAGCGGCTGGGAGAGCGGCGGATGTGATGCCACAGGGACTTGTCCCCATAGGGGTTGCGGCATTCGTCGGCCGTGAGCGCGAGCGGGCGCAGGTCGGTGAACTGGTCGCGGAGAGTCGTGTGGTGACCTTGACCGGGTCCGGGGGGTGCGGCAAGACCCGGTTGGCGGCAGAGGTCGCCGGAGGCCTTGCATCGAGGTTCAGTGGCGGGGCGGGCTGGGTGGAGCTGCAGGCAGTCAGCGACCCCGAGATGGTGGTAGCCGCCGTTGCCGAAGCGGTGAAGGTCCGCGAACGATCCGGGCAGGGACTGGTGGACACGCTCGCCGAGCAACTGGCCGGACGGGAACTGCTCCTGGTGCTCGACAACTGCGAGCACCTCATCGGCGCCTGCGCCGAGGTGGTCAGCTACCTGACCTCGGTCTGCCCACAGCTGCACGTGCTGGCCACCAGCCGCGAACCACTCGCCATCGAGGGCGAGTCGACCTTTGGGGTTGGGCCGCTGCCGGTGCCTCCGACCGACGCGGTCTCCGCAACTGCGGTTACGGCGACGGACGCGGCGCGACTCTTCGAGCTACGCGCCCGCCAGGTGCGTACCGAGTTCCGTATCAACGACGGGAACGCCGGGGCCGTGGCTGAGATCTGCCGACGCCTCGATGGGACTCCACTCGCGATCGAGCTCGCAGCTGCACGCGTCCGGGTGCTGGCGCCTGATCAGATCGTAGATGGCCTGTCGGACAGGTTCGGGCTGTTGATCGGCGGGCCTCGAAGCGCGCCCACCCGACAGCAGACGTTGGAGGCTTCCCTTCGGTGGAGCTGGAGTCTGGTGGGCGACGCCGAACGGCTCGCCCTGGCCAGGCTCTCGGTGTTCGCCGGTCGGTTCGAGTTGGATGCTGCCGAGGCCGTTGTTGGTGAGGATGGCGCTGATCGTGGCCAGGTGCTCGGCGTGGTCTCCAGTCTGGCCGAGCAGTCACTACTGCAGGTCACCGAGAGTGACGGCCGTGCTCGTTATCGGCTGCTTGAGACGATCCGTGCGTACGCGCGGGAACGGCTGGCCGAACTGGATGACCCCGACGAGGTGCGCGACCGGCACCTTTCCTTCCACCTAGAACTGGCTCGGCGGGCCCAGGTGGGGCTCAACGGCGAGCAGCCGGAACAGTGGGTGGCAAGACTCACTGCCGACCTCGATGACCTGCGGGCCGCCATGGAGCACGCGGTGGCGACGGACAACTTGGCAGCACTGCTCGGCCTCACCGAACCCATCTTGCGCTTCTGGTTGGGACGTGGCCTGTCCAACGAGGTTCACCTCCGGCTGAACGCCGCAGCGCAGGCTCCAGGCACGCCCGCGCGCGAGCGCGCGAGGGCCCTGGTGACCGCGACTGCCCTCGCTCTCGACCGAGGTCAGTACACGGACGCTTACCGGTCAGCGAGCGAGGCCGTCGAGGTGGCCCGTGACGCAGGTGCCGAGGATGTGCTCGCCATGGCGCTGGGAAGTCGGGTCCACATGGGCACGATGTCCGGGTGTTCCTCCACCGGACAGGTTGAGGCTGACTACCAGGAGGCCGTCCGGCTCTCCAGGGCGTGTGAGGATCCTGCAACCCGTGCGTACGTGATGGCCAACGCTTCCATCGGACCGGCCTATGTCCTGTCCATCGACGATGGGTGTCGCCTCCTGGAACAGCTCCTCCAGTTGTGCGAGGAGCAGGAACTCGTGTTCCAGCTTGCCTTCGTGCACGCCGCCATGGGCTACTGCCCGGTGTTCAGCGGTCGGCTCGACTGGACACGCGGTCACGCCGAACGTGCCGTGGAGCTGTGCAGTCAGATGGGGCGCCCCGGGTGGCAGGCATGTGGGCTGGTGGGACTGGGGGCCGCTGCCGTGCTCCAGGGGGACACGGAGGCAGCAACCCATCACCTGGCGCGGGCACAGCAGGTCCTGCAGGAACACAGTCCAGAGGGATCCCAGTACGACAGCATCCTGCGCCCCTGGCAGGCGTTCGCCGCATACGCATCGGGCGATCTGGACCTGGCCCGGACCAGTGCCAAGGACCTGCGGGACATGGGTCGTGCTGTCGACAACCGCTGGGTTGAGGCGATGGGTGAGCTCCTCCTCGGGTCTGTCGCCCGCCTGGATGGCCGCCCAGACGAGGCACGCGAGTACTGGAAGAGATGCCGAGAACTCTCAACCGATCCGCGCTTCCCGTCGCAGCTGGGTCGGTCGCTATTGGGTCTGGCCGAACTTGCCGCCGAGGACGACTTCGATGAGGCGTGGGAGCTGGCCCATGACGGTCTGGAGGTTCTGAGTGAGTATGGCGATCGCATCGGTGCGGCCGAGGCGCTGGAGGTGATCGCCGACCTGGCGCTGGCCACCGACGAGCATGACCGGTCGTTGCGTCTTCTCAGTGCCTCGGAACGCTTCCACACCGAAGCGGGCATCGTCCGTTTCCCGGTCGGTGCCGGCCGATTCGATCGCGCCCGTGCCGCCGCCCGGAACAGGTTGGGCGAAGCCGAGGCGACGGTGTGCTGGGAGGCCGGCGGCGAACTGTCCCTTGAGGAGGCAGTTGCGTACGCCCGCCGTGGGCGCGGCGAGCGCCAACGTCCGACGGTCGGCTGGGCCTCGCTGACGCCCGCTGAACGGGATGTGGTGCGACTGGTGGCCGAGGGCCACACCAACGCACGGATCGGTGAACTTCTGTTCATGAGCGTGAACACGGTGAAGACCCACCTCAAGCACATCTACCGGAAGCTCGACGTCGACGGACGTGCTGCTCTCGCCGCCGAGGTCACCCGCAGAGGCGTGTAGACCCACCCGCGAAGCCAGATTCACCCGGCCGGGTGAGGTTCTGCTCCCTCCCCTCGGTCATCGTCGAGACACATTCCGACGAGATCCAGGGAGAGC
>CAYVJT010000331.1:0-3460 GCA_964451855.1 uncultured Actinomycetota bacterium
CGCCGGTCGCCCCGCCAGATCGCGACCTGGCGGTCGAGCAGGGTCGGCGTGAGTGTCATCCCACGCCGACAAGCCTGTAGGGACTGGTCGAGGGTCGAGCCGATGCGATGCAGCGAGCCGATGCGATGCAGGGAGAGGCCGAGCGACGGCCTCGACACGCCCGCATCCGTGCGCTGCCAGCGCACCAGGACCTGGATCCCCCACTGACTAGCCCTTTCGTGCTTGCGTGATCGTCCATACGGCCACTAGTACTCGCACCATCGGCCCCGAGCAGGGAGGCGACGCCGCTTCGCGAGGTGAGGCGTTCGCCGTATCGAGGCCATCACCGGGAGCACCTCGCAGACTGGGAGAGCAAGCATGCGAGAGATCGTGAGATCAAGCACCCGCCGGCTCGGCCCCCTCTTCGTCGCGGTCGCGATGGTCCTGGCGTTGGCCGGGACCGCGCTCGCGGGATCAGGGCCGCAGCCGGAGCCGATCGAACCAAGTGAGCCACCACCGTGGGAGCTTGCTGACGTCGACGGAGACCAGTTCGTCGAGGATCTGTGGTTCGTGGAACTGTCCGAGGAGCCACGTACCCGAGGAGGCACACCGGCTGCACACGCCAGTGAGCGAGCCCAACTTGAAGCCCAGGCGCGAGCCCAGGGCGTAGCGATCGACCAGCGTCGCGACTTCGACACCCTGTGGAACGGGATGACCGTCCGGGCCGATGTCGAGGAGATCGCCGCGATCCGAGCACTGCCAACCGTGACCGCGGTCTATCCGGTCGCCATCATCGAGGCACCCGAACCCGAGAGCGTCAGCCCGCAGCTGTCCACTGCGCTAGAGATGACGGGCGCAAGCACCGCCCAGGGCATGGACCTCACAGGCGAGGGGCTGAGCGTCGGTGTCATCGACACCGGGATCGACTACAACCACCCGGACCTCGGCGGCAGCGGTGATCCCGAGCAGGTGATCCTGGCCGACGAGGACACCCGCGAGTTCGACCACCCACGGATCAGCCACGCCTGGGACTACGTCGGCGAGGGGTTCGACGCGAGTGACCCGGACTCACCTGACCCCGATCCCAACCCCGATCCGTGGGATCCGCACGGACACGGCACGCACGTGTCCGGCATCGTGGGTGCATCGCCTGGCGCGGACAGTGAGACGGAAATCACTGGTGTCGCCCCCGAGGTCACCTTCGGTGCGTACAAGGTGTTCGATGCCGGCTCGACGACGGCAGACATCATCGTCGAGGCGCTCGAGGACGCCCTCGAAGATGGCATGGACATCGTGAACATGTCGCTCGGCGCCACGCTGGTCTGGGGGCAGGAGTACCCGACGACCGCGACCAGCAACGAACTAGCCGCTCAAGGTGTCGTCGTAGTGAACTCCGCCGGCAACGACGGTGGTCTCGGAACCTGGAGCCTCAGCGCGCCGGCGAACGCGCACGACATCATCAGCGTGGCCAGCGCCGACAACACCTTCTTCGACGCGATGGTCTTCGAGGTCGCGCAGCTCGACGACCCGGTCGGGTTCATGGAGATGGAAGGTGCTGAGCTGCCTCCGACCGACGGTGAGTCCGAGGAGGTCGTCTGGCTCGGTCGAGCCTGCGTCGACACCGAGGGCGATGAACTGCTCGATGACCCTGCCGGCAAGGTGGCGCTGATCGCCCGGGGCGACTGCACCTTCGCCGAGAAGTACCTCGCTGCCGCTAACGCTGGAGCCACCGGCGTGGTCATCCACAACAACGTAGCCGGCATGTTCTCTGGAACGATCGGCGACGCAGGCGTCGAAGATGTATGGGGTGCGGGCATCAGCCTCGCAGACGGCCTGGCTCTCCGCGGTCTGATCGAAGATCCTGACGAGGCCGTGGTCCTCGAGTTCACGGACGAGCAGGCGACCCTCCCGAACCCCCAAGGCGGGCTGGTTTCCGCCTTCAGCTCCTACGGTCAGGATGTCGAGCTGGCGTTCGGGCCGAGCGTCATGGCGCCAGGCGGACTCATCACCGCCACCTGGCCGCTCGACAAGGGTGGCTACGCCACGCTTTCAGGCACGTCGATGAGCGCACCGCACGTCGCTGGTTCCGTGGCGCTGTTGTTGGAGGCGGAGCCTGAACTCGATCCGTTCGGAGTCCGTGACCGCCTCCAGAACACCGCAGAGCCAGCACTGTGGTCCCTTGCTCCCGGCCTCGGATTCCTGGACCACACGTTCCGTCAGGGCGCAGGGATGATCCAGATCGACCGGGCCATCACCGCAGGGCAACACGTGAGCCCGGGCCAGATGGCGGTGGGAGACGGCGCCGAGCCGGTGCCCTTCACGTTGAGCGTAACCAACACCACTGACGTGCCCGTCACTTACGAGGTCGGACACGATCCGACCCTTGCTACGGGATGGAGCACATTCAGCCCGGGCTTCGTGGCGGGATTCGACGAGGACGCCGAGGAGTTCTTCCTCTTCCCGGCCTCGATCGATGCGCCCGAGGAGATCGAAGTTCCCGCTGGTGGGACCGTCGACGTGGCGGTGACGATCGAGCCACCGTTCGGCAGCTTCCTCGCCGTCCCGAACCACCAGTACGGCGGATACCTCACCCTGACTCCGACAGGCGAGACGGAGGCGACGCCACTGCAAGTGCCGTACTCGGGCTTCGATGGCGACTACCAATCGATGCCACTGCTCGGCTACATCGATGATGCCACGGGCCAGATCGTGGACGTGGATCCGAGGCTGTCGAAGATCCGACGCGGCCAGCTTGAGCCGATCACCGGGCGCCATGCGTTCGATCCGCGCCGAGGTGACTACCCGGTGATCGAAGCCCTGTTCGGCCACTACCCGCGAGAGATGCTCGTCACGGCGCACAACAAGGACACGGGTGACGAGTTCCTGGTCATGCAGGAGGACTACCTCCCACGTAGCGTGGCACCGGATCACTTCTGGGCGTTCGTGTGGCCAGGAACCACAATTGAGGGCGAGCAGGTTCCACCCGGTGGCTACACCCTGCAGGTCGAGGTCCTCGGACCGCTAGGCGACCGGGAGAACCTCGACCACTGGGAGACCTGGACCTCCCCCGAGTTCCAGATCGCCGGTGCCCCACGGACGGGACCACCGGCCGAGCCCGGCCCGCCACCAGGGCGTGGTCCAAGCTGACCGCACGCTCGAGGTGATCACCGGAGGGGCGGGTCCGCAACGGATCCGCCCCTCCGTCACCGCTCACTGGCTGCGCCGAGGATCGCGCCAGCCACTCAAGAGGCTCCTGCCCCGTCGAGGCGCAGGTCGACGATCGTCGCGAGCTGTTGGAGGTCGCCGTCCGCGGCAAGCACGCTCACCCCGTGCCGCAGGGCCACGGCGGCGATCAGGCAGTCCATCAGCCCTCGTGGGGTGATGCCGTTGCGCCGACAGAGTCGGTAGAGCCGCGCGGCTGCATCGAGGTCAACGGCTGCGTCGCAGCGCAGCAGGGGGAACCTCGCCAACAGTCGACGTA
>CAYVJT010000332.1:0-3407 GCA_964451855.1 uncultured Actinomycetota bacterium
CGACGCGATGTCACGGCTGAGCACCGTCTGCGCGTCGAGGTGGGCGAAGGTCGTGTGCGGTGCCGGGTCGGTGATGTCGTCAGCGGGCACGTAGACGGCCTGCAGCGAGGTGATCGAACGGCCCTTCGTCGAGGTGATCCGCTCCTGCAGTTGCCCCATCTCGTTGGACAGCGTCGGCTGGTAGCCCACGGCCGAGGGCATGCGGCCGAGCAGCGTCGAGACCTCCATGCCGGCCTGGACGAAACGGAAGACGTTGTCCACGAACAGCAGCACGTCCTGGCGCATCTCGTCGCGGAAGTACTCCGCCATGGTGAGCGCGGAGAGGGCGACGCGCAGCCGGACCCCCGGCGGCTCGTCCATCTGCCCGAAGACCAGGGCAGCCTTCTCCAGCACGCCAGAGTCGGCCATCTCCAGCATGAGGTCGTTGCCTTCACGGGTGCGCTCGCCCACGCCGGCGAACACCGACACCCCACCGTGCTGCTGGGCGACACGGTTGATCATCTCCTGGATGACGACCGTCTTGCCGACCCCGGCACCGCCGAACATCCCGATCTTCCCACCCTGCACGTAGGGCTCGACGAGGTCGATCACCTTGATCCCCGTCTCGAACATCACCGTCTGGGGCTCGAGCTCGTCGAAGGGTGGGGGGTCGCGGTGGATCGCCCACCGGGTGTCCGGGTCGATCTGGCTGGCATCGGTGTCCAGCGGCTCACCGAGCACGTTGTAGAGGTGCCCGAGGGTGCCCGGACCTACCGGGACCGTGATCGGCCCGCCGGTGTCGGTCACGTCGGCGCCGCGCACCACCCCGTCGGTCGGCTGCATGCAGACGGCACGGACGCGCCGGTCGCCAAGGTGCTGCGCCACCTCTGCCGTGATCGTGGACGTCTCGCCCTGGTAGGTGCGCTCGAAGGTCACCGCGTGGTTGATGTCGGGCAGCTCCCCGGGCGGGAACTCGACGTCGACCACGGGGCCGATGACGCGGACGATACGACCGGCCGCTTCACCGGCGAGACGCTCCTCGGGCGCGGTCTGGGTGCTCATGTGGAGGACTCCTGGGTCACGTGCTCGGATGCGCTGCGGCGTGTCGAGCGGGGGTAGGTTCCGTCGTCGTTTCGGGGGCGATCAACCCGACTGCAGGGCCTCGGCACCGCCGACGATCTCGGTGATCTCGGTGGTGATCTGCTCCTGACGGGCCTGGTTCATCACCCGGGACAGCGACGCCGAGACCTCCTTGGCGTTGTCGGTCGCGGCCTTCATCGCCCGCTGCCGGGCGGCGTGTTCGGATGCCGAGGACTCCAACAGCGAGTGGAAGACCTTGGCCTCGACGTACCGGGGGATCAGCCGTTCGAGCATCTCCTCCTGGCTCGGTTCGAAGATGAACTCGGGGTTGAGCTCCGTGCCCTGCTCGAACTCGGCCGGCTTCACCGGCAGCAGCTCGTGGCGCACCGGCGACTGGGTCAGTGCGGACTTGAAGTCGGTGTAGACCAGCCAGGCACGGTCGATCTGCGCGTCGGCGTACCGCTGCATCATCAGCTCGGCGATCCCGATGGCGTTGTCGATCGTGGGGGAGTCGGAGATGCCCTGCCACATCTTGAGGATCGGCTGGCCCCGGTAGGCGAAGTAGCCACCGCCCTTCTTGCCGACGACGTAGAGGTCGACCGCCCGGCCGAGCTCGCGCTCCTGCGCCATCGTGCGCTCGGCGACCTTCAGCACGTTCGCGTTGTACGCCCCCGCCAGCCCCCGATCCGAGGTGTTGACCACGACGGCCGTGCGCTCGACCTCGCGCATCTGCAGCAACGGGTGCTGCTGGACCTCGTTGGAGACGGCCAGGCCCTTGATCACCTCGTGGATCTGCTCGGCGTAGGGGCGGGCGGCGCGTACACGTGCCTGGGCCTTGACGATCCGGGAGGCCGCGATCATCTCCATGGCACGCGTGATCTTCTGCGTGCTCTGGACGGAACGGATCCGTCGCTTCAGCTGCCGGATCTGGCCGCTACCTGGCACCTTCCACCTCCTCGCGAGCTCGTGCTCGGACCGGGGACCGCTTGCGCGGTGCCCGGCGGATCAGTCGACGGTCTCGCTGGTCGACGCCATCGCGTCCCAGCCCTCGTTCTCCTCGTCGATCTCCTCGACCTCCGAGGGAGTGAAGGTGGCGTGGAAGGCGTCGATCGCCGCGAGGAACTCCTCGCGCAGCTCGTCGCTGAGCTTCTCGGTCCGGACCTTGGCCAACAGCTCGCTGTGGCGCGACCGCAGGAACTCGTGCAGATCCTGCTCGTACCGGCTGACGTCACCGACCGGGAGCTCGTCGAGCCGTCCTGAGGTGACCGCGAGGACCGATGCGACCTGCAGCTCAACGGGCAACGGCCGGTACTGCTGCTGCTTGAGGACCTCCACGACGCGCTGACCGCGAGCGATCTGCTGCTGGGATGCCTTGTCCAGGTCGGAACCGAACTGTGCGAAGGCCTCCAGCTCCCGGTACTGCGCGAGCTCGAGCCGCACGGTCCCGGAGACCGCCTTCATGGCTGGCCGCTGTGCCGCACCACCGACGCGGGAGACCGAGATCCCGGCGTTCATCGCGGGACGCACACCCTGGAAGAACAGGTCGGTCTCCAGGAAGATCTGCCCGTCCGTGATCGAGATCACGTTGGTCGGGATGTAGGCCGAGACGTCGTTGGCCTTGGTCTCGACGATCGGCAGGGCGGTCAACGACCCGCCGCCGAGCTCGTCGTTGAGCTTGGCCGCACGCTCGAGGAGTCGGCTGTGCAGGTAGAAGACGTCGCCCGGGTAGGCCTCGCGACCGGGCGGACGCCGCAGCAGCAGCGACAGCTGCCGGTAGGCATCGGCCTGCTTCGTGAGGTCGTCGTAGATGATGAGGGCATCGTCGCCCTTGTACATCCAGTTCGCACCGATCGCCGCACCGGCGTAGGGAGCGATGTACTGGAAGGGCGCCGGGGACGATGCCGGGGCGGAGACCACCGTGGTGTACTCCAGCGCGCCGTGCTGCTCGAGGGTGGCCACGACCTGCGCGATCGTGGAGCCCTTCTGCCCGACCCCGACGTAGATGCACCGGACGGCCTCGTCGGTACCCCACAGCTCCTTCTGGTTGATGATCGTGTCGACCGCGATGGCGGTCTTGCCGGTCTGCCGGTCGCCGATGATCAGCTCACGCTGGCCACGACCGATCGGGGTCATGACGTCGATCACCTTGATGCCGGTCTGCATCGGCTGGTTGACCGGCTGGCGATCGACCACGCCGGGAGCCTGGACCTCCAAGGCACGCTCACCGTCGATCTTGTCCTGGTCCAACGGCCCCTTGCCGTCGATCGGCAGTCCGAGCGGATCGACGACCCGTCCGAGCATCGCGTCGCCCACCGGCACGGACAGCACGCGCTCGGTGCGGCGCACGG
>CAYVJT010000333.1:0-3393 GCA_964451855.1 uncultured Actinomycetota bacterium
CCAGGAGCAGGAAGACCCGCTCCCCCGCAGCGACCCCGAGGTCCTCCAGCACGTTGGCGAACCGGTCGGTGAGCTCGGCGAGCTCCCCGTAGCTGATGTCGCGCACCTCGTCGCGCTTGCCGAGCCAGCGGATCGCGGTCCGCTCCGCCCGGTCTCCTGCCGCATGGCGGTCGACCGCCTCGTGCGCGATGTTGAGCCCTGCCCCATCGGGGAGGCCGTCCAGCACCGCCCTGGCGTCGTCCCAGCTGAACCTGGCCCGCAGCTCGTCGTAGTCCGTGACGTTCGGTGGCCTGCGCCACCCCGCAGGATCCTTGTGGATCGTCGGCCAGGTCATGGCGGGCTCCTCGACGCTCGCCACGGCCACACCTCGCTCGGGATGGCACCGAGGGGCATCACCCCCATCGAAACCGGGCCGGCCGACCCGGTCCAGGGGCGATGGTCACCGATGGAGGTGCCCTCCGGCGTGAGGGAGCGTCCTCCAGGGTGGCCCGTAGGGCCCTACCCCCCGATGATCCGTGGGACGAGCCAGAGGGTCGTCGCCGTCACCAGCACGATGGTCAGGAGGTTGAGCCAGACGCCGGCCCGGATCATCTGTGGGATCGTGACGTGCCCCGACCCGAACACGATCGCGTTCGGCGGGGTGGCCACCGGCATCATGAAGGCTGCGCTCGCCGCGAGCGCGACCGGCACGACGAGCACGACGGGGTCCAGGCCCATCGCGGGCGCCACCCCGGCGATCACCGGGACGAACGCCGCGGTCGTCGCCGTGTTGCTGGTGAGCTCCGTGAGCCCCACGATGATCAGGCAGGTCAGGGCGACGAGCGCGATGACGGGCAACGGCCCGACCGTGGCGACGGCTCGGCCGATCCACTGTCCCACACCGGTCGTCTCGATCGCGTGCGCGAGGCTCAGGCCACCCCCGAAGAGCAGCAGCACCCCCCACGGCAGGTGCTCGGCCGAGCGCCACTCCATCACGAAGACCCGCTCGCGCACGTCGACCGGGATCACGAACAGCGCCAACGCGGCGACGACGGCGATCCCGGTGTCGGTCAACCCGGCCAGGGGACGTGTGCCGAAGACCTCCGCCTCCACCAGCAGGGGGCGGAACACCCACGCCAGTGCCGTCAGGGCGAACACGATCAACGTCGACCACTGGCCACGGGTGGGCGAACCGAGATCGAGGTAACGCTGGCGGGCCATCGCCTGGGCGCCCTCGACCGGGTCACGCGGTAGCCGGTACAGCACGCGGGTCAGCAGCAACCAGGTCAGCGGGAGGAAGACCGCCACGAGCGGGACACCGAACAGCATCCATCGCACGAACGAGATGTCGACCCCCAAGGTGTCACGCAGGTAGGACGCGACGAACAGGTTGGGAGGCGTGCCGATGATCGTGCCGAGCCCGCCGATCGACGCTGCGTACGCGATACCGAGCATGAGGCACACCGCGAAGTTGGTGCCCATGGCTGGGCGCTCGGCGGGGTCCTCGCCCCCATCGAGGGTCTGTCCGGCATCGCGAGTCGACGCCTCGGCCGTGGGCTCTGCCTCGTCGTCGTGGGACCCGCCGTGGTTCGCGATGTCGAGTCGCCGCACGAGGGCCGCGACGCTCAGGGCGATCGGCAGCATCATGGCCACGGTGGCGGTGTTCGACACCCACATGCTCATGACCGCCGTCGCGAGCATGAAGCCACCGACGAGCTGGGCCGGTCGTTCGCCGACCATCCGCACGGTGATCAGGGCGATGCGTTCGTCGAGCCCCCAGCGCTGCATCGACAGCGCGAGCACGAAGCCACCGAGGAAGAGGAAGATCAACGGGCTGGCGTAGGGGGCCGTGGTCTCCGCCATGCTCTGTGCACCGGTGAGTGGCAGCATCCCGATGGGCAGCAACGCGGTCACGCTGACGTGCACGGCCTCGGTCAACCACCAGATCGCCATCCACACGGCGATGGCCGCAACGGCCCGACCTTCGGCAGTCAGCGGCTCGGTCCCCGCATCGAGCAGCAGCCGGTGGACCGTGAGCGCCGCAACCGGTCCGAGCACCAACCCGGCCCACTTCAGTCGCCGACGCAGTGCTGAACCGGGCTGCAGCTCCGTGGGAGCGTCTGCCGCTATGCCCATCGTGGGTCCGTGCTCGGGGGACGTTCCCCCCGAGCAGACATGACGGGCGGGACCGGGGGTAGAGACGAAGGCCCCGTCGACGGGTGTCCTCCGACGCGCCTACGCCTGCGGCGCGCAGGATCGACGGGCCGGTCCGGGTCCGTCAGTCCTGCGGCGGAGTGTCCCAGTCGTGGACGTCCTTGCCCGCTTCGCGCGACAGGATGTCGAGCGCAGCGATCGCGCCGGCACCGGCCGAGATGATCGCCTGGCTTCGCTCGGGCCGGACGACCCGGCCGACGGCGTAGAGCCGATCCACCTCGGTGCGGTTCTCGGTATCCACACGAACGCGCCCGCCGTCCTCCGCGCCGAGCGCGCCAGCGAGTGCCTTTGCCGCCTTGCCGCCCGCGAGGATGACGTAGTCGGCCTCTACCTCGCCGTCATCGGAACGCACCGTGAACCGGTCCCCCTGCTTGACGATCCCGGTCACCTCGGCATCCCGCAGCTCTGCGCCAAGTGCCGCTACCTGACGACGAGCGATCGTCTGGAACGCCGTCCCGCCGAGGTCCTCGACGCCGAGGTAGTTGTGCAGGTGGGCGTAGTGCAGGGCCGTCTCGTCCTGGCCGAACACCACCGCCTCGACCTCGTTCTTGGCGAGGAACAGCGCTGCGCTCAACCCTGCCGGGCCATCGCCGACGATCACCACCCGTGCCATGTGCCTACCTCTCCGTAGCGTCCGTACGTTCGTCACGTTCACGAGCCAGGGTAGGAACGATCGAAAGCACCACCACCGCCCAACGTCGTCGTTGCAGCGACGGGTCCGTCCGGGACCGGTTGGTCGCTGCAGGCCTCGAACCGTCCACCTACACCGGCACCGACGGGATCCACCGACGCGATCGAGGACCACCTCGACGCCTGACCGCACCAGCGGTAGGGCGCTGAGGGGTCGTTCGAGCACCAACCCCGTTGCGGACGGCTACGAGGCCGGTTGTCGCTTGGTTCTGGGACGGTTGCCGTTGGCCATGATGGTGACGTCGGGAGATGGCTTGGTCATGACCACATCGTGGCCTACTGACCCGTTCTCGGAGGTGTGCACGGACCGCGTTCTGCGCAGGTGAACCGCTCCCCGTGGGGTGTGTATGGTCGGGATCCCGGCCGCCGGCAGATCGGTGGATGGCACACTGCGCGCATGACACGGCGCCGTGGGGCCAGATCCTTCGTCGGGCGGGCTGAGCAGCTCGACCGGCTGGAGCACGCCCTGCGCTCGGCACAGCAGGGCATCCCGACCACGGTGCTCATCGG
>CAYVJT010000334.1:0-3389 GCA_964451855.1 uncultured Actinomycetota bacterium
CCTCGATGCGGTCGGTCATGACCGCGACCACCTCGTCCTGGTGGCTCCAGCTCTCAGGTGCCGGATCCTCGGGCGTGTCACCGGCGACACGCTGGACACGGCCGTCGGGTGCGACGCCGATGGCCGTGAGGCGCTCGGCGACGTCATCCGACCAGGTGCGGTACTCGGCGACCACCTCGTCGAGGTGCTCGTGGAGCGGCTTGAAGTTGCTCCCGACGACGTTCCAGTGCAGCTGCTTGCCGGTGAGCGAGAGCTCGAGCAGGTCGACGAGCAGCGGCTGCAGGCGGCTGGCAACCGCCGCGCGCCCGTCCTCGTCGAGGGTCGAGCGGATCGGGGTCGCTGACGCATCGGGTGTACGGGTCGCGCTCATGCTTCGCTCCTGTCGTGGTCGATCTCGGCTCCACCGTACGAGCGTGCTCGTCGCGCGGTAGGGCCGCTGGTCCCGGCCGGATGGTCGGGGCCGCATGGATGGTTCGGTGGCTGGTCCGGCCCGGATCGCTGGATCGGCGGATCGCCGGGAGGCTCAGCGCTTGGTCCCCGCCGACCGCAGCGCCTCGCAGGCGCTGACGACGCGGGCGGCCATGCCTTCCTCGCCGGCCTGTCCGTAGGAACGCGGGTCGTAGGCCTTCTTGTTCCCGACCTCGCCGTCGACCTTCAGGACCTCGTCGTAGTGGCGGAACATGTGGTCGGCGATCCGACGTGTGAAGGCGTACTGCGTGTCGGTGTCCACGTTCATCTTGACCACGCCGTGATCGAGGGCCTCGTGGATCTCCTCCAGCGCCGACCCCGATCCGCCATGGAAGACCAGGTCGAAGGGCTTGTCCCGACCGACCTTCTCGCCCACCGCGTCCTGGAGCTCCTCGAGCACCGACGGACGCAGCTGCACGTGACCCGGCTTGTAGACGCCGTGCACGTTGCCGAAGGTCGCCGCCAGCAGGTACCGACCCCGCTCACCGACCCCGAGCTTCTCGGCCGTCGCCAGCGCGTCACCAGGCGTGGAGTACAGCTTCTCGTTCATCTCCCCGACGACACCGTCCTCCTCGCCGCCGACGACCCCGATCTCCATCTCCAGGATCGTGCGCCCCGCCGTGCACAGCTCGAGCATCTCCTCCGCGATCTGCAGGTTCTCGTCGAGCTCGACCGCCGACCCGTCCCACATGTGGGAGTTGAACAGCGGCGCCTCCCCCCGGGCCACGCGCGCCTTGGAGATCTCCGCCAGCGGCCGCATGAAGCCGTCGAGCTTGTCCTTCGGGCAGTGGTCGGTGTGCAGCGCGATCTGCACCGGGAAGCTCTCCGCGACGACGCGGGCGTACTCGGCGAACCCGGTCGCCCCCGTGACCATGTCCTTGACCGAGAACCCGGACCACGCCGCGGCACCTCCGGTGGACACCTGGACGATGCCGTCGCTCTCGGCCTCGGCGAACCCACGGAGGGCGGCCAACAGCGTCTGGGACGAGGTGACGTTGATCGCGGGGTAGGCGAAGCGCCCCGCCTTGGCGCGGTCGAGCATGTCCTCGTAGATCTCTGGCGTGGCGATGGGCATGGGGAGCTCCAGTGGCACGGTGGTCGCGGGACGCGGCGCACCGCGTCAGGCCTGGTCGAGCACGTACAGAGCGCGTAGAGACGGGTCAGGCAGGTCAGGCGAGCCCCGCGTGCGCGGCGAGCGCCTCCGCCACCTCCACGGCTTCGGCCCGCAGCTCGTCGGCACGGGCGTCGAGGTCGTCGTCGGGCTCGACCTCGGCGCGCAGGTCGACGTAGATCTTGCACTTCGGTTCGGTACCGGAGGGGCGGATCATCGCCCGCCCGTCGGTGAGGTCGTAGGCGACGAGGTCGTGGTGACCCAGCCACGATGGCCGCTCGTCCACGCCCTCGCGGAAGTCGGTGCTGGCCTCCACCTCGTGGCCCGCGAGCTCGTTGGGGACCCGGCCAACGAGCGAGTCCATCGCCGCGGCGATCTCGGCGAGGCCCTGGCTGCCGGGCCGGGCGATCGACAGCTGGTGGCTGACCCACAGGCCGTGACGGTCGGCGAGCTCGGCCAGCCGGTCGTGGACGGTCAGGCCCTCTGCGGCGAGCCCCCGGACCAGATCGGCGAACGCGACCGCGGCGCCGATCCCGTCCTTGTCGTTGACCACGCCGCCCACCGACGAGCCCAGCGCCTCCTCGAAGCCGTAGACGAAGGTGTAGCCCTCCGGTTCGAGCCCGCGCGCGGCGGCGCAGATCCACTTGAAGCCGGTCAGCGTGTACTCCGCGCGGGCGCCGTAGGCCTCCGCCACCGAGCGCAGCATCGGGGTCGAGACGATGCTCGCCACCACGAGCGGGCGTGCCACCTCGACGCCGCGGAGCAGGTGGTCCGCGAGCAGCACGCCGATCTGGTTGCCCGACAGCATCCGGAACCCGCCGTCGTGATCGGGGATCGCCGTGGCGAGCCGGTCCGCATCCGGGTCGTGCGCCACCACCAGGTCCGCCGCCACGTCCACGCCGAGCTCCATCACGGCGTCCATGGCGCCGGGCTCCTCAGGGTTGGGGAAGTTGACCGTCGGGAAGTCGCCGTCGGGCTCGCACTGTGACGGGACCACGTGGACGTCGTGGTAGCCGCCGTCCGCGAAGGCGCGCAGCATCAGCTCCCCACCGACCCCGTGCAGTGGCGTGTACGTGATGGTCAGGTCCGGGCCGTCGACCGGCGGTCGCGCCTCGACCAGCTCAGTCAGGTAGCGCTCGACCACCTCGTCGTCGACCTCCTCGATCAGCTCGTGGTCGAGGTCGTCGACGATCGGGATGTCCGCAGCGGGCCCGGCCGCGGTGATCGCCGCGGCGATGGCCGCGTCGGTCGGCGGGACGATCTGCGCCGCACCCTCGACGTAGACCTTGTAGCCGTTGTACTCGGGCGGGTTGTGGCTGGCGGTGATCACGATCGCGGCAGCGGCGTCGAGGTGGCGCTGCGTGAACGCGACCAGCGGCGTCGGCTGTGGCGTCGGGTACCAGCGCGCCCGGATACCGGCCGCGGCGAGCACGCCCACCGTCACCTCGGCGAACTCCCGTGAGGAGTGGCGAGCGTCGAACCCGACGATCACACCCCGCTGCGCGGCGGACGGGTCGGTGGCCAACAGGTGGTCGGCGAGCCCGCGGGTCGTGCGGATCACCACGGCGCGGTTCATACGGTTGGGTCCGGCGCCGACGATGCCGCGCAGGCCGGCCGTGCCGAACTCGAGCTCGGCCCCGACCCGCTCGGCGACCTCGTCCTGGTCGCCGGCATCGAGCAGGTCCTGCAGCTCGGCGCGTGTCACGGGGTCAGGGTCAGCCGCGATCCAGCTGCGAGCGCGGTCGAGGTTCGTCTCGGTGGTCGTCATGACCCCGATGCTAGATGACGCCGGGTCGCCGGGTAGGGCCGA
>CAYVJT010000335.1:0-3389 GCA_964451855.1 uncultured Actinomycetota bacterium
CGGTCCCGGGGACGAGCTGCCGACCACGGGCCGGATCGTGGCGTTCGACCTCGGTGAGGTCCGCGTCGGCGTGGCCGTCTCGGATCCGGGCCAGGTCGTCGCCTCGCCCGCTGAGACGCTGCACGTGCCCCGTGACAAGGACGAACCGCTGCTCGACGGGCTGGTCAATGCCGCCGGACGCCACGAGGCGGCGGCCATCGTGATCGGCTACCCGCGTACCCTGGAGGGGCGCGAGGGAAGCGCAGCACGACGAGCACGCACGATCGCAGACGCACTCCGTGAACGCCTCGCCCTTCCGGTCCGGCTGGTGGACGAGCGCTTCACGACCGTCGAGGCGGAGCGGGTCCTGTTGGATGCGGACCTGTCCCGCGCCGACCGCAAGGACACGATCGACCGGGTCGCAGCCAGCGTGCTGCTCCAGTCGGTCCTCGAATCGCAGCGCCGTCGCCGCACCAGCTGACCAGGAGATCCAGGTGGCACTGAGTCGGGGATCGAAGTGGTTCATGGCCTTCGGCCTGCTGTTCGTGGCGGCCGGGGCCGCCGGCGTGTGGTGGCTGGACAACAACGTCTTCGTGCCCGACGTCGAGCCCGGCCAGCCCGTCGAGTACGAGGTCAGCCGGGGCCAGACGGTCCGTTCGGTGGGTGAGGACCTCGCGGAGCTGGGGGTGATCTCCAGCCCCGTGCGCTTCCGGCTGAGCGCGGAGGACCAGGGCCTCGCCCAGGCCCTGCAGCCCGGGTTCTTCGAGTTCGAGACGGGCATGAGCAACGAGGAGGCGATCGAGATCCTCCTCGCGGGTCCGCTCGCACCTCCACAGATCCGGTTCACCGTGCCCGAGGGCCTCACGGTCGCTCAGACCCTGGATCGTCTGGCCGAGCAGTTCGACGACCACGACGTCGACGACTTCCGCGCGGTGCTCGACGCACGCGTCGAGGCGGGCGAGAACCAGCCCGGCGGACTGCAGATCCCCGAGTGGATCCCGGAGCCGGCCGGCACCGAGGACGAGGACATCGAGCCCTTCGAGGGGCTGCTGTTCCCCGAGACCTACGACGTGGCCGACGATGCCTCACCCCGCGACGTCCTGCAGCGGATGGTCGATCAGCTGGTCACCACCGTGAACAACCTCCCCGATGACCTGCTCGCCGGGATCGACACCAGCCCGGTGGACGCGGGCGACCCGGAGGACGGTGAGGAGGGCGACGACGCCGGTGACGGCGAGGCAGCCGACGCGAACGAGGACGGCGAGGATGGCGACGAGGCCGACGGAGCGCAGCTGCGCACCCTCTACGAGGTCCTGGTCGTCGCCAGCCTGATCGAGCGCGAGACGCGGGTCGACGCTGAACGCGGGACGATCGCCGGGGTGATCGAGAACCGCCTGGAGGACGGCATGCGGCTGCAGATCGACGCCACGGTCGTCTACGCGATGGGGGCCGGACCGACCTCGATCGTGACGTTCGACGACCTGGAGATCGAGCACCCGCACAACACCTACCGCATCGATGGGCTGCCGCCGACCCCGATCGCCGGGTTCGGTGCCGCCTCCCTGCGCGCGGCGCTCGAGCCGGAGGATGTGCCCTACTTCTTCTACGTGCTCGACGCCGAGTGCGACGGCAGCCACGTCTTCGCGGAGACCGCCGACGGGCACGATGAGAACGTGGCAGCCTTCCGGGACGCCGGACGCTGTCAGGAGGAGCTCGACCCGTGATCGGCAGCACCGCAGCGGCAGACACGGCAGCGGTGTGGTGAGCCGCCCCGGACCCCACCCGCCGTGGCCGACCGGATCCACGCGGCTGGTCGTCCTGCTCGGCTGGCCGGCCCGCTACTCGCTGTCCCCGGCGATCCACAACGCCGCCTTCGCCGAGCACGGGCTCGATCTGGCCTACCTCGTCGCCCCCACCCGTGAGGGAGACGTCGAGGTGGCCGTGCAGGGCCTCGGCGCGATCGGGGCCGTCGGCGCGAACGTGACGGTGCCGCACAAGCAGGCGGTCGTGGCCCTGTGCGACAACCTCACCGAGGAGGCGGAGCTGGTCGGGGCGGTCAACACCCTCGCGTGGACCACCGAGGGGCTGCTCGGTGACAACACCGACGCCGTCGGGCTCGTCGACGCCCTCCGCGCCGAGGTGGTGCTCGCGCCGGGGGACCGGTTCGTGCTGTTCGGCACGGGCGGGGCCGCCCGGGCGGCCGCCGTGGCAGCCGGACGGCTCGGGGCGCACCTCACGGTGGTCGGACGCCGGCCGGAGGCTGCCGACGAGGTGGCAGGGCTCGGGGCGAAGGCGGGTGCGACCACCACCGCCGCCGCCGTCGACGCCGGGGACGAACCCGCGGTCGCCGCCGCGGTGCAGGCTGCGCGGCTGGTGGTCAACGCCACCCCGCTCGGCACCGACGGTGAGCGCCTGCCCGCCCCCTTCCACCGGCTGGGGCCGCAGCAGGTCGCCTACGACCTGATCTACGAGCCCCCGGAGACGCCGTTCCTGCGGTCCGCCGCGGAGGGCGGGGCCGGCGCCCACCACGGCGTGGGGATGCTGGTCGCGCAGGCCGCGGCCAGCTACCGCCGCTGGACCGGCCGTGACGCCCCCGTCGGGGTGATGTCGGCCGCGGCGGTGGCCGCGATCACCGAGCGCGCACGATCCGGCTGAGGTCGACCCACCTTCGGCAGCGGGTGTGCCTGCGGAAGGCCGCGCTCGCGCACCGATGCAGGGCTGCCGGATCTGTGCCGCTGCCCGGTCGCTCCGAGTGAGTTATACTGTGAGGTATGACCCACAAGGTAGGCCCGAAAGGGCAGGTCGTCATCCCCAAGGACCTCCGAGACCAGCTCGGCCTCGAACCGGGTGATGAGGTCACCTTCTGGCGCGAAGGTGACCATGTCGTCGTACGCCGTCGTGACGATGCTCCGCCCCTGAAGGGGCGATTCGCCGGGCGCAGGCTCGCCGACCACCTTGAACGCGAGCGCGCCGCGGATCGAGCCCGCGAGGATGCCCGGTGACCGTCGCACTCGACTCGTGGGCGGTGCTGCGGCTGCTCGAAGGCAGCGAACCTGCCGCCAGCAGGGTGCAGGATCTCCTCGACGACCAGCAGCCGGTGATGAGCTGGATCAACCTTGGTGAGGTCTACTCCATCGTCAGCCGGGACCAGGGCAGAGCGGAAGCCGAACACGTCATACGTGACCTCCGCCCACATCTGCGGCTGGACCTGCCGACCGAGCAACGGGTTCTGGAGGCAGCCCGGATCAAGGCCGAGTACCCGATGGCGTACGCGGACGCGTTCGCCGCCGCCACCGCGCTCGCGCACGATGCGACCCTGTGGACCGGCGATCCCGAGTTGTTGCTCGAAGAGGCGCCCTGGAGCTACGAGGATCTCCGAGACGCCTTACGACGATGACGCAGCGGATGGG
>CAYVJT010000336.1:0-3333 GCA_964451855.1 uncultured Actinomycetota bacterium
CCCGCTCCACCTCGCGCTTGGCGAGCACGGCGGTCGCGGAGGACTCCGGGTCGATGGCGTCCTCGTCGGCGACGAGCTCGCCCATCGTCGCGTCCCCGTCCTCACCGATCGGCTTGTCGAGGCTCGCGACGTCCTGGGCGGCGAGCTTGACCTCGCGGAGCCGCTCGACCGGCAGGCCCAGCTCCGCGGCGATCTCCGGTTCGGTGGGCTCGCGACCGAGCTGTTGGAGCAGCGCGAACTCGGCGTAGCGGACCTTGCCCATCAGCTCGTGCACGTGGACGGGCAGCCGCACGGTGCGGCCGGTGTTGGCCAGGCCCCGCTGCAGGGCCTGCCTGATCCACCAGGTCGCGTAGGTGGAGAACTTGTAGCCCTTGGTGTGGTCGAACTTCTCGACCCCACGGATCAGGCCGAGGTTGCCCTCCTGGATCAGCGACAGCAGATCGACGCCCCGACCCCGGAACTTGCGGGCGACCGAGACGACCAGCCGGAGGTTCGCGCGGATCATGTGGTCCTTGGCGCGTTCACCTCCGCGGGCGACCATGCGCAGCTGGGCCTTGCGCCGTGGCGGCACCTTGATCTCGGTCGCGAGCTGCACGTGCGCGGCGAGCCCGGCCTGGTAGCGCTTCGCCAGGTCGACCTCCTGCTCCGGCGTGAGCAGATCGGTGCGGCCGATCTCGTTGAGGTACTGACGCACCGAGTCCGACGATGCCGAGAGCGGTGTGGCTTCGGGACGGTCGGCGTCCTCGACGAGGTCGTCGAGGACCTGCATCCCGAGGTCGCGTGCGCTCTGCGCCGTGTCCTCGACCCAGTTGTCTGGCTGGGTGAGTGGGTCGTACAGATCCTGCAGCTCGGAGAGGAGGACGTAGCCACGCGAGGCGCCGCGCTCGAACAACTCGGAGATCGGGGTGACATCGCTCAAGGATCGGCCTCACGGGGCTCGGTGTGGTCCTCAGGGTGCGCTCGAACCGTGACGCAGCCGCTCGGCGTCACGGTACCGGGCTCCGCCGAACCGTGGTTCTCCCCGCCACGCTCCGGGACAGAGGCGCGCATGGTACGGGCATCTGCGCCTTCCGTCAGGACCCGCGGTCGTGGCCGCGGCCATCCCGGTCCTCGGGGGTGTCGCCGTCGTCGTCCGGGGCCCGCAGTTCGCCCTCCTCGATCTTGCGTTCGAAGCTCTCCATCCCGAGCGAGATGTCGTCGGGATCGAACGCCGGCTCGTCACCGCCCTCGTCGCCGGCGTCCCGGTCGAAGGGACGCTCCTCGGCACCCGCGTCGCTGCCCGTGTCGCTCGTCGTCGAGCGGGAACCAGACCCACTGGCCCTCGGCCATGCACCGCTCGGAGCAGGGACCTGCTCGGTGTCCGCCGGGGTCGCCGGCACCTCGGCGGTCTCACCCGCGACCCCGTGGCTGTGACCGCCGAGCGGCGGGGCGCCCTCGGGCCGATCGATGGCGACCCGGGCGGCGAGCGCGGTCGTCAGCGGCACGGCGGCGATCAGCCCGAGGGAACCGACGATGATCTTGACGATCTCCTCGGCGATGATCTCGGAGTTGATGATCTCCGCGTTGCCGACCCCTCCCGTCGTGAAGAGCACGAGCAGGGCGAGCGACGCACCGGCGTAGGCGAGGAACAGGGTGTTCACCACGGACGCGATGTGGTCACGGCCGACCTTCATCGCACGGCCGAACAGGGCGGACCAGCTCAGCGTCCGATCGGTGTCGTGCAGGGCGAACACCGTGGAGGCCTGGCTGACGGTGACGTCGTCGAGCACGCCGAGCGCCGCGATGATCAGCCCGGCCAGGACGAGCCCCTGCAGGTCGAGACCCTGGACCGCGAAGGAGGCGAACAGCGCGTCGTCGGAGGCGTAGCCGGTGATCTTGCTCTGGGAGATGAACCACAGCCCGAGACCGACGGTCAGCACGAGGGCGCCGGTCGTGCCCACGATGGCGGCGGTCGTCATCTCGTTGACACCGTGCGCCAGGTACAGCGTCACGATCATCACGGCGACGGCACCGACCAGTGCGACCAACGGTGGGCTCTGGCCCGCGAGGATCGCCGGTACCACGAAGGTGACCACGATCATGAGGCTGATCCCGAGACCGATCAGCGAACGCAACCCGTGCCACCGCCCGATCAGGAGCACGGCCACCACGAACAGCCCCAGCAGGAGCAGCAGCATCGGCGTGCGTTGGAAGTCGGTGATGAAGTACTCGGCGTCCGAGCCGGGGACACCGGCGCGATCGAGGGTCACGCGGTCGCCGACGGCCAGGTCCGGATACCCGTCGAGCGGGAGGTCCCGCAACGTGACGAGCTCACCTGCGTCGGCGCCGTCGAGCAGTTCGACCTCGACGTCGGCGCGCCGCTGCGAGCCACCGAACGGGGCGATCTCCTCGTCGAACTCGCTCGGCTCGCCCTCGTAGACCTCGAAGCCGACGATCTCGCCGAGGACGAGGTCCTCGAGCTCCTCCGGTGCGTCCGGCAGTTGCTCCGCCACCGGCCAGAGCGCGATCATGCCGCCGACCGCCGCCACGGCGAGCACGGCGACGACGATCAGCAGCCGACGGTGGGTACGTGAGACCAGGTCGGGCACGGCCAGGCTCCTCGTTGGCATCTGCGGCCACGCGGATGCTACGTCAGACGCCCGCCACCATCGGTGGCGGGCGTCTCACGTACGGCCGTGGTCGGGTCACGGACCCGTCACACACGGACCCGTCACACGGGACCGTCGACCTCGGGCGGTGTTCAGGCGGCGCGGTCGAGCACGTCGAGCAGGCCGGACAGGTTGTGGGCTCGGGAGGGGTGGCGCAGCTTCGCCAGCGCCCGGTTCTGCATCTGTCGGATGCGCTCCCGGGTCAGCCCGAAGTGATCGCCGATCTCCTCCAGCGTGCGGGGCTCCTCGCCCTGCAGTCCGAAGCGCAGCACCAGGATCAGGCGCTCACGCTCGTCGAGCTCGCGCAGGGCGGCGTCGATCTGGCTGAACGCATCGCCCTCGAGGGCGGTGTCGGCAGGGTCGATCCCGTCGGCGTCGGCGATCAGGTCACCCATGGTGGCGTCGCCGTCCTCACCGATCGGGCGGTCGAGGGAGACCAGCTCCTGCATGGCGTCGCGGACCTCGCGCACACGCTGCTCGGTGAGGCCCACCTCGTCGGCGATCTCCGCCTCCGAGGGGTCGCCACCCTTCTGCTGACGCAGACGCAGCTCAGCGGCCCGCAGCTTGCCGTAGAGCTCCCAGACGTGTGCGGGCACGCGGATCGTGCGTCCCTTGCTGGCGACACCGCGTTGCAGCGCCTGACGGATCCACCACACCGCGTAGGTGGAGAACTTGTAGCCCTTGG
>CAYVJT010000337.1:0-3235 GCA_964451855.1 uncultured Actinomycetota bacterium
TCGAGCACCGTAGCCATCCGCGACCGGATGCCTCGCTCCCACTACGGACCTTGGCTCGCACCCGAAGGGACCTGGCGAACTCGCAGGCATTGTCGCCATGTCGCGGCTCGCTCATGGTGGAGGAGGGTGCCGCTGTGGCAGGCTGGGCGGGGTTGCGGCTGCGGCGGCTGACCCGTGAGGTGCTGTCCACGCGGCCTGTGGAGCGGCCTGGTGGGCAGTTGCCGACGCCGTCGGACCCGGCCGTCGCGCGGGCGCTTCGGGTGCTGCCGGCTGGCCAGCGGGCGGTGGTGGTGCTCCGGCTGCGGCTGGACTGGTCGGTTGAGGCGGTCGCCGAGGCGCTGGAGATCTCGCCCGGTATGGTCAAGTGCCGCCTGTCGCGGGCCTTGGCGCGGTCGCGTGGACATCTGGAGGGGCCGACGTGAACGTCGAACAGCGGGAACGTGACGCGTTGCGTAACGATGCCAAGCGCCTCGCGATGCCGACGCGTCCCCCGGTCGATGAGCTGATCGGACGTCGGCGCAGGGTTCGGGTGCTGCCCGCGGTCGTCGCGGGGATGGCCGCGCTCGTGGGGGTCGTCGTGGCGGCCATGGTGTGGGGCGGCGTCTCCGTGCCGCTGATCGACCCGATCGACCGGCCCGAGCCGGGCCCCCCGCCGGTCGAGGAGCTGCCGGGCAGCTTCGACCCGGACGCGGTGGGGTTCTTCGAGCAGGGCGGCATCGACGGGGGGCAGTGGCGGGCGGCGGCCGGCTGGCAGGCACCACACGCCAACGCCCCCGAGGGGGTGGCTCCGTCGCTATGTCTGACGCTGCGGTGGGAGGTCCTGCCCGACGGGGTCGAAAGCGAGGCACCGGGTGATGGGATGCGCTGTGGGACCCGGCTGGGAGGACAGCCTCCAGTGCTCGACGTCACGGCGATGCCGCTCCCCGAACCACCGCTCGCGATCATGGGGGTCGTCTCTGACGCGGTCGATCGGCTGGTCTGGGAGCTCGCCGACGGCGAGGTGCCAGTGGAGATCCACGAGCCGTCAGGGCTTGGCCGCCGGGTCTTCGCCGCGGTCGAACACGCAACCACCGGGGACCCGCTCGTCGCCTACGCCCGGGATGGCACCCGCCTGGGCGCCTGGGAGGTCACCCACCACGACCCCGACGACGTCGTCGGGCACGACTGGTCAGCGTCGCAGATCGGCCAGGCACTGCGACAGCTGCGTGACGATCACCCACGGGTCGGTGCCGGCATCGAGCACGCCCGGGTTGCCGCACGCGCCGACGGCTACGTGCTCATGCTCGTCCCGGTTGAGGACCCGACCGACGTTGGTGAACTCGCCGCGCTGCTGCTCGATCTCGACGGCGGGAGCACCGTCGGCTTCGGTCCCGACCCCGAGCCAGATGACGCCTGGGCACTGCGCCATCGCAACGACGAGCATCAGGCGCTCGCGATCATCGCCGGCCCCGGGCTCGACGTGGTGGTCGCCGACGGCGTAGGCACCTTCATCGAGAACGGCGGCACGCTCGTCACTGGGCCGGCAGCCGACCTCACCGTGACCGTGGAGGGGCCAGCAGGCGACGTGACCTTCACACCGCCAGCAACCACCGACTGAGACGGCCCAGACTTGAGACGCACCAACCGCCCAACGAACGTGGAGCGATGCGGGCGTTGTCGCTACGCCTTGTGATCCGTCCAGAGGCCGGAAGACAGTGGCCTGATCCGATGCAAGGCTGCGGGCATGCTGGGGCCCTCCGGTGACCAGCGGGCGATCTGTTCCGATGGCAGGTTGGGGGCAGGCTGTGACGCTTCGGTTGAGGGGTGTGGGGGACGTGGCCGGATCGGGGCCGGTTGCTACCTGGTGAGGCCGCGTCGGTGGGCGAGGGCGGCGGCTTCGCCGCGGCTGTCGACCTCGAGCTTGCCCAGGATGTTGGAGACGTGCACGGAGGCGGTCTTGGGGCTGATGAACAGCCGCTCGGCGATCTCGGGGTTCGAACAGCCGTCTGCCAGCAACGCCAGCACCTCGGTCTCGCGGGGGGTGAGCCCGAGACCGTCGCCGGGGCCGTCTGCCGGTGGGTCGTCCGTCGGTTGTGCCTCGCCGAGGTCGATGCGGGCACGCCGGGCGAGGTCGACGACGTCGCGTTCGAGCGGCGTGGCGCCCAGCTTGCGGGCGACGGCAGCCGCGGCACGCAAGGGCGCCGTCGCCTCGTCGCGGCGATCCTGTGCGAGCAGCGCCTCGGCGAGCCGGTAGCGGGCGTCGGCCGCGTGGTAGACCAGCGACAGCTCGTCGCAGCGTTCGACCGCGTTGGCCCACCGTTCGACCGCGTCGGTAGCGCCGGTGGCACGTGCGTGTTCGGCCTCGGCTAGTGCCACCCAGGCTGGCAACGCACCGATCTGCGGGTCGAGCCGGTCGGCGACCTCGTGGCACTCCGCCAGCAGCGTCTCCGCGGTCTCATGGCGGTCTTGCGGTGGAGGCACGCGGTCAGCGAGGGCGCCGAGGAGCATCGCGCGCAGCTCCACCGATTCCAGCGCTACGGTCGCCCCTCCCGTCGCCGGGTCCAGGATCGCAGGCCGTTCGGCGATCACGGTGTCGATCCCGGCGGGGTCGCCGTCCAGCCGTTCGAGCGTGACGCGCGTCAGGTGGTGAAGGTGCACAGTCTGCGGGTTGAGGTGCGCATCGAGAAGTTGCGCAGCGTCGAACGCGCTACGGGCCATCTCGGCCTGCCCTCGGCGCGCCGCCAGCAGGGCCCGGTAGACGTCGACGAGGCCGAACCTGCCGCCGGTCTCGCGCGGGGCGTCACGCAGCGCGTCGGCGGCGAGGTCCCAGCGGCCCGTGCGGATGGCTGGGTAGACGAGCGGGTCCGTGTGGGCGCCAACCCAGTACTCGCCGAGACCGAACTCTCGGGCACGGTCGATCGCTGCGGAGGCGACCGCGATCGCCCCGTCGTAGTCGGCCAGGCGTTGCCGAGCCACAGCCTCGTTCTGGTACGACCGGTGGACGGGCTCGTGGTCACCCAGCTCCTCCCCGACCGCGCGCCCCTCACCGAGCAGCTCGAAGCCGCGCTCGTCGCCCCGGTTCGTCAGGATGGTCCCCATGGTGACCAATGCGCCGGCTTCGACCCGGCGGTCGCCGGTCACCCGGGCCATCTGTAGCGCCGACCGGATGTAGGGTTCCGCGTCCCGGTAGCGGGTGTTCATCATCAGGTAGCGGCCGTAGGCGGCCAGGGCCTGGGCCCGCTCTGGGGTGGGCGGG
>CAYVJT010000338.1:0-3225 GCA_964451855.1 uncultured Actinomycetota bacterium
GACCCGCCGCCAGCGTTCATCCTGAGCCAGGATCAAACTCTCCGTTGAGTGATCGATAACTACAAGGTAGTCAAAGATCGCACGAACGAAGGTCTTCAGAGACGACCTGGATCCGAGGATCCCTGCCGTCCTTGATCCCTCATTATCGTTCAATTGGGGTTACTACACTCACCTGAAGATCGCTGCCACCGAGGTGGTCGCGATCGACGGGGTTGTGTCACATCCTCACGACCCCGGAGGGTCGTAGAGGTGTGTCACTGGCTTTTGGCACCCTGTGCAGTTCTCAAGGAGCGGTCGGAGCAGCGCCCGACGGGTTCCGTCCACCCCGAGCCTGCTGGCTCGGTCGGGAGCGGCTTCCAAGGCACCGCGTTCCGCGCGGTCTCGCGACCGGTGCGGGCAGCAGACGCTACCAGCTCCGGATCGGAGCTTCCAACCTCAGGGCCGTGGGCGGGCGCCACCACGATCGGTGACGTATCCGGGCTCAGATGAGCCGTGGCCGCTGTGCGGAGCCGCCAGCGTACGTGGCGGCTTCTCGTGCTGTCAAATCACCCGAGCGGGGCTGGTGGGCCTGAGCGCCCGATCCTGAGCCCTGCGGGTGACCACCTCGTCGCCGAGGTACGGCGTCCGTGACGCCGCTACTGAGGACGGTACCGGGTGCGTCACCGGACCGCCAGCCTCCGGTCGCGTGGGGCGTCAAGCGCGCACCGCTGCCCAGGGTGCTTGCCAGGCCACTGCCCCGTACGGTAGGGCGAGCGCGGCCCCGTAGCGAGGGTCACGCGCGCGGTGACCGACGGAACCGGCTCACGGCAGGGCAGCCCGCGAGGTAGCGCCGCCAGGGCAGGTCCGCAGCCTTGGAGACCCCGACCCGCGGACCGCAGCTCGACGGCAGCTCGAGCTCGTCCACGAGCAGTCGCCACGACGCTGCGGGGTCGAGCAGGTCGAGACCATCGAGCTGCCCATCGATCCCGAGCCCCCGGGTCAGACAGCCCGGACCGCGCAGCAGGGCGTGCTCGTCGACCCGAGGACGACGAGCACGCACCTCGTCGTGGCCTTCGAGCAGCACCGCGGCACGGAGCAGCACCGCAGCGCCGATCCGTTCGCCGGCGACGCTGACGTTGAGGCACCAGTGCACCCCGTACGAGCGGTAGACGTAGGCGGTCCCGGCCGCCGCGAACATCGATCTGCAGGCCGGGGTGGGGCCGCGGTAGGCGTGGCTCGCGGGGTCGTCCGGCCCGTACGCCTCGACCTCGACGATGCGTGCCCGCACGGGCCTCGTCACGTCGTGCCACTCGAGCACCGCGCCGAAGAGCGCCTCGGCGGCCGCGACGGGGGCCACCTCGAGCTCGCCGCGGTCCATGGGCCGCAGCTGGCCCTGGATCGCGGCGACCGACGTCTGACCACCCACGTCGCTCACCGCCGACCGGTCCGGTCTCCGGGCACACCCGTCACCTGCGACCCACTCCTCTCACCTGCGACCCACCCCTCACCCCGCGCCACGCACCTGTGCGCACCACTCGAGGAACCGATCGCGTTCCCAGGTGTTGGCGATCGATGCCCGGTCCAGGCCGGCGCGCCTGGCCTGCGCGACCCCGAACCGTGCGCGGTCGAGCTCCGTCACGGCGTGGGCGTCGGTCGAGATCACGAACGTCACGCCACGGCGTGCCCCTTCGCGGATCGCCTCGACCGGCGCGTCGAGGCGGCGCAGGCTGGCGTTGATCTCGATGGCCGTGCCCGTCGCGGCGGCCGCGTCGAAGACCTCCTCGAGGTCGAGCTCGATCCCGGCCCGCCTGCCGAGCATGCGACCCGTGAGGTGGCCGATCGCGGTGACGCTCGGATGCCGGATCGCGGCGACGACCCGGGCGGTCTGCTCCTCGACGTCGCGGCCGAAGTGCGAGTGCACGCTGGCGACCAGCCAGTCGAAGTCGGCGAGGAAGTCGGCGTCGTAGTCGAGCGTGCCGTCCACGCCGATGTTGAGCTCCGCGCCGTGCAGCAGCGCGATGTCGCCCCGCTGCGCCTCCAGCTCCCGGACCGCGCGGCGCTGCTCGAGCATCGCCTCCCGGGAGACCCCGTTGATGCTGAGGTCCTCCGCGTGGTCGGTGATCGCGAGGTAGTCGAGTCCACGGTCGACCGCCGCGGCGACCAGGTCCTCCAACGTGTCGCGCCCATCCCCCGACAGGTCGGTGTGGTCGTGGAGGTCGCCGCGCAGGTCGTCCACCTCGACCAACGTGGGTGCGGAGCCGTCCAGGGCCGCCTCGATCTCGCCGTCGTCCTCACGGCGTTCGGGCGCGATCCACGGCAGCTCGAGCGCGGCGTAGACCTCCTCCTCGGTCGCCGCCGCGACCACCTCGTCGTCGTCCTGGGTGGCGAGCGCGTACTCGTTGAGGGTCCAGCCCCGCTCGAGGGCGCGCTGACGCAGGCGGATGTTGTGGGCCTTCGATCCCGTGAAGTAGACCAGCGCCGCACCGAAGCTCTCGGGTGGGACGACCCGCAGATCGACCTGCAGCCCGTCGCGGGTCACCACGGAGGTCTTGGTCCCTCCGGAGCCGATCAGCCGCTCGACCTCGGAGTGCTCCAGGAACGCCGAGGTGACCGGGTCCGCATCGTCGGCCGCGACCAGCACGTCGACGTCGCCGATCGTCTCCGCGAAGCGGCGCAGGCTCCCCGCGTAGGCCGCGTCGGCGACGCCGTCCAGTTCGCGGAGCGCCGCTACGATCCGCTCGGCGGTCGGCAGCGCGTCGGCGATGGGCACGCGCTGGTCCTTCGAGCTGAGCCCGAGCTGCTCGATGCCCTCCCGGATGTTCTCGACCGTCTTCTCCCCCAGCCCGGACAGCTCGGCGACGCTGCCATCCTCCAGGCCCGCGGCGAGCCCGTCGAGGTCGGTGATGCCGAGCTCATCGGCGAGCAGCTGCACGGTCTTCGGACCGAGCCCGGGGATCTTCATCAGCTCGACCTTGCTGGCGGGATGCTTGGTGCGCAGCTCCTCGAGCCGGTCGATCGAGCCGGTGTCCACGAACTCGCGGATGCGTCCCGCGATGCTCTTGCCGATGCCCTTGACCTGCGCCAGCTGGTTCGCGCTGAGCTCGGCGACGTCCTCCTGGAGGGTGAGCACGGCACGCTCGGCGTTCTGGTAGGCGCGGACGCGGAAGGCGTTCGGGCTGCCCTCGTCGAGCTCGGTGAGGGTGGCGAGCTCCTCGAGCAGCCGAGCCACCTCGCGGTTGGTGTCGG
>CAYVJT010000339.1:0-3223 GCA_964451855.1 uncultured Actinomycetota bacterium
GGTGCGAGCGCGGTTAGATGTCGTAGTAGAGCTGGAACTCGTGGGGGTGGGGGCGCAGGCCGACCTGGGAGACCTCCTCGGCCATCTTGTACTCGATGTAGGTCTCGAGCAGGTCCTCGGTGAACACGCCTCCCTCGAGCAGGAAGTCGTGGTCGTCCTCGAGCCCCTGGAGGGCCTCCTCGAGGCTGCGAGGGACCGCAGGCAGGCCGGCCAGCTCCTCGGGGGGCAGGTCGTAGATGTCCTTGTCGACCGGGTCCGGTGGCTCGATCTTGTTCTTGACCCCGTCGAGGCCGGCCATCAGCATCGCGGAGAAGGCGAGGTAGGGGTTGCAGGACGGGTCCGGGACGCGGAACTCGATCCGCTTGGCCTTCGGCGAGTCGCCCGAGATCGGGATGCGCACCGCAGCTGAGCGGTTCCGGGCCGAGTACACGAGGTTGACCGGCGCTTCGTAGCCGGGCACCAGACGGCGGTAGCTGTTGGTCGTCGGGTTCGAGAAGGCCAGCACCGACGGCGCGTGCTTGAGCAGGCCACCGATGTAGTGGCGTGCCATCTCGGAGAGCTGGCCGTAACCGGACTCGTCGTAGAAGAGCGGATCGCCGTCCTTCCAGAGCGACTGGTGGGTGTGCATCCCTGAACCGTTGTCGCCGAACACGGGCTTCGGCATGAAGGTCACGGTCTTGCCTGCGGCCCACGCCGTGTTCTTGATGACGTACTTGAAGGTCATCAGCTTGTCGGCGATCGCGGTGATCTCGTCGAAGCGGATGTCGATCTCTCCCTGCCCGGGAGCACCGACCTCGTGGTGCTGGACCTCGACGGGGATGCCGAAGGCCTCGAGCTGGGCGCTCATCTCGGAGCGCAGGTCCTGGTAGTGGTCCATGGGCGGCGTGGGGAAGTAGCCCTGCTTGGTGCGTGGCTTGTAGCCGAGGTTGCCGTGGCCGTCGTCCTCGGCGCCGCTGGTCCAGGGGCCCTCGACGGAGTCGATCGCGTAGAAGGCGTGGTGGGGCTCGCCCTGGAACCGGATCGAGTCGAAGATGAAGAACTCGGCTTCGGGTCCCATGAACACGGTGTCGGCGATGCCGGTCGACCGCAGGTAGGCGGCGGCCTTGCGCACGATGTTGCGGGGGTCGCGGGAGTAGGCCTCGCCGGTGATGGCATCGTGGACGTGGCAGTACAGCATCAGGGTCTTGCGGTCACGGAACCGATCCTCCCGGGCGGTGCTGATGTCGGGGATCAGGAGCATGTCGGACTCCTGGATGCCCTGGAACCCGCGCACCGAGCTGCCGTCGAAGAACAACCCGTCGGTCAACACCCCCTCGTCCACCGCGGAGACGGGGACGGAGAAGTGCTGGACGAGGCCTGGCAGGTCGACGAACCGCAGGTCGACGAACTCGTAGCCCTCCGACTCGATCATCGCCAGCAGGTCCCGTGCGGTCTGTGGTGAGCTTCCCAACGTCTCGCTCCTTGTGGTGCGGCGCTGAGCGTTGGTCAGCGGCCTCGGCTCGCCGACGTCGGCCCAACGCCTCATCGTGATGGTGGTGGCAGGTGGGCGAGGCGCCCGCACCGACGCGGCCTCGTCGCACCGCAGCGCGTCGGGCCACGGTTGGGGCTCGGTCGAGACGCCCCGCCCGGCCTGGGCGGACGTTCACACGTCCACGTCGGTCCTGCCGGAAGGGGACGATACGAGCGGCCTGTGCCGCGGGGATGTCACGACCGTTTCGTCCGTGTTACGTACGCCGTGCGGATGAGGGGGGACGAACCGACCAGAGGCTCGTCCCGCGGGACTAGCCTCATCCCGTCCCTCGCTCCTCGACCTACGGATCGAACCGATGACCCCTCTGCTCGCTGCAGATGATGCGCCCCTCCAAGGCATCTCGGAGTTCGCCAGATCCGTGACGCGCGACATCGACAACGAGTTGTTGGCGCTCATGATCCGGTGGCTGATCGCGCCTGGCCTGAGCATCCTCATCATCCTGGTCGTCGCTGGCATCGTGGATGCCCTCGTGCGTCGGATCATCAACGGCATCGTCGCGAGGATGAAGGACCCGAGCCTCGCGCCCACCCGACGGCTGCGTCGGCGCGTCGGGGTCCCGGTCAGTGAGATCGAGGAGGATCTGCGTCGTGCCCAACGGGCGGATGCGCTCGGGGCGTTGGCCAAGAGCGTGACGAAGGTGGCCATCTGGTTCGTCGCCCTGGTGATGGCGCTCGGCGAGGTAGGGGTCCAGCTCGCTCCGCTCATCGCGGGTGCCGGCATCGTCGGTGTCGCGCTTGGCTTCGGTGCGCAGGACCTCGTGAAGGACTTCCTGTCCGGGGTCTTCATGCTGATCGAGGACCAGTACGGGGTGGGTGACATCGTCGATGCCGGCGAGGCCATCGGGGTCGTCGAGGGCGTCTCCCTGCGGAGCACGAGGATCCGCGACGTCGACGGGACCCTGTGGCACGTCCCAAACGGCGAGATCCGGCGTATCGGGAACATGAGCCAGGACTGGGCGCGTGCGCTGCTCGACGTCGGTGTCGCGTACGGCACGGACATCGACGCGGCCAGCGACATCCTCGAGCGCGTCGCGGTGGAGATGGCTCACGACCCGGCGTACGAGGAGCTCTTCATCGAGGATCCGGAGGTGTGGGGGGTGCAGTCGCTCGGGACCGACAGCGTCGACATCCGCCTGGTCATCAAGGTGATCCCCGGGCAACAGTGGGCGGTCATGCGCGAGCTGCGCGGCCGCATCAAGAAGGCCTTCGACAGTGCGGAGATCGAGATCCCGTTCCCGCAGCGCACGGTGTGGATGCGAACCGAGCAGCCCGTCGCGATCGGGGATGCCGGCACGCAGCCCTTCGTCAGCCCCATCCCCGACGAGGAGCGGCGGCGCTTGGCCGTGGAGGCCTCACGGTCCGGCGGACCTGGCCAGGTCGTCGGCGACCACGATCAGACGATGGCCGAGGCCGTGGAGTCGGATGACCCCGAAGCTTCGGACCAGGGGCAACGCATGCCGGACAACGAGGCGGATGGCGACTGATCCCGGTCCTGCGGGGGTCGACCCCTTGGCCGACGCCCGGTGTCGTTACCGGCAGGCGGGGCCGCCACCAGGTTGGCCCGGCGAGGGCTCCCACACCTTGGCGTCCATGGCCTGTTGGCCCGCGTGGTAGCTGGAGCGCACCATCGGGCCTGACTCGACGTGGTCGAAGCCGAGCTCCACCTCGCCGTACTCGCGGAACCTCTGGAAGG
>CAYVJT010000340.1:0-3182 GCA_964451855.1 uncultured Actinomycetota bacterium
TAACGTATGAGCAACGAGCGACGCGACGACGTCGGTGGACGCCACTGGGCGGCGTGCGACCGTCGTGGACGTAACCGCAGGTCAGGGCGGGTTTCCCGCAGATGAGGCAGGACGGCAGCGGACGTCCCTGGAGACCGCTTCCAACCTTGCCAAGGCGGAGGTCGCGGGTTCGGATCCCGTCATCCGCTGCACGGCAACCCACGTTCCGCAGGGCAGCGGAGGGCTTCGGCGGGATGGTCGGCGAGGTCGTGGCGGCGCTGCCCGTCGGCGTGGGGCCGGGATGCCAGGGGGCGGCTGCCCGTGGGGCGGTCGCGCTGGTCGCAGGTGCGGGGCGGGCTCGTGGACCGTCTATGGGCTCAGCCGCTGCGGCGATCATGCCCTGCCGTCGCGCGCCACCGTGAGCTCCGGCGTCGCCTACGCGCGCGGGGCCCGCCACGCGGCCAGCGTCATCGCGACCTCGTCGCGCACGGCGTCACGGGCGTCGTACCGGTCGACGCCGGCCATCAGCAGCGCGTCGTAGCGGGTGTCGCGGTGCCGGACCGCTGCGGTGACCGCGAGGTCGATCGTCTCCGGGTCGAGGTCGCGGCCGGCCGCGGTGCGCCCGACCCGGCCGCTGCCACGCACCGCGGTGTGCGCGGCGATCTCGCGGGCCCGGTCCACGGGACAGCCGGGGTAGCGGTCGCGGATCGCGGCCACCAGCGTCTCGACGAGGGCCGCGTCGGTGGCCGCCCGGCGCTCCGCTTCGCGTTCGCGGCGTCGTGCCCGCGCGTCGGCGTCCTCGAGGCATCGCCGTTCCGCCTCCTCGAGCGCCGCCTCCTCGACCAGCACGCCCTGGCGCTCGTAGCGCTTGCGGGCCCGGCTGAAGCGCACGACCACGGCGGACAGGCCGCTGGCCTTCCGCGCCCGGCGGGTGAGCGCGGCGTCGCCGGCCGGCAGGAACACGAGGTGGTCGAGATCGGCGCAGGTCAGGCACAGCGGGCCCGCGTCCTCCATGATCAGTAGCCCGCCGGTGCCCTCGCATCCGGCGCAGGTCCACTCGTTGAGCGGAGAGATGACCACGAGGTCGGGCGGCCTGCTCGCCCGCTCGACGACCTGCTGCCGCTTGCGTTCGGACAGCTCGGGCGCGACCCAGTGGGTGCGGTAGGCGCGTTCGATGTCGGGGTCGCCGCTGACGCTGAAGCGCAGCCGGCGCCGGTCGCGGGTCCGGGCGACGTAGTCGGTCTCGCTCGGCGTCAACCCGTGGTCCCGGGCCCAGCCGCGGAAGACCTGCATCGCGGTGGAGATCTTGCTGAGGCCGGCGTTGGTCACGCCCTCGAGGTGCTCGACACGGCCCTGCCGCCACCGGTCGAGGTGGCTCGGTGCGAGCCAGCCCAGCCCGACGAGCACGTCGATCGGTGTGACGTAGTGCTTGTCGGCCAGCGCCTGCTCGGCGGCGCGGACCACGCGTCCCTCGATGCGCCTGCGTCCGTTCGACGAACCCATGACTCCCACCGATCACCCGGCGACGGCGGCACCCGCGTCCGCACGGCCATGACGCCGGGAGCCCAAGGATAGGTCGCACCCGAAGCCGGGGCCTGTAACGCCGGGGGCGGCATCCCGTTGGAGCCAGCAGTCGGGCTGGGTGGCCGGGGCGGGGCACGGGAGCGGACGTTGCGTGCTGGATCGCCAGACCGGCGTCCACGACCACATCACCCTTGAGGGCAGGACGCGTAGTTCGGTCTGGATCCGAGAGCGCCCTGCGTGCGCTGCCAGGGACCTGTCGCGAGACCGAAGACTCCTCGACGGCTCCTGATGTTACGATGTAGATGCCCTGCTACACGTGAGGAAGCCATGGCCCTGAACATCCGTCACCAGGAGACGGAGGAGTTGGCTGCGGCGGTCGCGGAGGTGACCGGCGAGACCAAGACCGAGGCGGTGCGTCGTGCGCTGGTGGATCGGCTCGAGCGCCTCACTCGTGACCGCGCCGGGCGAGGGCTGACCGACGAGCTGGATGACATCGCGCTGCGGTGCGCGGCGCTGCCGCAGCGCGATCGGCGTAGCGCTGAGGAGATCCTCGGCTACGACGAGACGGGTGTGCCGGGCTGATGGTGATCGACAGTTCGGCGCTGCTCGCGATCCTGCAGGACGAGCCGGAGCGGCGTCGGTTCAACGAGGTGATCGAGGCGGCCGCGGAGCGACTGCTGTCGGTGGCGACGTTCGTCGAGGTCTCCATCGTCATCGACGCCAGGTATGGCCCGCCGGGGTTGCACCACGTGGATCTGTTCCTGGATCGGGCCGACATCGAACTGGTCGACGTCGATGCGGAACAGGCGCGCATCGCCCGCGATGCTTACAGCCGCTTCGGCAAGGGCCGTCATCCGGCTGCTGCTCATGCTGGACTGAACTTCGGCGACTGCTTCTCGTACGCGCTGGCGAACACGCGGGGACTCCCGCTGCTGTTCAAGGGCGAGGACTTCGCACGCACGGACCTGGTCGCCGCGATCTGAGCTGTAGAGGCCGGAGATGACGGGGTCTGGGTGAGTTTCGATGTTGCGATCGGGCGTGTCCCTGCGGTGGGCAACAAGCGGAGGGGTGACCGGGGCTCGACCGGGCACGCTCCACCTCGGATGACGGTCCCGACCACAGGTGGCACGCCAACTGCGTCCGCTGCTCCTTCGTCGCAGCAGCGGCACACCGATGAGGCGGTCGTCACGCACCTCGCCGGCCAGCCGCTGTTGTGGAGGCGCTGCGCCGCCTCCACAACTCGGGCTCCGGGGGCTGGTAGGACCGTCGCATCCGCGAAGAGGGAGCTGAGCGACATGCTCGACGAGGAACTACAGGTGCGGGTGCGGGAGCTGCATGCCGCGGGAGCGTCGACCAACCACATCGCGCGCGAACTGGGTGTGCCGCGTGGACGCGTCGCCCCGCTGGTGCGTGCGATCGGCCGCGAGGAGCGGGCGAGCACGGCCGAGCCCGCGGTGCTCGGCTGCTGGGTGAGCGCCGGTTGGAGCGCCAGACTCACCGTGGATGCCGCACGGGACTGGCCCGACCGCGAACGGTCCGGGACCGTGCCGGTGTCCGGTCTGGTCGGCGTGCTGGTGGCGCGCGCCCCGTCGTGCCAGCGGTGATGTGTCGGTGTGCGGCTACCTGGTCGACACCTACTGCCTCGGCGTCAAGGACGCGCTTCCGCCGCGGCGGATGAG
>CAYVJT010000341.1:0-3174 GCA_964451855.1 uncultured Actinomycetota bacterium
ACTGACCGCGCGCGGTCCTCCCGCCTGGTAGACAACGTCGAGTCCTTGCCCATCCACATCACGACGCCAGGAGGGACCGATGCAGCAAGCGATCACTCTGCTCGAGCAGTTCACCGACGGCGACGCCGAGTGGCTCCTCGCCGTTGGGCAGCAGCGAGATGTGGCACAAGGCGAAGCGGCGATCGAGGCGGGGCAGGACGTCGACGAGTTGTACATCGTCGTCCAAGGCCTGCTCGGGGTGTTCGCTGACGAGGTCGGGACCCAGCTGGCCGCGGTCGGTCCGGGAGACCTGCTCGGCGAGATGGCGTTCGTCACGGGGACCCCCCCGACCGAGTCGGTGCGGGCGCTCGAGAACAGCACGGTCCTGGCGATCCCGTTCGCAGGCCTGGAGCAGCGCGCCGACGAGGAACCCGCCTTCTCCGTGCGGCTCCACCGGTCGTTGGCGCGACTGCTCGGGGTCCGGCTGCGGGCCGCCAACTCACGTCTGAGGGTGCAGGCTCAGGGCGACGAGGTGCGCCACCCTCCCGGCTGGTCACGCCTGAGCGAGCCCATCGAGCGGTTCAAGCAGGCCGTCTTCGCCGCCAACGAGGAGGCGGGGAACAACGACGACGAGGTGCCCGAAGCCACCCGAGACCGCATCGTCGAGGAGTTCCACGGCTTCTGCGCGCTGCTCAACGAGGTGATGACACACGACATCGACAACGAGCGGGTCCGCGAGGAGGTGGCGACCCGTCTGCAGCACGAGCTGCTGCCCTACATCCTCTTGACCGAGTCGGCGGAACGTTTCTACACCAAGCCGCGCGGCTATGCGGGCGACTTCCTGACCCTGGAGATGATCTACCGCAACGAGCCCGGCGGCCAGAATGCCATCGGTCGGCTGATCGATCACTGCTTCCTGGACACGTGGGCTGCCCGTTCGGTGCGCCATCGACGTGGCCTGTTGACCGCTGAGATCGATGCGGCCATCGCCTCCCGACCGGGAGAGACGACGCAGATCACCAGCCTGGCATGCGGTCCGGCGCGGGAGGTGTTCGACGCTTTCTCGCAGTTGGACGATCCGACCACGTTGCACGCCAACCTGATCGACATCGACCTGCAAGCGCTGGCGTTCGTGGCGGATAAGGCCGCGTCCGAGGGTCTGGATCGGCAGATGTCGTTGGTCAGCGAGAACCTGATCCGACTGGCACTGGGCAGGTCCGAGTCGGATATCCGCGACCAGGACCTGGTCTACAGCATCGGGTTGATCGACTACTTCGGGGATGACCTGGTGGTGCGCCTGATGGACCTGGTCCACGGCATGCTGCGGCCCGGCGGTCGGATCATCCTCGGCAACGTCCACTCGAGGAACCCCTCGCGGGGCCTGATGGACCACGTGCTCGATTGGAAGCTCGTCCACCGCACCGAACAGGACATGGACCGGCTGTTCGAAGCGTCCGCGTTCGGGCGTCCGAGCACGAACATCCGCTTCGAGGATGAGGGGCTCAACATGTTCGCCGAATGCGTCCGGTGACCGCTGCTCACCACGCCGTGGCGGGTCAGGGCTCGGGCTCCTGGCCCGCAGCGTGGATCGGGAGGCTCGAACGCCACTCACGGACCTGTGGCAGGGCAGCCTCGTAGCCTGCCGCAACCACCCCATCAGCGGCCTCGAACTCGAGCAGTCCGCAGCGCGGTAGATCGATCGCGAGGTACAGGTCGGCCAGGCCGTCGGCGACCACGCGGTCGCGTTCGCGGCTGGACCCCGCCAGCATCGAAGACGCCAACGTCGTCGCGATGCCGGGAACCTCCTGCGTGCTGCGTCCAGGGAGCACGCGGCGAGCCAGCAGCTTCCAACCGGACGCGGCCAGCCCGAAGTCGTCGGTGGCCTGAGGGCCGGAACTGACCCCAACGTCGACCGCGATGACAGGCCCACGCGGGTTGACCTGTCGCATGTGTTCGAGCGGCAGGTTGTCGAGCACCCCTCCGTCGATGTGCAGGTCCTGGCCGTAGACCACGGGCGGGACGATCCCCGGGATCGCGACCGTGGCGCGTAGCGCCTTCAGCAACGATCCACGCCGGTGCACGCTCACCTCCCGGCGCGTGAGGTTGGTGGATACGGCCGACCACGGCAGCCACAGGTCCTCGATGTCGCGGCCATCGACCTCCCGGTCGGCTCGTTGGGACATCCGTGCGCCGCTGGCGAGGCTCGCGACCGGCAAGGTCCAGTCCATGATCCCCTGCAGCAGGTTCTTCGCTCGGCTCACGCACTCCTCGGCATCGTGACCGAGGGCGAAGAACGCCGCCATCGCCGCGCCGATGCTGCTTCCGGCCACGATGTCCACGGGGACCTCGGCCTCCTCGAGTGCGCGCAGCACGCCGAGGTGTGCGAAACCTCGGGCTCCACCCCCGCTCAGCACGAGTCCGATGGGCCGTTCCGCGACGATCCGGGCGAGTCGTGCGATGTCGGCGGGATGCTCTCGGCGCACGTGGTACCACGCGTCGACCGTCCGAGCCGTCAGCCACCGACCGGTGCCGCGCGGTGCCTCAGGCATCAGCTCCGCCTTCGGGTGGACGAGGACCAGGCTCGTGCGGGGCAGGACGGACCGGTCGCGGGACCCGGACCGGGTGCGCACGACCTCGAGGATGCGCCGCTCCACCGCGCTTGGGTCCGGCCCGGCGCGTGCGTCGGCGATGGTCATGAGGTGATCGGCGTGGCGCAGCACGATCTCGTTCCATGCACTGGGCTCCGCATCGAGTTGGAGCAGCAACGTGTCGTAGCGCTGCTCCTCCTCCTGGAGCCACCGCGTCGCGCGGGCCACGCTTGGCGCATCGGCGACGGCCTGGCGCGAGCCCGACGTGGGGAACATCGCCGCGGCGTCCTGCGAGCTCAGCAGTCGGGCCGGACCCATCAGGCGCAGCGAGCCAGCAAGAGCGTCGGCGAGCCCCGCCAGATCGACCGATGGGTGCACCGCGGCGAGCGCCACCGAGCGGCGCTCGCCGCCCTGCGCTCGGTGGGTACCGCCGGCTCGACGCAGCGCGATCCTCATGATCCGCAACAGCGCGTCGGGGTGTCCCTTCAGCGTGGCCAGGAAGCGGTCGCGTCGCAGTCGGACGGCGGAGGTGTCGCGGATGGCCACCAGCGATGCCGTACGTGTTCCACCTTCGATCAACGCCATCTCACCGGCGAGTTCGCCTGGC
>CAYVJT010000342.1:0-3118 GCA_964451855.1 uncultured Actinomycetota bacterium
CCCGCCTACCAGGCCAACCCCGCCTACCAGGCCAACCCCGCCTACCAGGCCAACCCCGCGTACCAGGCCAACCCCGCGTACCAGGCCAACCCGATCTACGCGACGACGACCGCCGTCCCGGCCGCCCCCTTGCCCCCGTGGACCCGGCCGGAGGGCACCGCACCACTCGTGGTCGTGCTGGACACGGGCCTGCAGACCGATGGCGAGGAGACCGACGCGGTCCACGTCCCCGGGACGAGCCGCACCCCCGCGCACGAGGGGCTCACCGCACATGCGGTCCTGCCCGAGACCTGGCGGATGCAGCCGCTGGATGACGACCCACGAGCCGACGAGGACATCCCCGACGAGAACGACGACGGCTACCTCGACCGTGCTGCTGGCCACGGCACCTTCATCGCCGGCCTCGTGGCTCGGCTGTGCCCCACCGCGGACGTGCGCACCGCCGCAGCGGTGTCCAGCTTCGGTGACGGTGACGACTTCACCCTCGCCGCCGCGCTCGGTGAGGTCTTCGCCGATGGTCGTCCGTGCGTGGTGAACATGTCCTTCGGTGGCCACACCGAGCACGACGAGCCGCCCCTCGCGATGGAAGCGATCATCGGTCGCCACGCGAAGCCGGACGGACCCACGGTGCTCGTGGCCTCGGCCGGTAACTCCGCGACCTGCCGACCCAACTGGCCGGCCGCGCTCGACAACGTCATCGCGGTCGCCGCGTTGGACGACTGTGGTCGTCCGGCATGGTTCACCAACCTCGGCCACTGGGTCGATGCCTGCGCTCCGGGCGTCGACGTGGTGAGCACCTTCCTCCACCACCCCGGGCTGACGATCGGAGACGCGACCGTCGAGGAGTTCGAGGGCTGGGCGAGCTGGTCAGGTTCGTCGTTCGCAGCACCCAAGGTCGCCGCCGCCATCGCCCGGGAGATGGTGGCGTGCGGTCTCGAACCTCGACCGGCCGCACACCGGGTCGTCCACGCCCACGGACTGTTGCGTCTCCCCCACCTCGGCACGGTCGTCAACCTCGTGTGACCCACCTCCGTGTGAGGCAACGAGACACCTCCCGACCGGGACCTTCGGTCTCCTGAGAACGGCGTTCGTGCCCTGGCGCGGACGGGGCGCGGGGTCCACGGTGGCCTGACAGCGAGGGAACGACGGACCCATGGACATCGTGGTTGGTGTGGACGGCAGCAACGCTTCGATCGACGCGTTGCGATGGTCGCTGGACGAGGCCCGACTCCGCGGTGATGCGAGCGTGGTCGTCGTGCACGCCTATCGCGTCCCCGACGGACGGACGCCCGAGGTCCACGTATCTCCTCACCTCCCGCCCGACCTGGCACGCAAGGCAGCCGGTCAGGGCCGCGATCGCCGTGACGAGCAGTACGCCCTCGCGCGTGAACACGCCGAGGCGCTCGTCGAGAAGGCGATAACCGAGGCCGACCCTGACGACGGGGATGTCAGGATCAAGCGGGCCGTGTTCGCCCAAGAGCCCGCACAGGTCCTGATCGAGATGAGCGAGGAAGCGGACCTGCTCGTCGTGAGCAGTCGCGGACTCGGCGGCTTCCGTGGCCTGCTGATGGGATCGGTCTCACAGCAGGTCGTGCAGCACGCCCACTGCCCCGTGGCCGTCGTTCGTTGAGCTCCCCGCGCACCACGGGGACAGCGACCGTGGGCCCACCGCTGACGGCGCCGAGCGAGGGCGTTCGTCCCTTCCGGGACCGGCCCCCCTTGGCTACGGTCGGCGGGGCGATGCTGCCACGGATCGGCACGACCGGGCGATGAGCCCACCGCCAGCCCACCACCCGGCCCACAACCCAGCCCACCTCCCCAGGGGACGTCGCCATCGTGCGGCTCTCCCGGCACTCGCCTCCCGTCTGACAGTGCGCACGCCACGACGCGAAGGAGCAACGATGACCGATCCCCGCACGGGCGCCGAAACCGTCGGAGGTGACCAGCGGAGCCACGCCCACGAGCCCGCCGGCACGATCGAGGAGGGTGCGGAGCAGCACGAGGAGATCGAGCACCCTGGCAAGCTGCTGCGGATCGCCGGGATGGTGCGCGCGATGCTGGCCGAGCTCGAGACAGCCAGCCTCGACGAACCCAGCCGACAACGGCTGACCGAGATCCACAACCAGATGCTCGACGCGCTGCGCGAACTGCTCTCCGGGCAACTGGAGGCCGAGCTGTCGGAGTTCCGGCTCGACATCGAAGGTGCGCCGCCCAGCGGAGCGGAGCTGCGCGTCGTGCAGGCCCAGCTGGCCGGGTGGCTCCAGGGCCTCTTCCAGGGCATCCAGGCGAGCATCGCGAGTCAGCAGCTGGCGGCCCAGCACCAGCTCGCCCAGATGCGTCAGCAACAGCTGCCCGGCGGCGAGCCGGGCGGCACCGGGAGCTCGGACACCGGCCAGTACCTCTGACGACAGCCAAGGCGCGGCCCCCGGCAGCTCAGCCGGGCCCAGGTCGACCGTGATGCACGCCTCTCACCCCTCGAGCGGAGGTGCGGGCGGCAGGTCGAGCTCGGTGTCGTTGAGGTGGTTGAACCAGTTCGTCAGTACCGTGCGGATCACCTCGGCGTAGGCAGCGAGCAGGTCCTGATCCGACCATCCCGCGTCGAGCGTCGCCTGCCACGTGCCATCGGCGACGTAGCCGCTCCGGTCGGCGAGCTCACGGGCGAACGTCAACAGGGCGGTCAGCCTCTCGTCCTCGTCCAGCACACCGCGTCGGATCTGCAGGGTCTGTTCCTCGCTGAACCCGTTCTTCCGAGACGAGCCGGTGTACGCAGCCTGGCAGTAGCTGCAGTCGTTGACGTTGGCCACGGTGAGGTGGATCGCGGAGCGCGTCGCCGCGTCGAGGCTCGAACGTTCGCGCAGCACCTGCTCGACGGCGTCGTACATCCCGATCAGGGCCGGGGAGTGCGCCATCGAACCGTGGATGTTGATGACCTTGCCGAGCCGTTCCGCCTGGCGTTCGAGGGGCTCCCTGCTGGCATCCGGTGCGTCGTCGAGATCATGGACTGGAACGCGAGCCATCCTGCTTCCTTCCTCGTGTCGGGCAGATCAACCATCGATGACTGTACGCGGACGTGTCCTGGCTGCGGCCAGCCCGGTCCCGGACCGCAGCGAAGACGAGC
>CAYVJT010000343.1:0-3103 GCA_964451855.1 uncultured Actinomycetota bacterium
GCCCGGGCGGTCTGCACGTCCTCACCGAAGTCGTGGATGCTCGACGCTCCGTAGCCCAGCGCCGCAGAGAGCACGAGCCCGCCCGCGAACAGCAGCCCGCCGGCCAGGAACGCCGTGGACAGCCACCGCGCCGAGTCGGGCAACGCCCCCCGCAGCCGCTCGAACAGGTCGGCGACGAAGATCAGCAGCAGTACAGCGAACCCGAGCTGGATGAGGCTCATCACACGGAACCGGTCAGCGTTGGCTTCCAGGAAGCCGGTGACCGCCTCGGCGGACTCGCGCGGCGAGACGTAGCCGAGATCCTGGCCGAGCAGTACCACGAGCAGCACCACGCCTCCCAGGCCCAGCAGCACTCCGGCGCCGGGTCCGATGCGGCTCCAGATCGATCGTTGCATGGTGTCCTCCTCAGACGGTGTCGACGGGTGGAGAGGCCCGCACTCCTGGTCCGCGCTACTCGACGGACGAGGGCGAGCTCTGCCGGGGTGACACCGATCGCGTTGGCGTGCGGACGCCGCCTGAGGCGCTGCGCTGGACGGACGGTGTGGTGCCGACGCTCGCACTGGCTTGGGTTGGCTGTCGGCCTGTTGCGCAACCGTGGGTTGGCAGCGGGCGAGTCGGTTACAGGCTCCAGGCGACGCCCGATGCTGGCCGGAGCCGCGGCGAGGACGCCCAGGACGTCGTGCGGATCGCGGATGTTGGGCGCGGCGGCCGCACGCCCAGGCGGATGCTGTCGCCGACGGGCAGGTGCGCCTCGTCGGTATGACAGGTGGTGGCTCCGGGAATGGTCAAGCCCGGTCCGGACCGCCACGGGATCCGCCGACCGGCCGCAAAGCGTCGACCAGACCCGTGCACGGAAGGGAGCATGATGACCAACGCATCCGAGCTGTCCATGCCGAGCATCGACCGGGCCCGGTGGGGTGGGATCGCTCTGGCGGTCGGTGTGCTGATCTTCATCGGCAGCCGGTTCCGGCACCTCGTGGACCCGACCGATCAGCTGCTGGGAGCGCTCATGGTCGTGGCGTTCGTCACCTGGTTCCTGGGGTTGCTCGCGCTGCGGGGCCAGTACCGGCACCGGTCCAACCTGCTCGGCCGTGTCGGGCTCGTCCTGAGCCTGGTTGCGATCGTGCTGTTGACGGTGGGTCACCTCGGGGCGTTCGTCTTCGAGTTCACCGGGCCGTGGTTCATGCCGATCGTGGCGGGGACCTTGCTGCTCGTTGTCGGGATCCTGTCGTTCGGTATCGCGGCGTTGCGTGACGGTGTGCTCCCTCGCTGGCGGGCGGTGCCGGCGCTCGCCGGGGTGGTGGGGCTGCTGTGGATCGTGTTCGCGTTCGACTCCCGCCCGGTCGAGGGCAACCCGGAGGCGTTCCTGCTGATGCGCACGGCGTTCGGGCTGTGTTGGCTGCCGCTGGCCTACATCCTGCTGACGGATCGACGACCCACGGTTGGCATCGAACCTGCGACGGTGGCCAGGGACACGAGGTGACCAGGAGCAGAGGTGATGGCTGCAGGATCCGATGAGGTCGCAGGCACCCGGAGCGCTGAGCGGTTCGTGCGCCTGGTTGCGGTCGGGGTCGGGCTGGTGTTCGTCGGCGCCGGGGTGTGGGCGGTCGTTGCGCCACGATCGTTCTTCGACAACGCTGCGGCGTTCGAGCCCTACAACACGCACCTGATCCGTGACATCGGCGCGTTCCAGCTCGGCCTGGGGGCGGTGCTGCTGCTGGGCACCTGGGTCCGCGATGCGCTGTTCGCTGCTCTGGCCGGGGTCGCGGTCGGTGCCGCGGCGCACCTGATGGCCCACATCATCGACCGGGATGCGGGTGGACAGCCTGCGGTGGACATCCCGATGTTCGGACTCATCGCGGGCCTTCTGGTCGCCGCAGCGGTCGTGCGTGCCCGGCAGGTGCGGGACTGATGCCCGGCTGGGACCCCATTCGGCTCGTCACGACAGGCCCGTGCCGGACAGGTCACCAAGGCTGCGACAAGAAGGCGATGCATGGGTGACGCAGTGGTGTTGATCCACGGGGCCGCGCACACCGCCGCGTGCTGGCAGCCGACCGTGGCCGAACTGGCGCGATCCGCCCCCGACCTGCGGGTCCTGGCCGTCGACCTGCCAGGACGCGGTGATGCTGTCGAGGACCTGCGGCAGGTCACCGTGGAACGTTGCGCCGAGCATGTCGTTGGACGGATCGAGGCGGCACGGCTCGACCGGGTCATGGTGGTGGCCCACTCGATGGGGGCGCTGACGGTGCCAGGGATCAGCGCCCGGCTGGGACCGTCACGGATCGCAGCAACGGTGCTGGTCGCGGCCCTGCTCCCGCCGGAGGGGGCGTCGGTGCTGGACACCCTGCGCGGGCCGACGCGATGGGTGGTCGCACGTCAGTCCCGCGACGGGATGCCTCGCCGTGCCCCGCATCCGGCCCTGGCCCGGTGGCTGTTCTGCAACGGCATGACCGCAGCCCAGCGCGAGCTCGTGCTGTCCCAGCTGTGTGACGAGTCGAGCCGTCTGGACCGCGAACCTGTCCGCTCCGCCGGGTCGATCGACCCGGCCCGGACCGCCTGGGTGCTGCCACGTCGCGACCGGACCGTGCGACCCCGCACCCAGCGGGCCACGATCCGGCGGCTGGGGATCGACGACGTCGTCGAGGTCGACGCCGGCCACGACCTGATGGTCTCCCACCCCCAGGAGCTGGCTGCCATCCTGCAGCGCCATGCCGAGCCGCTGCGATGACGGGCGCGCACAACGGCCAACGGCGACGAGGACGGCCGTTCCGGCTCGCGGGCGTGATCCTGCTGGTCGGGCTGGTCGACGAGCAGGTTGGGCTCACCGGCTGGGACGTCTGGCAGTGGCTGGTCACCGCCGGCCTGGCCATCGCGGTCGGGCTGCACCGCGTGGCTTCGACCCTCGAGGGGCGGGCCTGTCTGACCGTGCGGATGCTGACCACGATCGCAGCCACCGGTGCCGGGCTCTACCTCGGGGTCACGATCGGCTTCCTCGCAGCCGACGCCGTCGGCCTGCGTCTGCCGACACCGCTGCAGGGCCTGTTCATGGTCGGTGCGCTCGGTCTGCTCGTCGGGATCATCTCGGCCACGGTCAGGATCGGCG
>CAYVJT010000344.1:0-3101 GCA_964451855.1 uncultured Actinomycetota bacterium
CCTCCGTGTCGCGGTTCCACCCCGGCCTGCAACAGCTGCGCGGCTGGCTCGCCGAACGCGGCGACGTCCACCCCCAGGACCTCGACGAGCTGCAGTACAGCTACCACGACGACCGCGCCGCAGCCCACCTGTTCGCGGTGGCCGGCGGCCTCGACTCGATGATCGTCGGTGAGCGGCAGGTCGCCCTGCAGGTCAAGCAGGCGATGGAGGTCGCCCGTCACGAGGGGACGGCGCGACGGGTCCTGCAGCGCGTGTTCGGCCAGGCCGTGAACGTCGGCCGACGCGTCCGCACGGAGACGGCGATCTCCGAGGGCGCCTCGTCGATGGTCGATGTCGGGCTCGACGCGGTGCGCGCACGTCTCGACGGCTCGCTCAGCACCCGCCGGGTGGCGGTGCTCGGTGCCGGCACGGTCGGTGCCCTGACCGCGGACCGCCTGTCGGAGCTCGAGGTCGCGCACGTGGACGTGTGGAACCGCAGCTACGACAAGGCGCAGCGCCTCGCGCAGCGTGTCGAGGGGACCGTCGTCCCGTACGACGACCTCGCGACGGCGGTCGCCGCCGCGGACGTCGTGGTGTGCACCACGGGCGCCGCGGAGCCCGTGCTTGACCTCGACCTCGTCGCCGACGCCGTCGCGGGCCGGACCCGCCCACTGTTCCTGCTCGACCTCGCCGTACCCCGCAACGTGGCGCTCGCCTGTCGGGACCTGTCCAACGTCGAGCTGCTCGACGTCGCCTCGGTGCGCGAGCTCGCGGACCGGGGCGCCACCGGCGAGGTCATCGCCCACGCCCGCGGGATCGTCGACGAGGAGGCGGACCGCTTCCTCGCCTGGACGCGTTCCAGCGTGGTGGAGCCGACGATCCGTGACGTGCGGGCCAAGGCCGAACGGGTGCGCCAGGCCGAGCTCGAACGGCTGTCGTCCAAGCTGGCGTCCCTCGACGACCGTCAGCGGGAGGCCGTCGAGGCGCTCACCCGTGGCATCGTCAACACGCTCCTGCACGACCCCACGATCCGCCTCAAGGAACTGGCCGACCGCGAGGGCACCGAGCACCACGCGGACGCCCTGCGGGACCTCTTCGACCTCTGATGGTCGCCGTCCCGCAGAAGGGTCCGTGGCGCATCGCGACCCGACGATCCCAGCTCGCCCAGGCGCAGGCGAGGCAGGTCGCCGAGGCCCTCACCGCAGCGACCGGCCGACCGGCCGAGCTGGTCCCGATGGCGACGACCGGTGACGAGCACCCGGACCGGGCCATCGAGGCCTTCGACACCAAGGGCCTGTTCGTCGACCACACGCGTCGGGCCGTGCTCGACGGCGACTGCCACATGGTCGTGCACTCCTACAAGGACCTGCCGACCGAGGGGGCGCCGGGACTGTTCGTCGCCGCGGTCCCCGAACGTGCCGACCCTCGGGACGCGTTGGTGTCCGCCCAGGGCTGGCGCCTGGCGGATCTCCCGCGCGACGGGCAGCTCGTGATCGGTACCTCGTCGGCGCGTCGGCGCTCGCAGATCGAGCGCCGGCGGCGCGACGTCCTCGTCCAGCCGATCCGTGGCAACCTCACCACCCGGTTGCGCAAGGTCAGCGACGGCGAGCTCGACGCGGTGGTCGTGGCGACGGCAGGGCTGCTGCGCCAGCGTCCCGACGTGGCCGGACTGACCGCCGTGCCGCTCGAACACGGGGAGATGCTGCACGCACCGGCGCAGGGGGCGCTGGCGGTGGAGTGCCGGGTCGACGACGACATCACCCGGGTCGCGCTCGTGCAGATCGACCACGCCCCGACCCGCACCGAGGTGACGGCCGAACGCGAGCTGCTCGCCATGCTCGAGGGTGGCTGCACCGCGCCGATCGGGGCGCACGCGGAGCTGCGGACGAGCGCCTCGGGTGATCAGCGGCTGGTGCTGCTCGGGCTGGTCGCCGATCCCTCCGGGACCCGGATGCACCGCGCCTCCCACGAGGCCGCCCACGACCAGCCCGAACGCCTCGGCCGCACGATGGCGGCGACGCTGCTCGAAGCGGGCGGTGAGGACATCCTGCGGACCCTCCGCGAGCGGGAGGGGACGCCGTGAGCGCACCCGCCGGTGACCTGGCCGGCCCGCTGGCCGGAACCAACGTGCTGGTGCCGCGCGCCCCCGAGCAGGCCGCCGAGCTGGCCGATCGGATCCGGCAGCAGGGCGGTGAGGTCGTCGAGGCGCCCGTCCTGCTGATCGAGCCGGGTGATGGGGACGCGCTGAGGGCCGCGGTCCGGGAGCTGGCCGATGGCGGCTTCGTCACCGTGTGCTTCACCTCCCCCAACGGGGTCCGTGCGGTCGCGCGCTCGTTCGTGGAGGCAGACCTCGACGTCGAGGTGCTCCGCAGGGCGACCACGGTCGCGTGCGTCGGCCCAGGGACGGCCCAGGCCCTGGAGCGTGAGTTCGGTACCGCCCCGGACCTGGTGCCGCCCACCTCGACGACCGAGGCGCTCGGGGTGGCCATCCCCGCCGGGACGGGCCGGGTCCTGCTGCCGCGGGCCGACCTCGCCAGCCCGGTGCTCCCGGAGCTGCTCCTCGCGAAGGGCTACGACCCCGTCGACGTGGTCGCCTACCGGACGGGCCGGCCCGACGCGCTCCCCGAGCCGGTCCTGGCCGCGCTCGCGGACGGCACGATCACCCACGTGCTCGTGGCATCGCCGTCGACGGCGCGCAACCTCGTCACCCTCGTCGGGGGACGTCCGCTGCGCGCCCGGGTCGTCTCGATCGGTCCCGTGACCTCGGAGGCGTGCCGTGAGCTGGGCCTCGAGGTCGCCGTCGAGGCCGAGCCCCACGACCTGGATGGGCTGATCGCCGCGTTGCGCCGGGTCGCGTGATGCGCCCTCGCTCTACCCTGGGCTGACCGACCCGGCGTCAGGAGCGTAGGTGGGCCGCAGCTGGAAGGAGCACCCGCTCGTCGCCGTGCCGCTGAGCATCCAGCAACGCTACAAGCAGGACGCCGCCGATCAGCTCGCCGCCGCGATCGGGTTCTTCGCCTTCCTCTCCCTCGTGCCCCTGCTGCTGCTCGCGGTCGCGGCCGCCGGCTTCGTGTACGCCGATCCGGCGGACCAGGCCAGGGTGGCTCTGGCCCTGACCGACG
>CAYVJT010000345.1:0-3086 GCA_964451855.1 uncultured Actinomycetota bacterium
ACCCACAGACTACCTGGGATGGCGCCTTGGCGACAGTAGGAGTGTGTCCGGACGCACCGGGCCGTCACCAGGACCTGGTCATCTGTCCACGAAGGCGTGGCCGGCGCCATGGCGTGACGCGTCGCTCGCCCGGGCGGATCGTGGAACGGATCGGCCAGCAGCGGGCCACTTCGTCACACGATCGGTGTCGCGCGCGGTGTCTCGCGTCGCGGGCGCGGTCGCGCGCAGCATGGACATCGCGTCGCTCTGATGTCATACTTTCTGATGTCCAAGTAACTTCCGATGCTGCTGTCGTCCCCAGCGGCACTCCCGAGGTGGACCCGTGAGCTCCGACGATCTGCACGTTCCCGAGCATCCCGTCCGGTTCGTGACCGCTGGGAGCCTCTTCGACGGGCACGATGCCGCGATCAACATCATGCGGCGCCTCCTGCAGTCCCAGGGCGCCGAGGTGGTCCACCTCGGCCACGACCGCAGCGTCGAGGACGTGGTCACCGCGGCGGTCCAGGAGGACGCACAGGGTGTGGCGGTCAGCTCCTACCAGGGCGGCCACGTCGAGTACTTCACCTACCTCGTCGAACGGCTCGACCAGGTCGGCGCCGGGCACATCAAGGTCTACGGCGGGGGCGGCGGCGTGATCGTCCAGGACGAGATCGACCTGCTCCACGAGCGTGGTGTGTCCCGGATCTTCTCCCCGGCGGACGGGGCGAGGCTGGGCCTGCCCGGGATGATCAACACCATGATCGCGGCGTGCGACGTCCCGCCGCCGACCTCGGGGATCGACCTCGATGGCCTGCGGGCCGGCGAGGAGGGCGCGCTGGCCCGCGCCGTGTCGCTGTTCGAGCTGGGCCAAGCCTCCGAGGACGCGCGTCACACGATCGAGCAGGCGGCGTCGGGACGCGAGGTCCCCGTGCTCGGCATCACCGGCACCGGTGGCTCCGGGAAGTCCTCGCTCACCGACGAGCTGGTCCGCCGGTTCCGGGTCGACCGTGAGGACAAGCTGCGCATCGCCGTGCTGGCGATCGACCCGACCCGGCGCAAGGGCGGCGGCGCACTGCTCGGTGACCGCATCCGCATGAACTCGATCTCGCCCGGCCAGGTGTTCTTCCGGTCGATGGCGACCCGCGAGGCCGACACGGAGCTGCCCAGCTGCCTCCCCGACGTCATCGCCGCCACCAAGGCTGCCGGCTTCGACCTCGTGATCGTCGAGACGCCCGGGATCGGCCAGGGCAGCGACGCGATCGTGCCCCACGTCGACACCTCGCTGTACGTGATGACCCCGGAGTTCGGTGCCGCGTCCCAGCTCGAGAAGATCGGGATGCTCGACTTCGCCGACCTCGTGGCGATCAACAAGTTCGAGCGTTTCGGTGCCGAGGACGCCCTCCGTGACGTCGCCAAGCAGCTGGTCCGCAACCGTGAGGCGTTCGGGGTCGACTGGGAGGAGATGCCGGTCTACGGCACCTCCGCGGCGAGGTTCGACGACGACGGCGTCACCGCGCTCTACCAGGCCCTGTGCGAGCGGCTCGGCAAGCACGGGCTGGAGCCGGGCGGAGGTGTGCTCGCGCCGGTCGACACGAAGGTCTCCACGAAGCTCGACACGATCATCCCCACCGGGCGGGAGCGCTACCTGTCCGACATCGCAGAGGCGGTCCGTGAGCACCACGCCCGCACGCAGGCGCAGGCCGAGCTCGCGCGGCAGCGTCAGCACCTCACCACCTCGAGGCAGCTGCTCGCGGAACAGGGCGACGCGGACGACACGGTGGCGTCGCTCGACCGTGCGATCGAGCGGTTGGACGAGGAGCTCGACGAGCGGATCGCTGCGCTGCTCGACGAGTGGCCGAGCGTCGTCGAGGCGTACTCGGGGGACGACTACACCTACGAGGTCCGGGGCAAGGAGCTCCACGCCCCGCTCACCCGCGAGACGCTGTCGGGCAGCAAGGTCCGGCGGGTCGCGCTGCCGCGCTACAGCGACCACGGCGACCTCGTCACCTACCTGCGCCGGGAGAACCTCCCGGGCCGGTTCCCCTACACCGGTGGCGTGTTCCCGCTCAAGCGCGAGGGTGAGGCGCCGGCGCGGATGTTCGCTGGCGAGGGCGACCCCTTCCGGACCAACCGCCGCTTCCACTACCTCGCGAAGGGCAACCCCGCGACGCGCCTGTCGACCGCGTTCGACTCGGTGACCCTCTACGGACGCGACCCGGCGGAGCAGCCCGACATCTACGGCAAGGTGGGCACCTCCGGGGTGTCGATCGCCAGCCTCGACGACATGAAGGTGCTCTTCGACGGGTTCGATCTGTGCGACCCCACCACCTCGGTGTCGATGACGATCAACGGGCCGGCGCCGGCGATCCTCGCGATGTTCCTCAACACCGCGATCGACCAGCAGCTCGACCGTTTCCGGGAGGAGGAAGGGCGCGAGCCCGACGACGAGGAGGCGGCGCGGATCCGCGCGCGCACCCTCTCGACGGTCCGTGGCACGGTGCAGGCGGACATCCTCAAGGAGGACCAGGGCCAGAACACCTGCATCTTCTCCACCGAGTTCTCGCTGCGCTGCATGGCCGACGTGCAGGAGTGGTTCATCGAGCACGACGTCCGCAACTTCTACTCGGTGTCGATCTCCGGCTACCACATCGCCGAGGCCGGGGCGAACCCCATCACCCAGCTCGCGTTCACGCTGGCCAACGGGCTCACCTACGTCGAGGCCTACCTCGCCCGTGGCATGGACATCGACGACTTCGCCCCGAACCTGTCGTTCTTCTTCTCCAACGGCATGGACGCCGAGTACACCGTGATCGGCCGGGTCGCCCGCAGGATCTGGGCGATCGCGATGAAGGAACGCTACGGCGGCAACGAGCGCTCGCAGAAGCTCAAGTACCACGTGCAGACCTCGGGCCGGTCCCTGCACGCCCAGGAGATGGACTTCAACGACATCCGCACCACGTTGCAGGCGCTGTGCGCGATCTACGACAACGCCAACTCCCTGCACACCAACGCCTACGACGAGGCCGTCACCACCCCGACCGAGTCCTCGGTGCGCCGGGCGCTGGCGATCCAGATGATCATCGACCAGGAGTGGGGGCTCGCGAAGA
>CAYVJT010000346.1:0-3050 GCA_964451855.1 uncultured Actinomycetota bacterium
CGGTACTCCTCGTCGAGGTGATCGCGGCTGACACGATCCGTGACCTCCAGCATCGTCGCGACCCGACCGCGCAGCGTCGCGGGCACACGCAACTGGGTCATCACCTCGTCCATCACGGGCGAAATCTACCGCACGCCCAGGTCAGCCTCGGTGGGGCCAGGGCGTCCAGCTCGTCGAGCCGACGGTCGCGCTCGGTCTTGAACCGCTCGAGCGCGGCGGCGGGAACGAGGTGGCGGTTGCCCTTCTTGTGGTAGGGGAGCTTGCCGGTCTTGAGCAGCCGGGTGAGGTACGGGCGCGAGACCTCGAGGACGTCGGCGGCTTCGGTGGTGGTCAGCAGCGGATCGTTGCCGGCGGCCAGGGCGTGCACCACCTTGTGCAGCGTCTTGAGCGACTCGGCCGACAGCTCGACCGGATCCGACGTGCCGACGGTCACGGTCGTGTCGCCCTCACCCGAGCTCCGGACGGCTGCTTCGAGCTGCCGGTCGAGGGCGGCAAAGCGTTCTGCTCGGGAGCGACCCATCGTTGCCTCCTCGCAGTATGTGAAACAAGTGTAACCCTGACGGCCGGGCTGGCGGGCTGCAACGTGAACAGCTCTCGCCCGGCCGCCTTGAGGGACAACCTCCTCGGTGCTCAGTTCGTGCGTCGGCTCACCGAGATCGTCGCGGAGGGTGCGGGTCACCGGGTGGACGGCTCCGGGTCGCAGCGCGTCCGCGAGGCATCTGGGTCGTGTGGCGTCGTTACCCAACACCCGGCGAAGGGGAGACCGCTCCGAGGGTTCTTGTGTTACATCAATCTCTCGTGGAGATGCGACCGAGCGCACGACGCCATGGCCAGACCGACGACGACATCCGATGGGCTGTCGAGCACGCACGGGTCGCCAGCGACGTCGACACCAACCTGGACGTGGCCGCAGTGCTCTATCTCGGCCCGATCACACACGGCGATCTGCCGGAGGTCGTGGTCATCGAGGACGACGCTGGCGAGGAGATCGTGATCCACGCGATGAAGATGAGACGTCAGTATTGCCGCCTACTCCCAGGAGGTGAGCCATGAGCCGAACGAGTCGAGGCACGCCCCTGAGTAACGAGCTGCTGGAGCAGCAGGCCGACGAGGCCGAGCAGGGATATAGGCCCGAACAGCTTCGCCGGCGCGGTCGACCCCGCCTGGCGAAGGGAAAGGGGCCGTCGCACACCCTGAACGTGCGCATCGATGATGACCTGCGCGACGGTCTTTCCGACCGTGCTCGTCGTGAGGGTCACACGACCTCGGAGGTCGTGCGCGAAGCGCTGCGCCGCTACCTGGCAAGCTAACCGCCACCCGGACGCGTTCATGCGCTGCGCGCATAACACAGATCTAACACAGTTGGCCGCTGGAGTATGACGGAAGGTGATGGAAGGCTACGGGATCTGAAGGTCCTGGGACAGAACGCGGGCGGCGACCGATTCTCGCCGGCTGGGCTGTAGAAGCCAGATATTCGCGTTTTCGGTCGATGCGGATTCGGAAGTCCGAATTCGTTCGCAACGAAGGGGCCGTCGGTTCAAATCCGATCACCTCCACCACAGAACGCCTCGTAGCCCCCGCTGCGAGGCGTTTCTGCTGAGTACCTTTCGTTGGCGGCCGGTCGCAAGTGCGCAGATGTACGCAGCCGGGAGCGCTGTTGGTTCCGCCGTCGTCCTTGGCCAGATCAGCGCAGTGCGTTCGCGACGGTTACGTCGTCGATGAGGGTACCCGTCGTCGTTCGACGAAAGTCACCAACGCGCTGAGGAGGTCGGCCTCATCGAAGCCGGGCCAATAGACGTCGCTGAAGACCAGCTCCGCATGCGTGCTCTGCCAGAGCAGCCAATTCGAGAGGCGCCGTTCTCCACTCGTTCGGATCACCAGTTCGACATCGGGCTGCCCTGCCACATAGGGGTGTCGAGAGAGGTCCGTAGGGCCGAGGTTCTCCGCGACGTCCTCGATCGTTGCGCCGGCCGCCGCTCGGGCGGTTAGCAACGCACGTGCTGCATCTGTCACCTCCTGACGGCCGCCATACCCGATAGCCAGTGTGAGGTGATGGTCCTCGCGTTCCGACGTCACATCGCGCGCGTGCATCAGCGCATGGGCCGTGCTCGGTGGCAGAAGGTCGAGGCGTCCGGCGAGGTGGAGGCGCCATGGGTGGTCTCCCCCCGCTAGACGCTCGGCCACCACCTCCTCCATGAGCCGCATGAGGTGGGCGATCTCGTGGTCGGCCCTGCGCTGCAGGTTCTCGGTTGAGCACACGAAGAGGGTCAGGTAGCGGATCCCAGCGGTCTCGCACCACCCGAGAAGGTCGCTGACGTGGGCGGCGCCATGGCGATGACCGAGGATCGGGTCGCTGAGGCCGACTCGTCGCGCCCACCTGCGGTTGCCATCCATGATCAACCCGACGTGGGACGGTAACGGGCAGCCGACGAGCCGCCGTCGCAGCCGCTGGACACGGCGGTGGTTGCGTCTACGCGGGTGGAGCATGCAACGACCACGTCGGAGCCGCCCCAGCGTCGGGGCGTCACTGCCCAGTCCGCCGAACGGACATCTACAACAACGGGAGCAGGCGCATCCGCGCCCCGGTGCCTGTGAGGGCGATCATCGCGCCTGCGGCCAGCTGGGCCTCGAGCTGCTCGATGCAGGCGGTCAGGAGCTCGGCGAGCTCCGGTGGTTGGCGGTCGACGACCTCGCGAACGAGGATCACAGAAGGTGCGGCGGCGCCGGTCGAGGCCAGGAGCGCGCCGAAGTCGGTATCGGCGGACACGATGGTTCGCCCGTCGGCGAGCGCGAGGTCGATGATCTGCGGGTCGGAAGCTCCGGCTGCGTCGAGGTCGCGGACGTGCACCGCATCGTGACCGGCCTCGCTGAGCAGAGTCGCGATCCGCGGTGGCAGGTTCTCGTCGATGAGCAGCCTCACGCGGGGGAGCGGAGCCGATGCACGTGCACGTCGGTCGCTGCGGCCGCGTACTCCAGCGCCTGCTGGATGTCAGCTTGCTCGAGGTCGGGGTACTCCTCGAGGATCTGATCGAACGACCAGCCGGCGGCGA
>CAYVJT010000347.1:0-3019 GCA_964451855.1 uncultured Actinomycetota bacterium
TGAGCGGCGGCGGAGGCCCCGTGGTGGGGTTGCAGGGGCCGGAGCCGGCCTCGGATGGGTGGGCTCCGGGAGAAGCCTCGGAGGAGGGGACATGAGCGGCGGCGCGTCGGCCACGCTGCAGCCCCGACACTGGTGGGGTCGTGCCTGGGGGGCGGTCGCGGACGAGGTGGTGCCCGCAGCGATGCGGGCGGTGCAGCGCGGCCAGGCGCTGTCCCGTCGGGGTGCGGTGGAGGACCTGCGCATCGAGGCGGGCGCGATCTCGGCGCAGGTCGTCGAGGAGCGTGGCGGATCTCGTTCGGTCAGGTTGACGTGCTCGGTCGCCTCCGACGAGGTCTGGGAGCGCACCGTGGCCCTGCTCGCGGACGAGTTGCGCTTCACCGCCGCGTTGATCGACGGGCAGCTGCCGGATGGCCTCGACGAGGTGCTGGAGCGGGCCGGCCTGCGGCTCGTGCCGAACTGGGACGAGCTCGAGGCCAGCTGTCCCTGCGACGAGCGCGGTCCGATCTGCCGCCACGTGGCCGCGGTCCACGCGTCGGCCGGGGTCGCCATCGACCGTGACCCGTTCCTGCTGATCCGCCTACGGGGTTGGGGGCGCACCGAGCTGCTCGCTGCGCTGCGGGAGCGTCGCGGTCTGCCCGAGGCGGAGGTCGGGGCGGGCGCGACCGACCTGACGGGTGGGCTGACCGCCGCCCGCGGGGATCTCGAGGCGATCACGTTGCACCCGGCACCCGTCGAGGACCCGGCCGGGCCGTTGCGCCACCTCGGCCCGCCGCCGGGGGTCGACGACGAGGAACCGCTGGTGCTGCTCGTCGAGCGTGCCGCGGCCGCGGCCTGGCGGCTCGCGGCCGGTGACGGCGCCGACGCCGCCGACGAGGAGCTGCTGCTCGCGGAGCTGCGTGCGCAGCGTGTCGCGACGCCGGCGTCGCTGGCCGAGGCCCTGGGGCGGGACGCCGACGAGCTGCGCGAGGAGCTCGACCGGCTGTTCAGCGCGGGTCAGGTGATGCGGACCGGGTCGGGGGACCGGGCGAGGTACCGGGCGGCATCCGGCCCCGTCAACTGAACGCCTCGTCAGCTGTCGGAGGAGCGGTCCAACCATGCCGCGGGGACATCGACGAGGCGCGACCGGAGGTACTCGCCGAGCCCCTTGGCCTGCGGATCGGGACGCGTCGAGGATGCGACGCCGTCGCCGAGCAACCCCCGGACGACGATGTTGACCGCCGACAGGTTCGGCAACGGATGTACCTCGACGTCGAGGTGCGACGCCTCGGGGAGCAGCTCGCGGACCCGGTCGGGGGTCCCGACGGTGGCGAGGAGCCATCCGAGCTGGGCGGGATCGCGGACCCAGAGGCCGACGTTCGCGTCGCCGCCCTTGTCCCCGGACCGTGCACCGGCGAGCCGACCGAGCGGGGCACGGATCGTCGGCCCGTGCGGGGGGCTGGGCAGGCGCTCGTCGGCGTCCACCGACGGTCGCTCGTCCGGTGGCGCGCCGTACCGGACGCCGCTCTGCTCGATCTCGAGCGTGGCGTCACCACGGCCGGTCTCGTCGCTGACGTGGTCACCGGCGTCGTCGAGGATCACCCGCTCGCGGAGGGCGGTGGCGGGGATCCGACCGGGCCAGTAGCGCCCGAAGGGCTCTGCGTCCTCGGGTGGCGCGGTCAGGGTGAACCCGGGGTAGCTGGCGAGCGCGAGCTCGACGCAGGCGGCAGCGAACCCCCGCCGACCGATGGGGGTCGGGTCGTGGTGCTGGACCGTGACGGTCAGGCTCGCGGTCGCCTCGGCGTTGTCCTCCGCGTCGGGATGGTCACTGCGGACGAGCCGCCACTCCACGTGGTCGAGTCCGTCGAGGTCGATGGCGTGCGCCAGTTGACGACGTGCCAGCTCGGCCTTCTCGGGGATGTCCAGGCCCGTCAGCACGAAGGTGGCACGGTTGCGGAAGCCGCCGAGGGTGGTGACGCTGACCTTGGTGGTCGGCGGTGGTGGTTCGCCGCGGACACCGCTGATGCGGACCCGGTCGGGGCCGTCGCCAGCCAGCGAGATCGTGTCCATGCGGGCGGTGACGTCGGCGTTGAGGTAGCGGGGGCCGCCGATCTCGTACAGCAGCTGGGCGGTGACGGTGCCCGTGTCCACCCGTCCACCGGTCCCCGGGTGCTTGGTGATGATGCTGCTGCCGTCGGGGTGCACCTCGGCGATCGGGAAGCCGGGATGGGTGAGGTCGTCGACCTCCTGGAAGAAGGCGTAGTTGCCCCCGGTGGCCTGTGCGCCGCACTCGATCACGTGGCCCGCGACGACCGCGCCCGCCAACGCGTCGTGGTCGTCACGCATCCAGCCGAACCGCCACGCCGCGGGGCCGACCGTCAGGCTCGCGTCGGTGACCCGGCCGGTGACGACGATGTCGGCGCCCTCCGCCAGGGCTGCCGCGATGCCCCAGCCGCCGAGGTAGGCGTTCGCGGTCAACGGTGCGAGCCCGGTGGCCTCCAGGCCGATCCCGGTGTCGAGGTGGACGAGCCCGAGCTCGGCCGCTCCGCGCTCCTCGATGGACGGCATCAGGTCGTCGCCGGTGACCGCCGCGACGCGGAGGTCGAGGCCCAGTTCGGTGACCAGCTCGCGGACGGCTGCTGCCAACCCCGTCGGGTTGAGCCCTCCTGCGTTGGCGACGACCTTGATGCGGCGCTGGGCGATCGGTGCGATCACCTCCCGGAGCTGGCGCAGGAAGCTCTTCGCGTAGCCGGTGCTGGGATCCTTCTGGCGCGATCGCCACAGGATCAGCATCGTCAGCTCAGCCAGGTAGTCGCCCGTGAGCACGTCCAGTGGGCCGTCCTCGACCATCTCGCGCATGGCCGCGTGGCGGTCGCCGTAGAAGCCGGACGCGTTGCCGACCCGCAGGATCTCGTCCACCGCGTCTCCTCGTCGGTGCGGTGAGCACACGCTAGCGAGCGGGTCGGGCGACCTCGATGGTGAGGCGGCCGATCGCGACTAGGGTGCGCGAGTGCGGGGGACGGTCGCGGTGGTGGCACCGAGG
>CAYVJT010000348.1:0-2994 GCA_964451855.1 uncultured Actinomycetota bacterium
CCCGCCAGGGCCAGGTCGACGGTGCCCGGCCCGTCGAGCGCTTCACCGGCGTCGACGAGCGCGTCGAAACGGCTGGTGCCCAGGCGGGCGGCCAGCGTCTCGCCGGCCTCGGCGAGGCGGGCCGCGTCGGCGCCGTACGCGTCGGTCTCGGCCGTCCGCTGGGCGCCGTACAGCCGGGCGGCGAGCTCGTCCGCCCCGAGGTCGAGGAGCAGCGGCACGAGGTTGCGCAACGTCGTCCACTGGTGGGTCCAGTCGCCGGCCTGCCGCCAGTGGCGGAGGACGTCGGGGAACGCACGCAGCGCGTCGCGCGGCGAGTGGTGGCGGGCCCGCAGCGAGGTGATGCCGACCCGTGCGACCCCCTCGAGGAACCGTTCGCCGACCGGCTCGGCCAGGGCGAGGGCTTCGGCGAGCAGCTCCAGTGCCCCGTCCGGGTCGTCGTCGCCGAGAGCCTCGGCGAGCACGTAACGCGACCAGACGCGGTGGTGGGGGTTGCCGAGGCTCTCGGCGTCCGCTCGCAGCGTCAGTGCCACCTCGAGGCCGGCCTCGCGGTCGTCGCCGTAGATGAGCGCGAGGGCGTCGTGCAGCCGCGCCTGGAGTCCGTGGTAGAGATCATCATGGCGGTGAGCCAACGCGAGGGCCTCGCGCGCGTGGTCACGGCAGTCCGCGAGCCGCCCCTCGTAGAGGGCAACAGCCTCGAGCGAGTCAAGCGCCGCCAGCCGTCGGGGGTCGGCGGCATCCGGCGCGGCGGCGAGCGCGCGTTCGGCGAGCTCACGGGCGCGGTCGAGCTCACCGCGGGTGCTGAGCCCGCGTGCGACCGCGCCCCACACCTCGGGTTGGAGCCGGTGCCCAGCCGCGGACGGCAGCCCAGCGGCCTCCTCGGCCCAGTCGAAGACCTCGTCACGCAGTCGCCAGGCCGCGAACACGTACAGGGCGGCGGCCAGCCGCAGTGCCGTGTCGGCATCGCCGTGTGCCACGGCCCAGCGGTGGGCGGCCCGCAGGTTGGCGAGCTCGACCTCGAGCAGCGCGACCGCGTCGGCCTCACCCGGTCCGCGCACATCGGCGTCCGCGCGCTCGGCGAGGTCGACGAACCAGGCGGCATGCCGGGCCCGCAGCGCGGGGGCGTCCCCGCGCCCGATCAGCCGGTCGACGGCGTAGTGGCGCAACGTCTCCAGCAGCCGGTACCGCGTCGACGTCGAGCGGCGGTCGACCTCGACCATCGACCGGCTCACGAGCCCGGCCAGCAGCCCCGCCACGCGGTCGGAGGGCAGTTGTTCGTCGGCGCACACGCCCTCCGCTGCGGCCAGCGTGAACCCGCCGGCGAACACCGCGAGCCGGTCGAACAGGCGCTGCTCGTCGGTGTCGAGCAGACCGTAGGACCACTCGACGACCGCGACGAGGCTGCGGTGACGCGGGTCGGTGCGTGGACCGTGGGTCAGCAGCCCGAACCGCTGCCCGAGGCGGCGGGCGATCTCGGGTGGCTCGAGGGCGGGTACCAGCGCAGCCGCGAGCTCGATCGCCAGCGGAAGCCCGTCGAGCTGCCGGCAGATCTCGGCGACGGCGTCCACCGTCTCCTCGTCGGCGCTGAAGTCGGCCCGGTGGGCGTTCGCCCGATCGGCGAACAGCCGCACCGCTGGGGCCTCGTCACCTGCGTGGTCGCTGGGCAGTGGCAGCGGCGGCACCTGCCACACCTGCTCGCCCTCGGCGGCGAGTGGCTCCCGGCTCGTGGCGAGTACCGTCGCGCTCGGGCAGCTGCGCAGCACCTGTTCGACCAGTCGCGCGCTGGCCTCCACGACGTGCTCGCAGTTGTCGAGGACGAGCAACAGCTCCCTGCCGGCCAACGCGCCGACGATGGCCTCCACGATGCTGCGGCCGGGCTGCGGTTGCGTGCCGAGCACATCGGCGATCGTGTGACCGAGCGCATCGGCGTCGGTCGGCGCGAGCTCGCACCACCACACCCCGTCCGGATGGCGCTCGACGGCTGCGGCCGCCGCGTGCAGCGCGAGGCGGGTCTTGCCGACCCCGCCCGGCCCCGTGAGCGTGACCAGCCGTCCAGGCGTCAGCAGCCCGGAGACCGTCTCGGTCTCGTCACGCCGACCGACGAAGCTCGTGACCGGCTCGGGCAGGTTGCCCGTCCGGCGCAGGCCGGCATCGCGCGGGTCGGCGGTGCGCGCTCCGGCGTGGGCGGCGGGCGGCATGACCTCTGGGGTCTGCCGGAGGATGTCGGCCTCGAGCTGCGCCAGCGCCGGCGAAGGCTCGAGGCCGACCTCGTCGGCGAGCCGGTCGCGCAGCCGCGCGTACACCGCCAGCGCTTCGCTCTGCCGACCGGCCTGAGCCAGAGCGGTCATGAGCTGTGCGTGCGGTCGCTCGCGCAGCGGGTTGGCGGCCGTGAACGCCTCGAGTTCGGCGACGACGCCGCCATCGCCGCAGGCCAGCCGGGCGGCGAACGCGTCCTCGGTCGCGGACAGCCGCAGCTCATCCAGACGCACCGCCTCCGGCTGGGCGAACTCCTCGTGGGCGAACTCGCCGTAGGCGGGGCCGCGCCACAGCGCCAGCGCCTCCGCGAGGCTCGCAGCAGCCTCGCCGGGGTCGTCGTCGAGGTACGTGCGCGCGGTCGCAACCAGCTGCTCGAACCGCCGCGCGTCCAGATCGTGGTCGTCGACGACCAGCCGGTAGCCGTGGGGGCCGGACTCGAGGGGCGCACCCTCGCCGAGCGCGGCGCGAAGCCGCGACGCGTAGGCGTGCACGCCCTTGGGCGCGCTCGACGGCGGTTCGCCCGCCCACAGCACGTCGATCACCCGCTCGACACTGACGGGCGCGCCGTCGTGCACGAGCAACAGCGCGAGCAGCCGACGCTGCATGCGGCTGCCGATACGCACACGCGCGCCGTCGCGACCCACCTCCAACGGCCCGAGGACGGAGAAGTCCATGCATGCCTCCGCGCGCCGTCTGAACGGTACGCAGGCGTTGTGGCCGGCACAAGGCTCCGCAGGCCGC
>CAYVJT010000349.1:0-2984 GCA_964451855.1 uncultured Actinomycetota bacterium
CCACAACCCGAGCGCCGGGTTGGTCTCGGACTGGGGCCCGCGATGTTGACCGTTACGGCGTCCATCCGGGGATCGCAGCAGCCTGCTCGAACCAGCTGGTCAGCTGCTGCTCGTCGAGATCGTCGTCCTCATGGATGTGGAAGGCCTTCTCGTTCGGGTCCTTGAAGTCGACGGGGGGCACCGGGTCGAGGTTGGCACCGCGGAAGAACGTCAGCTTGATGTAGTTGGTGAAGCAGCGGAAGCTCACGAAGAAGCCCTGGCCTTGGACTCCGTACATGGGCTGGTTCCACTTGACAGCCTTGACGACGTTGGGGACGGCATGCTCGATCAACCCGTCGAGGTGGCGACCGACACCGGACTTCCATCCCGGCATCGCGTCGATGTAGGCCTGCACCGGCGCATCGCCATCGGCCTTGGGGATCTGGGGGTTCCCGCCAGCCAGCAGCCTCGGGCCGTGACCTTGGGACATGCTCTGGTCCTTGCTGGTCACCGGTCATCCTCCTGTCGCGGTCACTCGCTGGTGTTGTGGGCCACCGCGGCGGCGTCCAGCTACCCGAAGGCTTGCTCGTCCAGCCCGTCGAGCTCCCACATCGGGACACCTCCTGGGTTCGAGGGTCTGCGCCACTTGACCGTCTCGACCACGTCGGGTTCGGACTGGTGGATCAGCGCGGATGCGGGCGAGGGTCTCTACCACGCCGATCCCCCAGCTCCGCGATCCTGGCATCGATGAGCTCGGACGGCAACGCGCCATCGTCGGTGATGCTGATGCGGAGGTTGACCACGGTCTTGTCGCCCTCCTCGGAGAGCTCGTGCGGGCGGACGGTCGGTCCAGCACGGCATCGAGGGAGCCCGTTCCAGTGACGGCGCTCTCGTCTGCGGGTCGCACCCTGGCTCTCCGGCGCGAACGGCGGGGGCCAGCCGTTCCTCGAGCTCGCCGATGATGGCTTCGTCCGTCGCCTCCCAGGACCCCTCCGCCCCGAGCTGCAACGCGGCCACGAACGACGCACGAGACAGCGGGAACGCCAGCAGGTCTGCCTTCGATGAGCCGTCGGCAAGACGGCGTCCCGACGCTGACATGCGCCGCCCTCGCGAGCCGGAGCAAGGACATGTCCGAGCCTCGCTCAAGGAGGAAGGGAGCGACGCCGCGGAGGAACGTTGCCGCCTACGATCCTGCTCAGCGATGGAAGGGTGAGGCGTGGGGCCTTCCCACGGGGGGATGCAGCGCTCCCTCGAGATGATGAAGCAGATGGCGAGGTCCGGGGGGAAGCCGGACCGCGACCAGGTCGAAGAGGTCCTCCCCTTCCTCGCCCTTGGTCTCGCGGGAGCCGGTGTCGTGGCCTTCCTCGTGGTCCGCGCCCTACAGTGGCTGGGGTCCTGACCTGACAGCCGGACCTAGGTGGGGACGACGTAGACCAGCTTGGCGGCATCGGGGGTGAGCTCCACGCGGTGCTCGTCGAGCACCAACACGACCGACGTCGGGCCGTGGGTGACCGTGACCACCTCGCCGGCGAGCATGCCGTGTTCGTAGAGCACGTGGATCACCTCGGCGTCGCTCTGCAGCGACTCCGAGATGCTGTGCAGGCGAACGTCGCCGTCGCCCACCGCGGACAGCGGCAGCGCCTCCTCGTCAGCGTCGATGCCGCCCGGTATGGGGTTGCCGTAAGGGCTCGTGGTCGGGTTGCCGAGGAGCTCCGCGAGCTTGTCCTCGACGCGGTCGGAGATCACGTGCTCCCAGCGGCAGGCCTCCTCGTGGATGTACTCGGCCTCGAGGCCGATCACGTCGGCCAGGAGGCGCTCGGCGAGGCGATGCTTGCGCATCACGTGGGTCGCCTTGTCCCGGCCCTCCTCGGTGAGCTGGACCGTACGGTCAGCAGCCAGCTGCAGCAGGCCCTGGCTCTCGAGCCGTGCCACCCCCTCGGAGACCGACGGAGCGGACAGGCCGAGACGCTCCGACAGGCGGGCACGGAGCGCCGGGATGCCCTCCTCCTCCAGCTCGAGGACGGTGCGCAGGTACATCTCGGTCGAATCGATCAGGTCGTGCGCCACCCAGGACCTCCACCATCGAACACGAGGGGTGAGCGTAGCTCGCCCGTTCGCCTCCGGACGGTGTCGCAGGCTGGACTCCATCCAGGTGCGCTCCGCTCGCGCGCCGGCGCGACCACCCCCTACCGGGCCCGCACGTGGCCCCGAACCAGCGGTGCCCGGGTCCTGCAAGGTCGTCCTGGCAGGTCCCGGGCACCGCGACGAACGCGTCCGGTTCAGTCCTCGTCGCCGTTGCCCGGGCCGTTGCCGTTGGCCCCGTCACCGCGGTCACTGCCGGCGAGCTCCACCGGTGGGGTGTCCGGGGCCTCGGGCGAGTCGACGGATCGGAAGGTCACCTCGTCGTTCTCCTCGTCGAGATCGGCGACGATCAGCTGCCCACCGTGGAAGTCTCCGCTGAGGATGTCCTCGGAGAGCCTGTCCTCGACCTCGCGCTGGATCGTCCGGCGCAGTGGCCGGGCGCCGAGCTGCGGGTCGTAGCCCTTGTCGGCCAGCCACACCTTCAGTGCGTCGGTCAGCTCGAGCTCCATGCCCTTGACGCTCAGCTGCTTCTTCACGCGGGTGAGCATGAGGTCGACGATCTCCTTGACCTCCTCGCGCGTGAGCGGGTGGAACACGATCGTGTCGTCGATGCGGTTGAGGAACTCCGGACGGAAGTGCTTCTTGAGCTCGTCGTCGACCTGCTTCTTCATCCGCTCGTACATCGAGCTGTCATCCTCGCTGACGAAGCCGAGCGACGGCGCGGTCAGGTCCTTGGTCCCGAGGTTGGAGGTCATGATCAGGATCGTGTTCTTGAAGTCGACCGTGCGACCCTGCGCGTCGGTGAGGCGGCCGTCCTCGAGGATCTGCAGCAGGGTGTTGAACACGTCCGGGTGGGCCTTCTCGACCTCGTCGAAGAGCACCACGGAGAAGGGCTTGCGGCGCACCTGCTCGGTGAGCTGGCC
>CAYVJT010000350.1:0-2967 GCA_964451855.1 uncultured Actinomycetota bacterium
GCGGCGATCCCGAGCGGCAGCAGCGGCAGCGGATCACGCCCGTGGTGGACGAGCTGGGTGGTGACCGACGCCGCGTCGCCACGACGTGCCTCCGCCCGTGCGGCACCTTCGTCGAGCACCGCGGCGGTGACCGCGGCGCGCTCACCACCCCGGTCGGCGACCCCCATCGCCTCGGCCAGAGCACCCGGCAGCTCACCGGCGCCCTCCGCGAGCTCGTCCATGCCGGCAGCCAGCCCGTCGGCGCCCTCGGCGAGCTCGCGCGTTCCCCCGGCCAGGCCGTCGGTGCCCTCGGCGAGACCCCGAGCGCCGACCGTCAGCTCGTCCGCGCCGTCGCTGAGGTCGTCGGACGCTCCGGACAGCTGCGTGAGGCCCGCCGCGAGCTCACCGGTGCCCGTGGCCAGCGCGTCAGCGCCGTCCGCGAGCCCCTGGAGCGCGCCGGCGAGCTCCGCGATGCCGTCCGCGATCCCCTCGGCGCCGGTCGCGAGCTCGTCCGCACCGTCCGCGATCGCCTGCAGCCCCTCCGCGGCCTCGGCCAACGTCGCCAGCGCCTCACCGATCGCCTGGGCGAGCCCGTCCAACCCGTCAGCGAGCTCGGTCAGCACCGCGACGGCGATCACGATCGGGTCGGTGGGATCCGGGTCCGGTGGGAGGAGCCCGGCGAGGTCGTCGCGCACCTGGCGGACCCCGTCACGGATCTCCACGACCGCGGTGACGAGCTCCTCAGGATCGACCTCCGGCGGCTCCACCTCGCCGAGGACCGCCAGCTGGTCCGCGAGCATCCGGGCGCCGGTCGCGAGCTCCCCGGCACCCTGGGCGAGCGGGGCTGCGCCGTCAGCCACCTCGCGGGTCCCCGTGGCGAGCTCGTCGGCCCCGCCGGAGAGCTCGCGTGCGCCGGCGGCGCTGCCGTCCACGCCGGAGCTCAGGCCCGCGACACCATCGGCGAGGCCCGCCATGCCGTCTCCGAGGCCGGCAGCACCGTCCGCGACCTCGGCGGCGCCGTCAGCGAGGTCGTCGGTGCCGTCGGCGAGCTCCTCGCTACCGTCCGCCAGTTGCTCGGCACCGCCGACCAGCTCGCGCGCCCCGTCCTCGGCGAGGTCCACCAGCGCCGCGACGACCGCCGTGGTGTCGCGATCGAGCAGGCCGTCCGGCACCGCGTCGGCGTCGCCCGCTGACAACGGCGTCGCCTCGACCGTCACCGACGGCGTGCCCCGACCGGGGACCGCCGTCACCTCCAGCACCAGCTCGTCGTCGAGCAGCGGTGCGAACAGCACCGCGGTCCGTGCCACCTCGACGACGTCGCCGTCGAGGTGGCTGCTCACCCCGTCACCCTGCGGTGCGGTCACCGTCCAGGTCGTGGGATAGCGCAGCGTCGCCCGGACCAGCTGCGGCACCCCGATCCGGCGGGTCTCGGCCACCGTGCCGACCGGTCCCGTGACGGTCAGATCGCGGTCCTCGGCGGTCGTGTCCCGGACGCTCACCCGGGTGCTGACCTGGTCGTGGTCGTGCAGTTCGCTGGCCTCGAGCGAGCCGCCGGTGACGTCACGGTGCAGGATCGACACCTCGACGTCGAGGGAGGGGTCCTCGACCTCCTCCTCGCAGCTCTCGCCCTCGGTGCCCACGGTCCGCTGGCGCAGGGAGGTGAGCTCGCCGTCGTCAGCGAGGTGGCCGAGCGTCACCACGGCGGCCCCGCTCGGGACCGGTCCGCAGGCGATCCCCGGTGCGGTCACCGGGGCCGACACGACGAGCACCGCCGCAGCCGCGACCACCGACCCCGTGGCGCGCAGGAGGCGCCGCCGTCGACGTCGCCGAGCGGCGCGCCGCGCCTCGGCACGCGCGGTACGGGAGGGCCTCGACGAGGCTGGTGACGAGGCGGGTACGGGCACGGTGGATCCGGCGACGAGCGGCTCTCAGATACATCACTGTATCCGGATACGCCCGTGCATCACAACGGTGGTCGCTCGACAAGCGGGGACCGCACGCCCTCCCCGCCGTGGCGACGACCGCCTGCGGCAAGCACGCTCCGTCACCGTCGGCCGGACCCAACGACGGGGTCACGAGGACGCACGGGCCGATCAGCGGTGGGGCCGCGGCGGACGGGCCGGAGGGGCCAGGTCCCCTGCGGTCACCCGGTCGCGACGTCGGAGCCCAGGTCGGCGATCTCTGGCTGTACGACCCGCACGTAGTCGGCGACGGCCAGCGTGATGGCTTCGGTGTGCGAGCCGTCGCGGCACACGATCTGCGGGTGCGCCCGCAGGCGCTCGTCGAGGAAGACCGGCACGCCGTAGAGGTTGCCGAAGGGCGGCTCGGCACCCAGGTCGCAATCGGGGAAGGTGTCGGCGAACTCCTCCTCGGTCGCCAGTCGGACCTCGTTGCCCCCGAACAGCCGGCTCACCTTGTCGAGGTCGACCTGCACCGCAGCGGGCACCACGACCATCGCGAGCTCGTCGCCGACCCTCAGCAGGACCGGCTTGGCCACCTCCCAGCCGCTGACGTGCTCCGCGGCGGCGAGCCGCTGGGCGCTGACCACACGGGGATGCGAGTGGGCCTCGTAGGTGATGCCGTGATCCTCGAGCAGCGCGTGCACCTTGGCAGCAGGCATGTCCCACCTCCCGGACACTGCAACCCTCCCGTCCCCGGCAGCGCACGTCAAGGGCCGAAGGCCCCGGATCGGCCCCACGGCGCAGCCCCAGGTGGCGTGCGAGGACCCCGGGGTGAGCGCGTAGCGGTGGCGGATCGGGTCGCGCTGGGGCTGGGAGGAGTCGGCCGGTAAGCCGGATCCTGTGCCCGCTGCCGGTTGCCCGGCAGCGGGTGGCGACCATCTATCTGGGACGTCGGTTGCCCGACGCCTCGTGCGGCCTACCTGGGACGTGGTTCACGTCGCTCGCGCGCCGTGACCGTGGGCGGGCCACCCTCGTCCCTGCTTGGCCTTGCTCCGGATGGGGCTTGCCGAGCCACGACGGTCACCCG
>CAYVJT010000351.1:0-2962 GCA_964451855.1 uncultured Actinomycetota bacterium
GCCAGGTTCCTGCACAGGTCTGCGACCGGTGCGGGACGACCACGGTCACCGACGAAGTCGCCGAGGAACTCGCGCGGATCGCTGATGCCCAGCAGGGCAACGCGGTCTCGGGCACGGTCGTGGTCGACTTCGACCAGAGGCAGATCGCAGCCGCGGGGTAGCCCCGAACGGGGTTGACCATCTCGGATGTCGCGCACGCCGGGATCGTCCGACCGAGATGCAACGCCCGTGTCATCCACCGGCCTGCGGCGGTTGTCGCTGATCCGCAGCATCGCCGTACTCAAAGGTCGCTGTGCATGGGACCAGGGAGCTGACGTCGCCTCCGACCCCGACGCGCATGCCGACTCCGGCGGTCATCCGGCCAGGGGGTCGGTCGCCGTATCCGGCGCAACGACGTGTTCCCACCGGTGGCGGCGGCCGAGTTCGGCGAGAGCTCGCCGCAGACCGGCCTCGGCCTCACCGTCGACGGCGTCGAGGGCGAACACGACCGCCTCGCCTCCCGGTCGCGGACGGAAGCTCAGCGTGCCGACGCGCTGGCCGCCGCGTTCGCACACGAGCGCCGGCAACCCGTCGACCGGCCAGCGCTCGCCGTGGACGGCCACCTCAACAGCCCCGTGCCGCGCGAGGCGTGACTCGCGAAGCCACGCACGTTCATCGGATCGCAGCTCCCGGACGCCGTCCACGAGCCACACGGTCCGGTCCCGTACCGGCCAGACCACGCGGAACCGCTCGAAGAACACCTCGAGTCGGTCGGGATCCGCGACGCCGAGTTGCACGCCCCAGCGCCGGTGGCCCTTCCACCACGACTCGAGCGTGCCGTCGTCTTCGCCCTCGTCCCACGCGAACGCTGGGCTGACCTGGTCGAGCCGGCCGGGAACGACGTCGATGGTCTCCGCCACGTATCGGGCTTCGCCGGCACCGTCGAGCAGGCCCCACAGCTGACCGACGGCGGGTAGCGGGTCATCGAGCTGCGCCAGCTCGAGCGATGCCCCCACGGTGGCGCGTTTGGTGCCACGCGTGACGAACGCGAGCAGTTCGTCGGCCTGTTCCGGGCCACTACCGAACGCGTAGCAGCCGACGACGTCAAGGCCGGTCCGCGCCCGCAGCGCCCTCGTCGTCTCGTCCACACCGATGACCGCCCGTCCGCCAACACGGCGAGCCTATGGGCAAGGAGCCCCGAAGCGGACGAGCATCGGGAGCGACAAGCCGGTCGCCGGGGCTGATCCTCGACCGCCGCCGGTATCTGGTCACGTTCCGCCACCGCACCATCTTCCGGCTGCACGCGCTGCTCTCGGAGATGATCCTCCCCAGAGGCACCCAAGCACCTCACGGTCACCACAGCGGCCAAGATGCTGCGTTCGGTGCGTCCGAGGACGGCGGCGCAGACCGAGCGGCGCGAGGTTGCCAAGCAGCTGCTGGAGGACTGGCGCTGGCGCGAGCGGCGTATCCCGGCCACCGAAGCCCGACTGCACGAGACCCTCGACGCGCACGGCTTCACCCTGACCGCCATCATCGGGATCGGTGACACCGGCCATCGGTGCCGCGACCATCCTGGCGCTGGTGGGACAGCTTGGCCGGTTCCCCTCCGCCGGGCACTTCGCCGCCTACAACGGCACCGCCCCCATCGAAGCGTCGTCGGGGGAGGTGAAGGGGCATCGGCTCGACGACGGTCCAGTACAGCAAGCCCATGTCCACGCATGTGTCGTCCCGCTGGTGCAGCTACGCCGTGATCACGACGACTGCGGACCCTCATCGACCTCAGTGGTTCCGACTCGGTGCAGGGGTTGCCGGTTACTGTCAGCTCCACCCGATCGTCGTCGATTTCCGCCCGGTTTCGTGAACGGGATCGGCTCCTTCGAGATGGCGAGCGCGCAGTTGCTCATCACCGCAGTGAGCACGACGGCTATCCCGGCTGTCGGCACATCGCGGTTGGAGCGCATCGGCTCGTCCTCCGAGATGGTGGACGTCCGGTCGGGCCTCCATGAACGCGCGCAGCGCATCGACCTGGTCGTGCCAGTCTTCGATCGTGCGGCATCGGTCAGACGGCGCTGCGGCCGAGCGGTTCTCCCGCACCCGGCCCCCAAGACATGCCCGTGACCCGAAGCAGAGCAACACGCCCGTACGAACTACGAGCCGCGGTGGTTCCCCCACGTCAGTCGATGCTGCCGCGCGGCACGACCCACTCGGCGGGTTGACCGGTGACTTCGGAGATCAGGTCGAAGTCGGCGTCGTAGTGCAGGAGGGTGAGATCCTCGATGTCTGCGATAGCAGCCAGCACAAGATCGGGGACGCTCACTCCGCGATGCTGCCCCCGGGTCACCAGGTCGCGCTGCAGTTCACGGGCTCGCTCCTCGGCGCGTACGGGCATCGTCACCGGGATGAGCAGGTCGAGCAGATCGTGGCGCGTCGCGGCATAGTCCTGGCCGGAACGGGCCGAGTAGCCGACCTCGAGTTCGGTCACCAGCGCCACGCCGACCTGACCTGCCTGCACGCGCGGAAGGACCGCATCGGCAACCGCCGCCACATCGACTCGGGCGAGCACCGACTTGTCGACCAGCCAGGAGGCGGGCGTCACCGCCACGCGTCTGTCATCACGTCGTCGTCGAGCAGATCACGCGAGGCCTGAGCGAATCGCTTCAATGCCGCTTGGTCCACGCGTTGCCGCCGCTCGGCGGCCTGCACGCTGGCGCGGAGGGCAGAGTTGACCGTGTCCTTGATGGTGTCGGTGCCCAGGACACGTTTCGCAGCCTCGAGGACGTCGTCGTCCACGTCGATGAGCCGCTTCGTCATCACCGCCTCCAGATATACGCCACGCATGCAGTATATCCAGATCCCCGGCGGGGGCATCCGGTCGCAAGCTGATGTGTGGACAACGCCCGTTGCAGCTACCCGGCGAACGGCGCCATCGCCGTGACGATGCGCGGGTTCAACGTCGAACCCGCCCGCACGTAGTTCCACCTGC
>CAYVJT010000352.1:0-2959 GCA_964451855.1 uncultured Actinomycetota bacterium
CGGTGATCACCGTGCGGTGCAGGGCCGCGGAGTCGATCAGGCCGTGCAACGCGGACGCGATGCTGCGGGCGGTGTCGCGATCGAGGTCGCCCCGGACGGCGATCAGGGCGTCGGCCCAGGCGTCGAGGTAGCGGCGATGGTTGCGCCGCGCGCGGGAGCGGTAGTCGTCGGGGAGGTGGCGCAGCTCACGCACGAGCAGCACCAAGGCCGCGGGCTGCTCGAACGCGAGGTCGAGCTGCGCTTCGAGCAGCCGCTCGACGCCCGCCTTCGCGTCGAGGGCCGCTGCCTCGTCGAGGGCTGGGCGCAGCTGCTGCCAGAGACGGTCGAGGACCGCCATCAGCAGCTCGTCCTTCGAGCGGAAGTGGCGGTACAGGCCGGGGCCCGAGATCCCGGCGGCGGCCCCCACGTCGTCGACGCTCGTGCCGTGGAACCCACGGTCGAGGAACAGCTCGGCCGCCGCATCCAGCACCGCCTCACGCCGACGGCGGCCTCGGTCGGTCCGGGCGGCGACGCTGGGCGCGGGTCCGGTCACAGCTCGAGCACATCCCCCAGCAGGCGACGGTGGTGGCTCGGTGAGCCGAGTAGGTGCTTGGTCGCCTTGGCCCGCTTGAAGTACAGGTGGGCGTCATGCTCCCAGGTGAACGCGATGCCGCCGTGGAGCTGGATCGCGTCCCCGGCCGCCTTCTCGTACACCTCGGAGCAGTAGGCCTTGGCCATGGGCGCGGCGATCGGCACCTCCTCGGCGTCGTCCTCGGCGAGGGCGCGGGCTGCGTGGTAGGCGGTCGAACGGGCTGCCTCGACACGGACGAGCACATCGGCCAGCCGGTGCTTGACCGCCTGGAAGGAGCCGATGGCGCGGCCGAACTGCATCCGCTCACGCGCGTAGGCGGTCGTGGTGTGCAGGAGGTGTTCGGCGCCGCCGAGCTGTTCGTTGGCCAGCACCACGGTGCCCGCGACGATGGCGCGGTGCAGCGCGGCCACGGCATCGCCACCCGACAGGCGCGCGTCGTCGGCGACGCGGACCGCGTCGTAGGTGACGGTGGCCATCGGGCGGGTGAGGTCGAGCACCTCGACGTCCTCCCGCGTGACGCCCTCGGCGTCGCCAGGGACGACGAACAGCTCGATCCCGTCGTCGGTGACCGCGGCGGTGATCAGCTGGTGGGCGGTGCGGCCGTCGACCACGTACCCGGCGGTTCCCTGCAGGCTCCAGCCGTCGCCGTCACGGCTGGCCCGGACCCCCGGATCGGCGGTGAGGCGGCCACCTGCGTCGAGGTGGGCGAGCGCGAGCCTGGTGGTCCCGGACGCCACCGCGGGGAGCAGCTCCTTGCGCTGGGTGTCGCTGCCGGCGACGAGGACGGCTTCGGTCCCGAGCACGCAGGTCGACAGCAGCGGCACCGGGAGCAGGCGCCGGCCGAGCTCCTCGAACACGATCGCGAGCTCGACGTACGACGCGCCGCCCCCGCCGTACTCCTCGGGGATCGTCAGACCGGTGAGGCCGAGCTCGGCGAGCTGGGTGTAGGCCGGCTCGTCGAGGCCGTCGTCGCCGAGCATCACCTCGCGGACACGCTCCGAGGTTCCCCGTTCCTCGAACAGCTCGCGGGCCATCGACCGCAGCAGCTGCTGCTCCTCGGTGACGGTGAACGTGATCTCCATCTCGCTGCCTCTCCCTCGCTCAGCTGCGCGGCACCTCGCGCCACGGCACGTTCTTGTCGACCCGAGGCTCGCCCGGCAGCCCGAGGATGCGTTCGCCGAGGATGTTCCTCATGATCTCGCTCGTGCCGCCCTCGATCGAGTTCGCTCGCGTCCGGAGGAACGCCTGGTGCACCTGCGCGGTGCGGTTGGACGACTGGTCGGGGCGGGTGAAGTGGTAGCCGCCGGGGTAGGTCATGCCTTCGGGCCCCAGCAGGTCCATGGCGAAGGCGGTGATGGTCTGGTTGAGCTCGGCCCAGTGCAGCTTCAAGGTCGAGCCCTCCGGCCCCGGGGTCCCCGCTGCCCGGGCCTCGCCAGCGCGGATCGCGGTGAGCCGCAGTGCCTCGGCGTCGATCCAGTGGGCGACCAGGCGATCCCGAGCCGCGTCCTCGGGGGGCTCGCCCTGGCCCGCCGCTGCGGCCTCACGCCGGCGTTCCCAGGCGCCGAGGGCGTGGGCGATGCTGCCCTCCCCGCGGGCGCCGACGTTGGCGCCGATCGCGACCCGTTCGTTCATCAGGGTGGTCATCGCCACGGTCCAGCCCTGGCCGACCTCGCCGACCCGGTACTCGTCGGGGATGCGGGCGTCGTCGAAGTAGACCTCGTTGAACTCCGCCTCACCGGTGATCTGGTAGAGCGGACGGACATCGACCCCGTCGGCCTCCATGTCGACGATGAAGTAGGTCAGCCCCGCGTGCTTCGGGACATCCGGGTCGGTGCGCACGACCAACAGGCCCCACTTGGCGAGGTGAGCGAGGGTGGTCCACACCTTCTGGCCGTTGACGATCCAGGTGTCGCCCTCGCGCACCGCGCTCGCCGAGAGGGCGGCGAGGTCCGAGCCGGCACCGGGCTCGGAGAACAGTTGGCACCAGATCTCCTCGCAGGTGAACATCGGCCGCAGGAACCGACCCGCGAACTCCGGGCTGGTGTGGGTGACCAGGGTCCCGGCCCCCATCCCGATCCCGAGCACGTTGATGTAGCGGTTGCGGATCGACCCTCCGGCCTCGGTGATGCGCCGATCGACCTCGGCCTGCCAGCGCGGTCCGACGTCCAGTCCACCCATGCCCTCCGGATGGGCGACCCACGCCAAGCCGTGGTCGAACTGCGCTCCCCAGAACTCCCGCTCAGAGGTGTCCGCCGGCGGGTGCGAGGCGAACAACGCCTCGAGCGCCTCATCGACCTTCGTGCGCTCTGCCGCTTGGCTCACGTGCATCCTCCTACGCCAGCCCGGTTCCTCCCGCGCCAGCCCAGTGTCGTGAACATCTCTTGTGAA
>CAYVJT010000353.1:0-2955 GCA_964451855.1 uncultured Actinomycetota bacterium
GGGGGTGAGCCCGAGACCGTCGCCGGGGCCGTCTGCCGGTGGGTCGTCCGTCGGGTGTGCCTCGCCGAGGTCGATGCGGGCCCGGCGGGCGAGGTCGACGACGTCGCGTTCGAGCGGCGCTGCGCCCAGCTTGTGGGCGACGGCAGCTGCCGCCTGGAGGGGTGCGGTGGCCTCGTCGCGGCGATGCTGGTCGAGCAGTGCTTCGGCGAGCCGGTAGCGGGCGTCGGCGGCGTGGTAGACCAGCGACAGCTCGTCGCACCGTTCGACTGCGGTGGTCCACCGTTCGACCGCATCGCCGGCACCGGTCGCACGTGCATGTTCGGCCTTGGCCAGTGCTATCCAGGCTGGCAGCGGACCGGTCTGCGGGTCGAGCCGGTCCGCCGCTTCGTGGCACTCGGCCAGCAGCGTCTCCGCGGTCTCCTGGCGGTCTTGCCGTTGCGGGACGCGGTCGGCGAGGGCGCCGAGGAGCATCGCACGCAGCCCCACCGAGTCCAGCGCGAAGAGCGCCCCTTGCGTCGCCAGGTCCGCCATCGCAGGCCGCTCGGCGATCACGGTGTCGATCCCTGCGGGATCGCCGTCCAGCCGCGCGAGCGTCACGCGGCAGAGCTGGTAGAAGTGATCGACCTGCGGATTGCGGTGCGCGTGATGTCGTCGCGCGCCGTCGAGCGCGGTACGGGCAACTTCGGCCTGCCCGCGGTGCGCCGCCAGCAGGGCCCGGCAGATGTCGATGACGCCGAACCTGCCGCGGGTCGCGCGCGGGACGTCGCCGAGGGCCTCGGCGGCGAGGTCCCAGCGGCCCGAACGGGTGGCCGCGTAGACGAGCAGCTCCGTGTGAGCGGCGACGGTGAAGTCGCCGAGACCGAACTCGCGGGCACGGTCGATCCCCGCGGAGGCGACCGCGATCGCCCCGTCGTAGTCAGCCAGACGTTGCCGAGCGACCGCCTCGTTCTGGTACGACCGCCCGACGGACTCGTGGTCGCCCAGCTGCTCCCCGAGCGTGCGCCCCTCACGGAGCAGCTCGAAGCCACGCTCATCACCGTCGTGCGTGAGGACGGTCCCCAGGGTGACCAGCGCACCGGCTTCGACCCGGCGGTCGCCGGTTGCCCGCGCGATCTCCAGTGCTGACCGGGCGTAGGGTTCCGCCTCCATGGTGCGTGTGTTCACCATCAGGTAGCGGCCGTAGGCGGCCAGAACCCGGGCCCGCTCCGGGGTGGGTGGATCCTCGGGGATGAGCCGAACCGCTTCGGCACACGCCTGTTCGGCACCGTCGTAGTCACCGGCCTCCACCTTGAAGGTGCTGAGACGCTGGTAGAGCAGCCCACGGGTGGTCGGATCGAGATCGCCGGTCAGGGCCTGGTCGAGCAACGCCACGGCCCGGTCCGGATCGCCGGTCGCGTGGGCCAGTTCGGCCGCCCACCGCAGCACCTCGAGGTGGCCCATCCCGGCCCGCTGCTCAGCATCGTCCACCTGCGACCACAACGACAGCGCCCGCTCGAGGTGGCTGCGGGCCTCGACCAGGCCGGTCGTCCCCTCTGCTTCGCGGGCCGCGTCGATGGACGCGGCGAGTGAGCGTGGCTGGTCCTTGGCGTGGTGCCAGTGGTGGGCGAGCTCCGCCGCAGCCGAACGCACCGCCAGCGACGGATCGGCCTCGATCGCGGACGCGAGCCGGCGGTGCAGCTCCTCGACCTCACCCGGCAGCAGCGTCGAGTACACCGCCTCGGTCAGCAACGCATGCCGGAACACGTACGCCTCAGCGCCCGCGCGGCTCACCAGCACCCCACGCTCCACCGCCGTACGGAGAGCCTCGTTCAACGTCTCCGCCTCCAGGTCGATCACCCGGGCCACCAGGCCGTGGGAGGCCTCCCCACCCGCGGCGGCGATCAGGCGCAACATCGGCACCGACCCCGACGGCAACCCGTCGACCGACAGCAACAGCAGATCACGCAGATGCTCCGGCAGCTCCGCCAGCTCACCCCCGGCAGCCAGCAGCTCCTCCGCGAAGAACGGGTTGCCCTCACACCGCTCCACCATCCCGTCGAGCTGTTCGGCCGCCGGAGGCGCACCGAGCAGATCCTCGAGCAGCGCGGCCAGCTCCTCGCGGCCGAACGGGGCCAGCTCGATCCGATCGACCTGCGGCTGACGGGACAGCTGGGCGAGCACCCCCCGCAACGGATGGGTGCGACCCAGCTCCTCGGTCCGGACACTGACGACCAGCACCACCCCGACCTCCCGCAGGTTGTGCGCCAGGAACACCATCAGATCCCGGGTCGACGCATCCGCCCAGTGCACATCCTCGAGCACCAGCACCACCGGCACGCCGTCAGCCAGCCGACCGACCAGCCCCAGCACCGCCTCGAACAGCCGCAGCTGTGAGACGGAAGCCGACCCGTCTTCCCCACCCGGTGTCTCCGACGGCTCGCCCCGCAGCCCCGGCACCACCCGCGCCAGATCCGCCAGATCCTCCCCCGCCAGCTGACGCAGCTGCGCGGTGGCCAGCGTGCCATCCAGCCCACGCAGCGCCGCGGAGACCGCCGCGTACGGCAACCCGTGCTGGCCCAGCTCCAGACAGGCACCTTCGAGCACCAACGCCCCCCGCTCGCGAGCCCGAGCGGTGAACTCGCCGATCAGCCGGGTCTTGCCGATCCCCGCCTCACCGCCGACCAGCACCGTGGACGGGTCGCCCTGCTGCGCCGATCGCAGCGCCTGCTCCAGCCGGTCGAGCTGCTCCGCCCGCCCGACGAAGGAACTGGCCCCACGGCGGCGCGTCATGCACGCAGTGTGCCATCCATCGTGCTGCCTGCGGCGGGGATCCCGGCCGGACGCACCCCATCAGGCGCGACCCAGCCCGCCGCTCGTCCGCCGACCGTGCACGCAGGCGGTCACCCGACCTACATAGGCGCAACCGCCGTGTTGTCTCGGCCGGGCGCGTTGAGCCCATCCATCAACACCAGCTGC
>CAYVJT010000354.1:0-2954 GCA_964451855.1 uncultured Actinomycetota bacterium
CGGGAGCGTCGCCGGCGTCACGGGTACCACCGGTGGCAGAGGCGTCGGTGGCCGTGGGCTCCTCGCCGTGCTCGTGGACATGCTGGCGCTCCTCACGCCACAGACCGACCACCAACAGCACGAAACCCACCGTGATCGCGCTGTCCGCGACGTTGAACCGGGGGAAGGCGCCCCAGGCGACGAAGTCGACCACGGCACCACCGCCGAAGGACGGGCCCTCGGCAACGCCTTCGCGGAAGAGCCGATCGATGACGTTGCCGAGCGCGCCGGCGAGCAACATGCCGTAGCCGGTGGCCGTGACCCTGCTCGTCGTGCGTGGCAGGGCGCGCGCCACCACCACGACCACGATGACCGTGACCACCAGGAAGATCCAGGGATGCGCCCGGATCCCGAAGGCGCCACCGGGGTTGTACACCAGCTGCCAGCCGATGTGCTCGCCGAGGAGCGGGACGAACCGGCCGGGCTCGAGCACCGCTTCGGCCAGCTGCTTGGTGGCTTGGTCCAACGCCACGAGCACCGCCGCGACGACCATCCCCACCACGACGGCTCGGCGGTGACCTCCCTCAGCGGTGCCGGACGGGCGCAGGTCGTCCGTCACGGAACTCAGCGTCCGGTCTCGTCCCGGCGCTTGCACTCCAGGCACAGCCGGGCGTAGGGCAGCGCCTCGAGGCGGTCGAGGTCGATGCGCTCGCCGCAGCGTTCGCACAGGCCGTAGGTCCCGGCGTCCATGCGGCGCATGGCGTCATCGATCTGCACCAGCAGGTTGCGCGCATGGTTGGACAGGGACTGCGCGGTCTCGCGCTCGAAGCTGGCGGAGCCGCTGTCGGCGGGATCGTCGTCGAACCCCCCGTCACGCCAGTTCTTGACATCAGCCTCCTCATCCAGGCCCTTGACCTGGGCGAGCAGCTGATCGCGCTCCTCTTGGAGACCCGCTCGGATCTTCTTGAGCTGGGTCTTCGTGGGCGCTTTGGTCGTCTTCTTGGCCATCATGCGCGCGGACGGTAGCAGCCGCGCCCGCTCGGGCAACTCCCGGGCTCCCCGTGACCGCCAGGTGCCCAGGCCGCGGCCCCCACAGCGATGTCCCTGGTCGGTGCTGATGCGAGGGTCGTGACAGCGAGGTCCCGGTCGCTGACGGCGCCGGTGCGCGTCTGCGCCACGTCCCGCGTAGACTCTCCCGGACCAAGTGATGATGACAACGCGATGACGAGGACGCGGCGCCGAGCGCGCCCTGCCGACGAGCGAACCGGGATGGTGGGAGCCGGTGGGTGGGGTCTCGGAGCCATCACCTCACGAGCGGCCATCCCGAACCCGATGCGCACCCACCGAGGGAGCGACACCGGTGCGTAGGGATGGACGGGTCCCGCACGAGACGTGGGCCGGCCGGGGCGACCCGGTCCGGAAGCTCGAGAGCGGGTCGCTACGGCGGCCAACGAGGGTGGCACCGCGGTGCGTCGCCACGACGCGTCGTCCCTCGGAGCGATGAGCCGACGTCGCCCCGAGTGGCGACCCGAGAACGTGATCGAGCGACCCGTGAGTGATCCGACCTCCTCGCCCAGCGGCGGACGCGTGTGGCCCGACGTGCCGGCACGGCCCGAGCTCCCCTCGATCGAGCACGACGTGCTCGCGCTCTGGGAGCAGCACGACGTCTTCCACGAGACCCTCCGCCGGCGCGCTGACGCACCGGTGTGGACCTTCTTCGAGGGGCCACCGACGGCGAACGGCAAGCCGGGGACCCACCACGTCGAGGCACGGGTCTTCAAGGACGTGTTCCCCCGCTACCGCACGATGAAGGGGAGGTTCGTGCGGCGCAAGGCCGGCTGGGACTGCCACGGCCTGCCCGTCGAGCTCGAGGTCGAGAAGGAGCTCGGCCTCAACTCCAAGGCCGACATCGAGGCCTACGGCATCGAGGCCTTCAACGCGCAGTGCCGCAGCTCCGTGCTGCGCTACGTGGGCGCGTTCGAGGAGCTCTCGGACCGCATCGGGTTCTGGATCGACAACGACGACGCGTACCGCACCATGGACGCCGAGTACGTCGACAGCCTCTGGTGGGGCCTCAAGCAGCTGTGGGAACGTGACCTCATCTTCGAGGACTTCCGCGTCGCGCCCTACTGCGCCCGGTGCGGCACCGGCCTGTCGGACGCCGAGGTCGCCATGGGCTACCGGACGGTCGACGACCCCAGCATCACCGTGCGGTTCCCACTGCTCGACGATCTCGGCGAACGTCGACCCGACCTGGACCTCGGTGACCGGCACGTCGCGCTGCTGATCTGGACCACGACCCCCTGGACCCTGATCAACAACGCCGCGGTGGTCGTCGGTCCCGACGTCGCCTACCAGCTCGTCGACCGCGACGACGAGCTCCTCGTCATCGCGGCGGAGCGTCGCGAGGCCGTCCTCGGCGAGGACGTCGAGGTGGTCGCGGAGCTGTCCGCAGAGGACCTCGTCGGCCTGCACTACCACGCGCCGTTCACCGCGACCGAGTACGCGACCGATCAGCGCTTCGTGCTCGTCGACACCTACGTGGAGACCTCCGAGGGCACCGGGCTCGTCCACATCTCCCCCGGCTTCGGCATCGAGGACCACGCGATCGTCAAGCGTGAGGGCCTCGACATGTTCATCCCCGTGGACCTCGAGGGCAACTTCACCCACGGACCCTGGACCGGGCGGTTCGTCAAGGACGCCGACCCGGGGATCATCCGCGACCTGCAGGAGCGGGGCCTGTTGCTCCGCACCGAGACCTACACCCACACCTACCCCTTCTGCTGGCGGTGCGACCGTCCGCTGATCTACCTCGCGAAGCCGTCCTGGTACATCCGGACCACCGCCAAGCGCGACGACCTGCTGGCCAACAACGCCACGATCGACTGGCACCCGGAGCACATCCGCCACGGCCGCTTCGGCAACTGGCTGGAGAACAACGTCGACTGGGCGCTGTCGCGCGACCGGTACTGGGG
>CAYVJT010000355.1:0-2952 GCA_964451855.1 uncultured Actinomycetota bacterium
TCCGATGGCGCGCAGATCCAACCACGCGCTGACGACCTCACCCCGCAGGAGACCGAGCGGGAGCGCCAGGAGCGCCTGCGCGAGCAGGAGCCGGAGCCCGACGCTGTCGAGCCCACCCCGGACGACGTCTTCGATCCCGATGACCCGGCCTTCGAGGACCCCACGACACCGGACGGCGAGACCGACGAAACCGGCGTCGCTCCCGATGAGGACCGGGGGATCCCCTGGATCGCCGGCACGCTGGTGGTCCTGCTCCTGTTCGCCGCCACCGTCGCGATCGTGCTCGCCGATCGGCGTCGTCGTGCCTACCGTGACGCGGAGCCCGCGACACGGCGCATCCTCGTGATGCAGGCGCGGCTGCTGCGGGCTGCCCGCAACTGGGGGCTCGAGCGTCGCCCCGCCGAGACGATCCTGGAGCTGACCCGGCGGTGGCACCTGGAGGGCCGGGTCGACGCATCAGCGGTCCGCTTCGCCCGGATCGCGCAGACCGCCGCGTTCGGCGGGGACGTCGACGACGCGATGGCCGACGAGGCCGAGCAGCTGTGCAAGAAGGTGATCGACGACCTACGGGACTCGGTGCGCCCCGGGCAGCGGCGCGCCGCGACGCTGCAGGCTCCCTGGGAGGACCTCAAGGTGCGGGGCGAGCAGCTGATCGGCGCGAACCGACCTCGCTGAACCCGCTCTACGCGATCGCGGCACGCCGCACCGGCCACACTGGACCGGCCCCGTTGAGCCCCGTTGAGGAGCCCCGGTGAGCAGCGGGCGTCAGCTGCGCTCGTCTGGTGGCACACCGACGCCGCGGTCCGCTGCACCGTCGGACTTGGCGGTCGCAGCCAGCAGGATGGCACCGAACACCATCACCATGCCGAGCGAGGCGGAGATGATGTTCCACGGTGCTGGCAGGAAGCCGAGGAGCAGGACCGCGACGACGCCGACGATGCCGAGCAGCATGGCGATCCGCCGTTGGAACCGCGCGGACCAGCCGCGGCGGCGACGAGCGCGCGCCACGAACTTCGGATCCTCGGCCGCGAGCTGTTGCTCGATCTCGGCGAGGATGCGCTCCTCGTGCTCGGATAGCGGCATCGGCACCCCGGTTTCCGGTCGGGAGAAGATGGTAGCGATGGCATCGCCGTCACGCGAGCGATGGGCCCATACGTGCGTCACAGGGAACGTGGACGGGCGACCCCCGCGCTCTGCACGGCCCGAACCCATCCCCTGCTCAGGCACCCTCGAAGTTCGGGGCCCGCCCCTCGAGGTGCGCCGCAACGGCCTCCTGGAAGTCGGGTCCGCGGATGCAGGCGCGCTGGGTCACCGCCTCGGCGGCGAGCGCTGCAGCGCGGTCGCGGGCGAGGTTCTCGCGCAGCAACCGGGGAGCACGCCGGAGCGCCCCCGGTCCGGCGGCGAGCTTGGCCGCGTACTCGTGGGCCGCGTCCCGGGCTCCGTCCGCCGGCAGCGCGAGCTCCGCCAGCCCGATCGCTCTCGCCTCCTCCGCGTCGACCTTGCGCGCGGAGAGCGTCAGCTCGGTGGCTCGACCCAACCCGACCAGGCGTGGCAGGCGGTGGGTCCCACCGAGGTCGGGTACCAGCGCCCACCTCGCCTCCATCACGCTCAGCTGCGCCGAGGGAGCGACCATCCGCAGGTGGCAGGCGAGCGCGAGCTGGATGCCACCGCCGAAGCAGTAGCCCTCGATCGCCGCGATCGTCGGGACGTCCAGCTCCTCGTAGACGGTGAACGCGGTCTGCAGCCGCTCGATGAAGCCGTCGTCGACGCCGCTCTCCAGCTGGCTGCCGAACACGCTCACATCGATCCCCGAGGAGAAGGTCCCCCCGCGTCCGCTGACCACCACCGCGCCGACGCCGGGGTCCTCCGCCGCGGTCGCCGCGTGCTCGGTGAGCTGGTCGAACACCTCGAGGTTCATGGCGTTGTGCTTGCCGGGCCGCTCGATCGTGACGTGCGCGACCCCGTCGACCACCTCGTAGCTGACCTGCGGTGGGCTGGTCTCGTCAGACACCGGTGCCTCCCGTACCGTGGGGACCCCGGCCCGACCGGCCGGGTACATGGGCTGGCAGCCTAGAGCTCCCGTCGAGCGGTCACCCTGCTCGCACCGCGGACAGGTGCTTCCCCGCTGACAGCTACGCTCCCGGCTCCCCCTCCCCTCCTCCACCGATCCGACGACGAGGTCGCCGTGCTCGAACGTGAGTGGGTCAGCATCCGCGACCCCGAGAACGAACGCCTGCGGTACACCTTCGACGCGTCGTTCCTGCTGTCCTCGTACCAGTGCATCTACGGCCAGGGCTGCGAGGGCGTGCACCCGGGAGCCCAGGATCCCGCGATCGGCTGCTGCGTCCACGGCGCCTACGTCAACGAGGACGACGACCCCGAGGAACTGCTCCGCCTGGCCGAGGAGGAGCTCGACCCCTCGACGATGCAGTTCCACAGCCTGGCGATGAAGAAGGGCATCTTCACCGAGGACGAGGACGGCGAGTTCCACACGAGCGTCGTCGAGGGTGGGTGCATCTTCGCCAACCGCTCCGGGTTCGAGGCCGGCGAGGGCTGTGCGTTGCACCACCTCGCCGAACGCAAGGGCGAGCACCACATGACCTACAAGCCGGTGGTGTGCTGGCAGGTCCCGCTCCACCGCACCGTCGACGAACTCGTCGCCAACGACGGTGAGACGATGGAGGTCCACACGATCGCCGCCTACGAGCGTGGCCACTGGGGCGAGGGCGGCTCGGACTTCGACTGGTGGTGCCTCGACGACGATGTCGCCTTCTCGAGCTCCAACCCGGTGTACCGGTCGATGGAGGCCGAGCTGCGCGAGATGGTCGGCGACCCGGTCTACGAGCAGCTGTGTGAGTACCTCGACCGCAAGCGCCGGTCGAAGAGCCGCGTCGAGTTCCTCCCGGTCGTCTGAGCCCCTGGTGGCCCTGGCGCCCGATCGGTGGCCCTGGC
>CAYVJT010000356.1:0-2903 GCA_964451855.1 uncultured Actinomycetota bacterium
GGGGCGTAGCGAACTGCCCGGCAAGGGGTGCCCGGAGATGCCCGGAGACCGGCCCAGATGACCGCTCGAGCGCAACCCTCACGGTGAGCCACCCGGCGGCTGCGTGGGCGGCCGACCACACCGTTCGCACGTCGTGATCGACGGCTTCGAGGTGCCAGCTCATCCCCGTGATCTGCGAACACCTGCTCCTGATCCCCGCCTCGGCAACCCGTCGACGCGGGCCGCGCCCCCAAGGTCCAGGGTGGAGCTCATCCCCGACCGAAGATCTGCGTGGCCCACATGGCCCCGTCGTTGCGACAGACGACACCTACCCCGATCGCCGAGTGGTCGGGGTTGAGGATGTTCTCGCGATGACCATCCGAGCGCATCCAGCCGACGTGGAGTTCGTCTGAGCTCCATCGGCCCATGGCGATGTTCTCCCGGTCCCGAGGAGGTCGGGATGCGCTCGGAACTCCGGTCTCGAGCCCCGGTGTCTCACGGGTTGGTCGTGCCAGGGCGTGGCTGGTGATGGGCGGGACTCCGGTCGCGATGCGACACCTATCCCGCCCAGTGCGAGCATTGGGTGGTCATGGCATCGCTTGGTCGGGTAGGTAGCTCAGGCAGCGACCCTGCGGTTGGGAGCTCTCGCAGGTCAAGGGTCGGCCGTGGTCGGTCGATGCCCTGGGCACGGAGGTGAGGGCCGTGGCGGTTGCACGACGCGATGACGGAACTGTTGGTCGAGGTCGCGGGGATGGGCGGTTCGCGTTGGCCGCACTGCGCATGTCGCTGGCGACCTCCCCGGTTGGAGCCGCGATCGTGATCGTGATCGGGCTAGCGGCCTCGTGGACCCTGACCTTGCTGCTCGGCGGTGCGCAGCATGTCGTGCCCCACTTCTACTATCTGCCGATCCTGTTCGCGGCCGTGCGGTTCGGGCCGCTGGCTGCCCTGCTGGTCGCGGCCGCATCCGGGCTGCTGGCCGGACCGCTGACCCCGCTCGATGTCGCATCCGGTATCGACCAGGAGACCGGACGGTGGCTGACCCGTGCCGGGTTCTTCGTCACCATCGGGGTCGGCATGGCCGCCCTGGTGCGCCCGTCGCTGCCCTCGATCGGCGACGAGGTGCACCGGTTACGTGAGGAACGGCGCATCCGTGTCGGACTCGAACAGGGCCAGTTCTTCCTGCGCTTCCAGCCGATCATCGAGCTGCCTACCGGACAGCTCCACGGCCTCGAGGCGCTGGTGCGCTGGCGCCATCCCGACCGAGGCGAGCTCGCACCGGGTGAGTTCCTCGCTGCCGCAGAAGCCAGCGAGGTGATCCACGAACTCGGCGGCTTCGTGCTCGAAGCCGCCTGCCTGCATGCAGCCAGATGGCAACGCCACGCCGCCGAACGCTCCCGTCCAGCCCCCTACGTGTCGGTCAACATGTCCGCACGCGAGCTCGAATCGCCCCAGCTGATCAGACGGGTCCGCGACACCCTCGCTACCTCTCAGGTCGACCCGTCCGGCGTCTGCATCGAGCTGACCGAATCGGTCCTCATCGATGACGTTGACATCTCGGCCGCGCAACTCGCCGGGTTGAAGACCCTCGGCGTACAGCTCGCCGTCGACGACTTCGGCACCGGCTACTCGTCGCTGTCCGCCGTGCACCGCTTCCCCGTGGACATCCTCAAGATCGACCGCAGCTTCGTGACCGCCCTCGACCGCGACCGCGACACCAAGTCGCTGCTCGGCGGCCTGCAACTGTTCGCCCGATCCCTTGCCCTGACCACCGTCATCGAAGGCATCGAGACCGCCGAACAGCGCGACACACTCATCGAACTCGGATTCAGCCACGCCCAAGGATTCCTGTTCGCACGCCCACTCGCCGTCGACGACATCGACGAGCTGCTCACCCACCCGCAACAGGCGACCCAACCCCGATCCCAGCATCCCACCTCGAAGTGACCTCACAGCCGCACGACCCGGCCGAACCTCGCGCCATCATCACCTCGAAGCTGCTCCGGACCGGATGCGGCTGTCGGTGCCAGGATCAGGGATCGGTACGACGCTGATGGGCTTGCACCAGCGCAGCCAGAGCACCCTCGGGCGAGATGTAGCTCTTGTACAGCGGGCTCGTCGGTGTCCGAGCCAACTGCACCGACAGGCCCACCAGATCGGCCGCCCCGTCACGTCGAACCTCAGCCAGATGACCGAACTCGGTCATCACACCGACGACACTGCGATCGCGGGTGCGCGCAAGGACACACGTCCCTGCCGCCGCAACCTCCTGCTCGATCACGGGAGCCGGCACCCGGTGCGCCTCGAGCACCGTGGCCAGCGCGTCAGGGAAACGGCCCAGCAGCGTTGCTGACGGCGCGAACGGCATCAACAGCGGCAGCAGCGTCGTCTCGTTGACCAGCAGCGCGACCTGCGGCCTCCAGAACAACACGGTGGCGTACCAGCTGCCCAGCGCAGATGTCGTCGTGGCAACATCGGTGGCGCTAGGGCCGCCCACACGGTCGAGGAACTTCCTGGTCCCATGGATCACCATCAAGCGAAGCCGCCTCCGTGCAGACCCATTCCTGCCGCGGCGAGGGTAGGCCGGCCTGTGCGATCAGCGAGCAGGGCGCGGTACTCCCTGGCTGCGTCTCGCTGATCACCACCCATACGGCACCCATAGTCGGCTCTCGGTGTGCCCGTCGCAGTTGCATCGTTGGCCCCGAGAGTCACTTGGCGATCGCACTCCGGTGACCTCATGTGGGCTCCCGCTCGGTCTTGTCCGGCTTCCAGGTCGCGGTAGCGATGGTGCCCGAGACAGCGGGGGCACCGAAGGCAACGACGGCATCGGTGACAAGGGCGAACGTCGCCGGTAGGCGGTCGGTCAGATCCTGCTTCGCCCGCCAAGCGACCCGCCTGGTCTGCGCCAGTTCGGCGAGTCCATCGAG